>JBKOUS010000050.1:0-22212 GCA_046723505.1 Actinomycetota bacterium
GAGCCGAGCGTGCTGCGTGCGGCTGCGATGGGTCTGGTGGCTTTGGCCGCGCTGGGATCCGGTAGCCGGACGGCTGGCGTGCGCAACCTTGCGGTCGCCAGCATGATCTTGGTGCTGGTGGATCCGTTCCTCAGCAGGTCAATCGGCTTCGCGCTATCAGTGCTGGCCTGCGCCGGCATTGTGTGGTGGGCTCGAAGCTGGACAGTAATCATGAGCCGCTGGCTGCCGGTGATCATTGCCGAGTCGATTGCGGTGCCGCTCGCTGCCCAACTGGCCACCATTCCCATGCTGGCGGCCATCTCCGCCCGGGTGAGCGTCGCTGGCCTCGTGGCGAATGCGCTGGCTGGGCCGTTCGTAGGACCCGCTACGGTGCTGGGCTTTGCTGCCGCTGGAGCCTCGCTGATCAGTGGGACTTTGGCCAGTGTCTTCGGCTTCGGCGCCGCCTGGTGTGCCCAAGTGATCATTTGGATCGCCACGGTCGGCTCCCAACTTCCGGGCTCAGAGTGGCATCTATGGGTGACTCCGTTGACCCTGGCCTGGTTGGGTATCTGCTCGCTGCTGCTCGGCCTGTCCATGGCATATGTCCTGTCACGGCCTTGGCTCTCGCTCTTGCTCGCAGCTGTGATGATCATCTGCCTGAGTGGAGCACCGCGCCAGCCGGGCTGGCCGCCCCGCGACTGGGTGATGGTTGCCTGTGATGTCGGCCAGGGCGACGGGCTTGCAGTATGGACAGGGCGCCGCAGCGCCATTGTGGTCGACAGCGGGCCCGCACCTGCCCCGATGCGCGACTGTCTGGACCGACTCGGGATCAAGAGGGTGCCGCTGCTGATCATCACCCACTTTCATGCCGATCACGTCGCCGGTCTGACCGGTGTACTGCAAGGCCGACGCATCGGTCAGCTGTGGCTGAGCCCGCTGGCACCACCTGGGCCGCTGACAGCGACGGTCAGCCATCAGGCTGTTCAAGAGGGCATTCTGATGAATGCGCCGCTCCCTGGTACCCGCGCCAGCGTTGGGGAGGCGGAGCTCCAGGTGCTCGGACCGGTGGACCATGCGGCCGTCGATCAGGATGAGTCGTCAAAACAGAATGACAGCAGTCTGGTGATCATGGTCAAGGTGAGGGGCATACGGCTGCTACTCACCGGTGATGTTGAGCCGCCTGGCCAGCATGCGATTCTGGCCACCGGGGCGGACCTCCGCGCTGACGTCCTCAAGATTCCCCACCACGGTTCGGCCCAGCAGGATCCGGCGTTCTTCGCCGCTACGCACGGCCGACTCGCCATCGCCAGTGCTGGAGTCGACAACGATTATGGTCATCCGGCGCCCCGTACCGTGCAACTCGCGCGATCAGCTGGAATGACCGTGCTCAGGACCGACCAGGACGGCTCAGTCGCGGTCAGGTTGGATCGCGAGCGATTGGCTGCCGTCACCCAACGATGACCACCTGTGCCACAGCCCAATGTCATTAGGACACAGTCACCGGGAACCGGAGTGGCCCGCGGAGCGTGGTACCGGGCCGCATAGTGATCGGCGCGGTCTGCCGGATCCGCGGGAACCGCTCGGCAAGCGCGCGGAACGCCTGAGTCAGTTCCAACCGCGCCAGCGGCGAGCCGAGGCAATAGTGAATGCCGCCGGAGAAGGCGAGGTGCTCGGCTGGGGACTCGCGGGTGACGTCAAAGCGATTGGGTGCCGGATAGACGTCTGGGTCACGGTTAGCCGCTGCCAAGAGTGTGATCACCCACTGGTTCCTCGCCACCAGCACATCGCCTACCTCGGCCGGCTGATTGGCTACCCGCGCGGTCTGCTGGACTGGAGGATCAAAACGAAGCACCTCCTCTACAACAGCAGGCGACCGCTTGGGATCTGCGACGAGCAACTCCCACTGCTCTCGGTCGGCCAGCAGCCAGCGCAAGCCGCTACCAATCGCATTAACGGTGGTTTCGAAGCCTGCGATCAGTAGCAGCCGTACAAGTGCCGACAGCTCCGCTGGAGTGATTGCCCGCCCTTGCTCAGCCACCAGCGCGGACACCAAGTCGTCGCCGGGCTCTACTGCTCGCTGGTCCAGTAGCTCGGCAAATGTGGTCCGGAGCTGAGCGTCGGCCGCCGCCAGCGTACGGGCCTGGCCGAGCGACCAGATGCCATCCAGCCCTCGGGCGATCGTCGAGCCCAGCCGCCGAAACCGCTCAGGCTCGTTCGGCAGACCAAGCAGATGAGTCACGACTGCAATGGGCAGTGGCGACGCAAAAGCGGTCATCAGGTCGAACTCACGCTCGCGTTCGCATTGGTCGAGTAGCTGCCGGATGGCTTGATCCACCAATTCTGCGTAGCCCGCCATCCGCCGCGGGGTGAAGGCTGGTGCGGCGAGCCTGCGGATCCGACTGTGGTCGGGTGGGTTGAGTTCGAGCAGCGAGAGGTCCATTCCTACCTGCTGTGCGAGGTCCTCGCTTCCGTCCTCTGTGGCCACTCCAAACTTCCGGCTCCGTAGCACCTCGTTACACAGCCGGTGGCTGGTGGTGCTGTAGTTACCGAGCCGGGTCGGCAACATCGGGCCCTTGGCGCGCATCTCTTCATAGATCGGGTAGGGATTCGTATGCTGGTTCGGCAGATTGAGGCGGCTGAACAAGTCGCCGCGGACGTGCGCCCAGTAGAGCACCCGCGCTCGTTCCCGATACATGCCGCCGAGGAATCTTGCGGTCTGAACCGCCTTTGTTGCGGTGCTCATCTGGACAACTACTCCATGATCATCCAGGTCCGGTCATCGGGTTAATGGGCACGATCTGGCCATCGCAGCTCGCCACAACCTCGGGGCCGACCTCGCCTTGAGTGATATGCCCATTGGCCGGATTGTCTCCCGCTGGCACGTTGGCAAAGCGCACACCCAGTGGCCCATTCCCGCAGACATAGCGCCAAAGCTCGGCGCTATCGGTCAAGCCGAGGCCGAGAAGCACATTTGCGCGGGCATCGAACCTGCCATTGCCCGCGACGACGATGACCTCACCGTATTCGGCCGCGACGAAGCGTCCGGAGATCTTGGCACCCTCAGGCGTGTACGCGATGACCGGTGATAGCGAGACATCGAGCTCCCGCGTCGAGAGCTGCTGGTACCCGGCGAAAGTTGTCACCGTCCGGCACGTGAAGCCGCTGATCACCAGGGTCTTTGCTGGTTCCCTTTGCTGCGTGTCCGTTGTCGGCTGATCGAGGATCCAGGTACCGCACCTGAAGCGCACTTCGTCAGCCGGGCTTTCGTAGGTCAGCTCGGTCACCCTTTTCTCGGCGACGCTGGTCGCCGGCCACCCGACGGCAGCCGTGACGATCAGGATGCCGATTACGACAAGGCAGCGACCGATGAACCCGGCATCGCGGCGCGGCGGCCACGCCTGGTAGGCGACCCAGACAGCGACGCCGAGCAGCAGTCCGCAGAGGTAAAGCAGCACACTGGCTGCGGTCCACAAAGCGGCGAGTCGCAATGCCACCGTGTTCTCCTGCAGTGCGTACGCGGCGTCGCGCAGCTCCGGAGCGAACAACCAGCGCCCCACTGCGATCGGGGCCGGGAGGATGATTGCGTACGCGGCAAGAAGCGGCAGCCCGCTGTGCCAAGTCTTGCGAGGCAACGGGGCAAGGTTGTCGAGGAACCCGTGAAGAGCGGCATAGCCAGCACGCCACACCCACGTAATCAGCAGCAATACGCCGATCATCGTTGATCGGAGCTCACCCTTCGCGGCGAGCCCGATAACGATTGCCAGAGCAGCTAGTAGGCCGAGTGCTGCCGGAGCGAGCATCGCCGTACGGCCGAGCCAGTGCCGGGTACGCGATAGCCAGAACAGCGCAAAGGCACAGACCAACAGCACGAGCGCCGGAAGTCCCCACTGCCCGTTCTGTGCCTGAACCTGTGGCTGGCCTTCACTGGTCAGAGCAGCTGAAGCCAGCGGAGACAACTGAGTGAGCCAGAGTTCGTTGGCCGGGAAGGCGCTCGTCTCGGGAATCCAGTAATGGATGAAGAAGACCCACTGGGCACCAAGCGAGATGACCAGAGGAATCACGGCTGCCTGCCGAATCTTTCGGGATTCCTCTGCCCGTTCGGCGGAAGATGGTCCGAGCGACCCCACTTCCGGGCGTGAAGCGCCCGGATTGGTGTACGTGATCTTGGTCACGACGTGGTGCCGCTCACGCTCATAGGATCAGCCCGTCGTGTCCGCCGCCACGAACTCGACCCGCTCATGGGGAACCAGCCGCTGTAGAGCCTCTCGATCCGATTGGCTACCGACCGACAGTCCTCGGGTACGCTCTTCGGTCGATCGCAGAGCATGATCAACATCGATCCGCAGGGTCGAGCCGTCATCAACCGATCGGACCGAGACCAATCGACCGGGACTGCCGTCGACCTGCTTGAACCAGGCGCGAACGAGATCCTCATAGGAATCTGCGACGGCGGCTACAAAATGCACATTCCGATCTTCGAGGTAGCTGCCAAAGGCTTCGCGGAGCCGGCTTCCTTCGTAAGCGCCGGGCTCCCGATCTACTACTGCAACGACCGTTGCCGAATTGCCGACTTTCGCGCCCGCGATCGCTCGAAGTTCCGGCTCTGCGTACCGGCGCCAGATCCGACGCAGCCTAGCGTCCATGGACAATTCAGTCACGAATGCTGCTGGCGCTATCGCCGCGAGAGGCGCAGCGCGTTCCGGCTTGGACACTGAAGCTGTCTGGTCCGTCTTCGGCGAGCTTTGCTGGGCGATTGCGGCCGGAATGGCGCTGTCCTTGGGCCAGCTGACCTCGATGACTGCGAAATCGCGGCGCACCAACGCACCGCTTGCGAACGTTTTGGGAAGCCAACGCTCGGCCATGACCTGTTGCACCGTTTGACGACGCAGGTCGGCGAGCCGGTTCATCTTGACGGCGGCATGCATCTCCATCGCCACTTCAGTTTCGACGCGCTGCAGCAGGTGGGCCTCGAGTTCGGTCCCGTATTCTGCGGCCAGGCCGGCCACAGAGGCGTATTTGTCGCGATCTGTGAGCTGGACGGTCACTCGAACCAGGCACCGCTCGATCTCATGGCCGTCCAGGGTGAGGAGATGGTCGACCGTCACGTCAAGCTCGACGGGTGCCGTGTTGACGGCCAACACCTGTACCGGGCGCAGCGAGGGAAGCAGTCCGGGCGTCAGGTACTCTCCGGGGAATTTGAGCCGCGGCACGCTGTCCTGCTCGAAGACCACCACCACGGTGTTCGGCTGCACGCTCACCAGGTGGTCTAGGGGGTGCGGATCGCCGGTGAGCTTCATGCCCAACGCCGGCTCTTCGGCAAGACTCTTCTCCATGGGGCTGGGGTCAGTCGGAGGCTGCCGATCATTAACGACTCGACCGAACATTGAGGACCACAACTTGCCGACCACCGACGCACCTTTCGCCTCGTATCCAGTGTCTCGGCTCATGTATATCAACACCAGTGATGCGCGGGCGCGAATCTGATTTGTGTTGCCTTACGGAACATGGCGTAACCGGCGCGAAATCCTGATGTCAGTCGAGGCTGGCATGCTGTGCTACGTGCCGGCATCGAGGTCACCGTTCGGTCGGCTGGTCCTCATCAGTGGGCCAGAGGGGCTTTTTGCCGACCGCGCGGTTGAGACTCTGTGTCATCAGATGCGATCAGAGGCGCCTGACGTCGAAGTCTCCGAGATCGAAGCGGCTCGGCTGGATCCGGGCAAGCTTGCCGAGATCACCAGTCCATCGCTGTTCTCGAGCCGGCGAGTCGCCGTGATCACCGAGCTGGAGGATCTGGCTCCGGAACTCGGGGTGGATCTGCTCAACCTTGCCTCCGCGCAGCTGCCGGATCTCGCCGTCATCGCAGTGCACAGTGGCGGGCAAAAGGGCAAGGGACTCCTCGAGAAGCTGAAGTCCGCTGATGTTGAGGTCATCGAATGTGCAGCCGTAAAGACCTGGGAGCTGCCGCAGTTCGTCTCAGGCGAAGCGAAGCGAGCTGGTAGCTCGATTGATGCAGCTGCGGCGTCGGCACTGGTGGACGCTGTGGGTCATGACCTGCGGGCTTTGGCGGCGGCGGTCGCGCAGTTGCTCTCAGATGGCGAGGGGGGTCCGATCTCCGTGGATCAGGTCCGGCGCTATTTCGGTGGTCGGTCCGAAGTAACCAGCTTTGCCGTGGCAGACGCCGCCCTGGCGGGACGTACCGGCGTTGCGATGGAGCAGCTCCGCTGGGCCCTTGCAACAGGTGTGGCGCCGGTGCTGATCACGAGCGCCCTGGCCTCCGGTGTTCGCGGTCTTGGCAAATTGATCACGGCAGGTACCGGGCAGCGAGAAGCAGACCTGGCTCGAGAAGTAGGGGTGCCACCGTGGAAGCTGAAGTCAATGCGCTCTCAAGCGCGCGGTTGGGATCAGGGAGGCCTCGCTACGGCGCTCAAGGTGATCGCGGCAGCCGACGCCGACGTCAAGGGTGCTGCTGACGATAGCGCGTACGCGTTGGAACGAGCCGTGCTCAGTGTCTCGCGGCTACGCCGGAGCTAAGTCTGGAGCTAGCGCTTCTTCTTACCGGACGGCTCCAGGCGAGCTGCCTTGGCAGCGATCGCGGACTTTCGGTTGGCGGCCTGATTCTTGTGGATGACGCCCTTGGACGCAGCCTTATCCAGAGCACGGGAGGCGGCATACGCCAGCTCGGTCGCCCTCGCGGTGTCGCCCGATTCGGCAGCGTCACGGAACCGACGAATTGAGGTCTTCAGCCCAGACTTCGTCGCCTTGTTACGCTGACGGGACTTCTCGTTGGTCTTGATTCGTTTGAGCTGGGACTTGATGTTCGCCACGACAGGCCTCTGGAACTCTTCCGTGATGTGGTGTGGGGCGCGCTCTGCAGGCGCAACCGACAACGCTACCAGCGGCGCCATCGGCGGGCCAAATTCGTCATAGCACGTGAGGATGTTTGTTGTGAGTCCCGTGTTCACGCCACCGCCGGGCCGCACCGACCCGTCGATCATCCGCAACTTCTGCATCATCGCGCACATCGATCACGGCAAGTCGACGTTGGCCGACCGCATGCTCCAGCTGACCGGTGTCGTCGACGAGCGCTCGATGCGGGCTCAATACCTGGATCGGATGGACATCGAGCGGGAACGCGGTATCACGATCAAATCCCAGGCTGTTCGGATGCCGTGGCAGGTTCGCAACCGGGGGGGCGATCCGGGTGCTACTCAGACCTACATCTTGAACATGATCGACACCCCGGGCCATGTGGACTTTACCTACGAGGTCTCCCGCTCCCTGGCCGCCTGCGAGGGTGCTGTGCTCCTAGTCGATGCGGCTCAGGGTATTGAGGCTCAGACTCTGGCCAATCTGTACCTGGCTCTGGAGGCCGACCTGCACGTTATTCCGGTCCTGAACAAGATCGACTTGCCCAGTGCCCAGCCGGACAAATACGCGGCCGAGCTAGCCAAAGTCATCGGCTGCGATCCGGGTGAGGTGCTTCGCGTGTCGGCGAAGACTGGTGAGGGCGTAGCGCATCTGCTCGATGTGATCGTGGCTGAGATTCCGGCGCCGATCGGTGATCCCACGGCGCCGGCTAGAGCGTTGATCTTTGATTCGGTCTACGACACCTATCGAGGGGTCGTCACCTACATACGCGTGGTTGACGGCGAGCTGTCGCATCGTGAGCGCGTGTTGATGATGTCAACCAAGGCGGCACACGAGACGTTGGAGGTTGGCGTCATCTCTCCCGAGCCGACGAAGGCGGCTTCCTTGAGTGTTGGTGAGGTCGGCTATCTGATCACGGGCGTGAAGGAGGTACGGCAGTCTCGCGTCGGCGATACGGTCACCTCGCTGAGCCGGCCGGCTTCGCAGGATCTCGGTGGCTACCGGCCTCCCAAGCCGATGGTGTTCGCCGGCCTTTTTCCAATCGATGGTGCTGACTATCCGGAATTGCGCGAGGCGTTGGACAAGCTGCAGCTCAACGATGCGGCCCTGAGCTACGAGCCGGAAACCTCGGGTGCGCTCGGCTTCGGATTCCGGATCGGTTTCCTGGGCCTGTTGCACATGGAGATCGTGCGCGAGCGGCTGCAGCGCGAATTTGATCTTGACCTGATCTCGACAGCGCCCAGTGTGGTCTATCGCGTGATCATGGAAGATGGCACCGAACTCGAGGTCACGAATCCTTCGGAGTATCCAGCAAACGGCAAGATCGCGGAGGTGTACGAGCCGGTCGTCAAGGCGACCATCCTGGCTCCGGCAACCTACATCGGCACAGTTCTGGAGCTGTGTCAGAGCCGTCGCGGGATGCAGCACGGCATGGACTATCTGTCCGAGGACCGAGTCGAGATCCGCTACACGCTGCCACTGGCAGAGATCGTCTTTGATTTCTTCGATGCCCTGAAGTCGCGTACCAGGGGTTATGCGAGCCTCGACTACGAGCCGTCTGGGGAATTGGCAGCAGACCTGGTCAAGGTCGACATCTTGCTGCATGGTGAGCCGGTCGACGCATTCTCCGCGATCGTGCACAAGGACAAGGCCTACTCGTATGGAGTGATGATGACCGCCAAGTTGAAGGAGCTGATTCCGCGTCAGCAATTCGAGGTTCCCATCCAGGCGGCCATCGGGAACCGAGTGATCGCGCGGGAAACCGTACGGGCCGTCCGCAAGGATGTACTGGCCAAGTGTTATGGGGGCGACATCACTCGGAAGCGCAAGCTGCTCGAAAGGCAGAAGGAAGGCAAGAAGCGGATGAAGATGGTCGGCCGGGTGGAGGTGCCCCCTGAGGCATTCGTTGCCGCGCTCGCTACCGCGGATACAGGGAAGGCTGACAAGAAGTAGCTATGCAACCATCTCTGCGCGAGCAGAGCCTAACAGGGAGGGAGCCCATATGTTTGCGCTTCAGTTCACCGAGTACGGCGGTCCCGCGGTCCTCAGCATTGGGGATGCGCCCGAGCCGCATGTGGGACCGGGGCAGATTCGCATCGTGGTACGCGCGGCCAGCGTCAATGGGGCTGACTGGAAGTTCATGTCGGGCAGATACGCGAAGGGCAAGCCGCTCGAGGGCACCGGTTATCCGGGTTACGACGCCTCTGGCGTTGTTGACGCGGTCGGAGAGGGCGTGACCGACGTGGCGGTCGGTGATGACGTATTTGGTCTCGGCGAGCACACCCAGGCCGAGTATGCAGTTCTCGATTCCTGGGCCGGTAAACCGGCGTCTGTGGATTGGGCAGTGGCGGCAGCGGCCGGCGTGGTCGCTGAGACGGCCGAGCGAGTCCTGCGGCTGCTGGGCGTAACCGAAGGCACCACGCTCTTCATCGACGGTGGGTCAGGCGGGGTCGGCTCTGCCACAACGCAGATCGCGAAAGCGCGTGGTGCCACAGTGATCGCGTCGGCGAGCGAGAGCAACCAGGACTATCTCCGTGAGATTGGCGCCGTTCCAGTGGTCTATGGCGAAGGCATGGTGGATCGGGTGCGGGCGCTAGATGTCGGAAAGATCGACGCGGTGCTAGACGCGGTAGGCAAGACTCCGATTGAAGATCTGATCAGCCTCGCTCCCGAACCGTCTCAGGTTGTCTCCATCGCCAACTTCGCAGCCGCCACGTCCGGCGCGCGGGTCACCGGCGGATCGGCCGACAGCCGGCCCATGAAGGCCCTCGCCGAGGCTGCGGAACTGCTGGAACAGAGCAAGCTGGTGATCAAGGTCCAAACGTTCCCCTTCGACCGAGCCGCAGAGGCATACCAGATCATCCAGGCAGGCCACGGCCGCGGAAAGCTCGTCCTCGTCCCGCACTGATTGACAGGTCGGCGAGCCCCTGGGCGAGGTCGATCTGGGCGCGCCAGCCGAGCACTCGCTCTGCAGCCGAACAGTCGGCCGTGATGTGCCGTACGTCGCCCAGGCGGTACTCGCCGGTCATCACTTTGCGGTTGGCGTCGTTCAGGTGCGTGCATCACGGCCGACGAGGGAGGGATACCGGGTCGTATGCCGACTGAGGAGACGCCGCGAGGTACGTGCCTGGGCGGCGCGAACCGCAAAAGTACTTGGGCGACACGACGCTAGCCTCGAGACATGCCGTCTGTCGTGCCTGAGGGAGAGCCTGCACCGCGGGACGGTGCGCTACCTGAGGAGGCCCGGTCGGAGCTTGCGCTGCGACCTCTCGGCATCTACATCCACATACCGTTCTGCACGACGCGCTGCGGATACTGCGATTTCAACACCTATACCGCGGCCGAGCTCGGCAGCGAACCAGGAGCGAGCCGCGCGGGCTACATCGACGCCGCGATCCACGAGCTCGGGCTAGCTGCCCGAGTGTTGGGCCCGGACGCTCCGGCCGTCTCCTCGATCTTCGTCGGTGGCGGCACGCCGACGGTGTTGCCGCCGGATGATCTTGGTCGACTGATTGCGGCGGTGGGCAACCATTTCGGGCTTGCGCCCGACGCCGAGGTGACGACCGAATCCAACCCGGAGTCCGTTGATTCCGCGGGTCTGCAACGGCTACGCGAGCTGGGCTTCAACCGGATTTCCTTCGGCATGCAGTCCGTTGTGCCTCAGGTACTCGCGACGCTCGATCGGACACACTCGCCGGGCCGTTCGCTACAGGCTGTGACCGATGCGAAGGCAGCCGGGTTCGCCAGTATCAGCCTTGACCTGATCTACGGAACGCCGGGGGAGTCGGCAAGCGATTGGCTGGAGAGCCTGGAGGCGGCACTGTCAGCGGCACCACAACACATCAGCGCCTACGCGCTGATCGTGGAAGAAGGTACCCGGCTGGCGGCTCGGATCCGGCGCGGCGAGCTCCCGCCCACCGATGAGGATGATCTTGCCGATAAGTATCTGATGGCTGACGACCGGTTCACCGCCGCCGGCCACACCGCATACGAGGTGAGCAACTGGTCCACGAGTGCGGCGACGCGCTGTCGCCACAATCTGGGCTACTGGCGCAGCCACCATTGGTGGGGCATCGGCCCAGGAGCGCACAGCCATGTGGGCGGCGTGCGTTGGTGGAACCTCAAGCATCCGCAGGCATACGCGTCCCGGCTCGCTTCAGGTCTATCACCTGCTCAGGCCCGAGAGCTGCTGTCGGCAGAGCAACGACGAGTCGAGCGCATCCTGCTCGAGCTTCGCCTCGCTGACGGCCTCCCCACCTCACTGCTTACCACGACCGAGGAGAGTCGTCTTGTTCACCTTGTCGCGCAGCGTCTGGCAGTGGTCGAGGATGGCATGTTGATCTTGACCCGCAATGGGAGGCTGCTCGCGGATGGTGTGATCCGTGATCTGCTGGACTGATGGGACGCCTGGTGGTTGTCTGAAGGCGTGGCGGTCATGGCCATGTTTCCGCTGAACTCGGTGTTGTTTCCATACATGCCGTTGCGACTCCGAGTCTTCGAGGAGCGTTACTTGATCATGCTCGCCGAGCTGCTGAGGAACGAGGACGCGCGGTTCGGTGTGGTGCTGATTGAGCGGGGGCGAGAGGTAGGCGGTGGAGAGGAGTGCTTCAGCCTGGGCACGGTCGCCGACATCACCCAGCTTGGCGCCCAAGAAGGCTCTGTCGGCTTGGTCGCTCAAGGCAGCCAACGCTTCGAGGTTGTTGAGTGGCTACATGACGCCCTGCACCCATGTGCCGAGGTACGCGAGATAGCGGAATTGGAGTGGGACGACGATTTGTGGCGGCTGCGCAGGGAGACCGAGCAGCTGGTACGCCGCACTCTCGCCGTCGCCAGCGAGTTCGCCCAGAACGTTTGGCCATCCGATGTTGAGCTGTCGGCCAACCCGGTGGCAGCGGCCTGGCAATTGGCCGCCATCTCACCGCTCAATGCCCTCGATCAGCTGGTACTGCTGGGCTCGACCTCGTTCGCGGAGTTGCTGGCCCGGGTCTCGGAGCTGACATATGAGGCCGGGCTCTCCTTCGACGCCCCCTGGCCGGACAACGACGCGGAGTAGCGGCGGGCCGCCCACTCCGGCGGGGGCCCGGTGCTGGAACGTGCAGTCAAGCTGATGGGCAGCAGCACGTGGCGAGGGCTCGAATGCGGGTCGATCAGCAACCGACCGACATGTTGCCCCTTCTCCTGGATCGGTTGGTGCACCGTCGTGAGGCCGGCGGCTTTGGCTGCGGGGATGTCGTCGAAGCCACACACTGACACATCGCCTGGGATGCTTAACCCGCGGCTCGCAAGTGCCTGCAGTGCGCCGAGGGCAAGCACGTCGCTCAAGCCGACAACCGCCGTTGGAAGTTGCTCGTGGCCGAGTAACCAAATCGCGGCAGTCTTGCCAGACTCGATGGAGTTGTGGCCCCCCGAGACGATCATGACCTGCCCTGGTATCGACCTGCGCAGGCCTGCGACGCGGGCGGCGTCGTCGAGGAGGCTGAGCTCGGGCGCATCAAGGCGCTGCCCCGGACTGCCAGCCGGTTGATTGGTCTCGACGAGGACGGCTATGTCCCGGTGACCCAGCACGGCCAGATGTTCGCCTACCATCACACCCGCGCCGAAGTCGTCGATGGCCACCCAGCTCGATTCAGGATCGTCGCTGGCGCTGGTCGTCACGAGCCTAATTCCGCGCGCTTTTGCCAGCATCGCGGCCGGGTGGTCCGGGGGTAGCGAAAGGATGGTCAGGGCGTCGATGTTGGCGTGCCGCACGGCAGTCACGTCACTCTCATCGGCCTCGGGCTCTGACGAGCCGGTAATCCGTCCGGACACCGGCATCAGCACGATGCTGATCCCATGTTCTTCGACAACCTCACTGAGACCAGTCAGGAACTCGATCGCGAAAGGGTCGGAGAACGCGTACGAGAGCCGCTCGGTGAGGAGCACCCCGACAGCGTCCGCCCGGCCCATTCGGAGCGTCCGTCCTGCAGCGTCTGGTCCGGGGTAGCCGAGCTCCTCAGCTGTGGCAAGGATCCGCTGGCGCAACTGCGGTGACAGCTGGTCTGGCCGGTTGTAGGCATTCGAGACAGTTGCCGGCGAGACGCCGAGCACAGCAGCGAGAGTCTTGACGGTCATGCGCGCCATTTCGTGCCTCGCCTAACTCGACTTGCTGAATCGTTCTAGTCAGCCTATCGGGCTCGTGCCCATGACAAGTCGGATTGCTGGCGGCCGCCTCAGCCCACTATTCAGCGGCGCTTCTTGCCCTTTTTGATGTCCCAAGAATCGCTTCCCGGAGTCCAGTTCAAGACACTGGCACGCTCCATGAATTCGTCGCTTGTGATGTCGCCGCGTGCAAACCGCTCGGCGAGGATGCGTTTCGCCTCGGCTTCGGGTGAGCGAGTGGTGATCCCTGCCGAGGACCCCAGTTGACCATTCCGAACGAGGAAGAACAACAAGGTGCCTAACACGAGCAGTAAGAACAGGAAGAACATGGCAGCTCCTAAGAATGGTGCGAAGGGCGGCACTGCGCCGCTGGCGAATGTCGAGGGCTCGCCGGCTCCCCAGTGAGGGCCGTGATGATGACCGAAGCCGCCCTCCAGCGGGATGAGTAGTGGGGTCGTCATAGATCCCATTGTGTGTCGGGCTACCTGTGATCCGCATCGGCCGAAAAGCGGCTCTTTGACTACGTTCCCTGACGTAGTCGGGATACGGCGAGCGGGCGATGTGCGGCCTGGGCGGTCGGTCTAGTGTCAAGACGTCGTATCTCGTGACCAATCCACAGCTGCGAGCGTCGGTATCGCGCGATGACGGCGACGGGTTCAGAGCGCGAGGCGCGAGCAGCTCGAAGAGGAGGAATCATGCGGGTCGAGGCCCGGCGTGCGCTCCTCATCGACTCCCTCCTCGGATTTGCATTGGCGATGACCAGCTGGATGGCCTCGTTCTATGTCTGGGGGCGTTCCGAGTTCGGCCGACCGGAGTGGGGTCACGGGCCACCTCGCCAAATGGTGGCCAGCGTTGATCCCTCCCCATGGGTGCTGCCGGCGGTGACCCTTGTCGCGCTGGGAGTGGCCACCCGGCGAATTTGGCCCCGTGCAGCCTTCATCGCGACAGTCGTGGGGGTGGCCGCATATCTGGCGACCGGGTCGACGTTCGCCCCAATCTTTCTGGCACCTGCGCTTGCCGTGTATTCAATGGCGGGTGGCGCGTCGATTTTCGCGGACCGGGCAACTGCAGGCGCCCCCGGGCCAGCGTTGCCACCGCTGCGCAGCTGGGCACCCCTGCTCGTTCTACTCGTGCCGATGATCATGGCCAGGTACTGGCAGGAGCCCGACTTAGGCCTGCTCGATCCCGCCTTCTACGGTGGCTTGTTGAGCGTAATTGCGATCGCCGTTGTCCCAGCCATGATCGCCTTGCTGGTGCGAAGTCGCCGAGAAAGCGAACGAGAGGTCCGTGAGCAGGAACGCCGCCGTTACGCGTACGAAGAACGGCTCCGCATCGCCCGCGACGTGCATGACGTGGTCGGCCACAGCCTTGCCGTGATCACCATGCAAGCCGGGGTGGCGCTTCATCTGCTGGACAAGGAGCGGACCGTCCACCCGCGTCCGGATCAGGTGGCGTCCTCGCTGGAAGCGATCAAGAAGACGAGCCGTGAGGCGCTGGCCGAGCTGCGGACAACACTCGAGGTCTTTCGAGCCGACGCTGAGGAGCCGCGGAGTCCGTTGCCTGGACTGGATCGACTCGACGATCTCGTAGATGGGCTGCGCTCCGCCGGCCGGAATGTGACGCTGATCCGCGAGCAGTCTGATGATGATCTTCAGGACGTACCCGCGGCAGTGGACCAGGCGGCGTTCCGGATCATCCAGGAGTCACTCACCAACATCGTCCGGCATGCCCCGGCGGCTCACGCTACTGTGCACCTGACTCGCCGGGCCGGAACGTTGACCATCGAGGTGAACGACGATGGACCTGCGGTCAGTGTGCCGCCCGACGGAAACGGGATCCGTGGTATGCGTGAGCGGGCTCGAGCGGTCGGCGGTGCCGTTCGAGTCTCGGTGCGCGAACCGAGCGGGCTTGCGGTACGAGCCGACCTGCCGCTGGTGGAAAGGGAGGCCCGGTGACCATCTCCGTCGCCCTTGCCGACGACCAGGCCCTGGTACGAATGGGCCTACGGGTCTTGATCGAGTCCGAAGATGATCTTGTGCTGGCTGGTGAGGCTGAAGACGGGCAGGCGGCCGTGGACTTGGTGCGGCGCACCCGACCGGACGTGATCTTGATGGATATCCGGATGCCACGGCTCGACGGGATTGCTGCGTTGCGGAAGATCGTGAATGATCCGACCCTTGCTGGTGTGCGCGTGATCATGCTCACCACATTCGAGCTCGATGAGTACGTCTTTGAGGCGTTGCAGGCAGGTGCGGCTGGGTTCTTGATCAAGGACACGGAGCCGGCGGACATGTTGCGCGCCATCCGGCTAGTTGCTGCGGGGGAGTCCCTCTTGTCACCGTCAGTCACTCGGCGGGTGATCGAATCGTTCGCATCCAGATCGCCAATCCTCAAGAAGCATCCGCAGTTGTCGGAGCTGACCGATCGAGAGCGCGAGGTACTGGCATTGATCGGGGAAGGGCTGAGCAATGACGAGATCGCCCAGCGGTTGGTGGTCAGCCGAGCGACGGCGCGTACTCACGTGAGTCGGGCGATGATCAAACTGCGGGCTCGCGATCGGGCGCAGCTGGTGGTCATCGCCTATCAGTCCGGCTTGGTGCGCTAACCGCCTCAGATGAGGGGAAGACGCGGGCCTGGAGGCGCGGCCTTCTCGGCTGCTTGGGCCGCGATCCGCCCGCGCTGCTCGAAGACAAACTCACGGCCCACCGGTTCACCGTGGCCTGGAACCGCTACGGTCGTCGCCGTCATCAGTCCGATCACGGCATCCAAGGTGGCCGGCCATTCAGCTGGAACCGAGTCGGAGCCAAACGACGGCGGCCCAGCCGATTCCAGCAAGTCTCCGACAAACAACACTTCCGCATCGGGTACGACTACCACGAGGTCTCCCTCGGTATGCCCTCGGCCAAGGTGGGCGATCTCCACTCGCCGGTCACCCAGCTCGAGTGCCGTCGCGACCGCTATCTCCAGGTTCGGCTGTCCCAGGCCTTGAGGGTCCAGGCCGAGCCGCCGCGCGTCGGCTGCGGCTTCGGCGGAGGTGAGTCTGACCTGCACCGACTCATGGGCGATCCGTGGCACGTCGGCAAAAGCAGCCAGTCCGAACGCGTGGTCGTAGTGCCAGTGAGTCACCACGACTGCCGTCAGTGGCAGGTCTGTCACGCCTGCAAGCGCCGCGCGAATCGTACGGCCCTGCTCCGGACTCGACCCCGTGTCGACCAGCAGCGTGCGCTGCGATCCAACGATGAGCCCTAGATTCACCGATTCGGGTTCGGCCACGGCCACGTACACGCCCGATCGCACCTCATGCCACGGCCCGAGCGCTGGTGTGGCGGTCGGTTCGACAGCCGATGACGGCTCGGTCATCACGCTAGACTGGCACTCTGTTTGTGCGAGTGCCAACCCGTACGCCGCATGTCGGCACCCGGCAGGGACGTTTCAGGAAGGAGACGCATGGACGACCGCAAACTCGAAGTGCTCCGCGCCATCGTCACCGACTACGTCTCGAGCCAGGAGCCGGTCGGGTCTAAATCTTTGGTCGAACGTCATGACCTCGGCGTTTCGCCGGCGACGGTCCGCAACGACATGGCTGCGCTCGAGGAGGAGGGCTACATCACCCAGCCGCACACCAGTGCTGGCCGGATCCCAACGGATAAGGGCTATCGATTGTTCGTGGACCGCCTCGGCTCGCTCAAGCCGCTGTCCGCCGCCGAGCAGCGTGCGATCCAGACCTTCCTCTCAGGAGCGCTCGATCTGGATGACGTGCTGGTGCGGACGGTCAGATTGCTGGCCCAGGTCACCCAGCAGGTGGCGATCGTGGAATATCCGACGCTCAGCCACTCCGTCGTCCGTCATGTCGAGCTCGTGTCGATGTCGCCGTCTCGCCTACTGCTGATCCTGATTACCTCTACCGGAAGAATCGAGCAGCGCGCGCTCGAGATTCCAGAGCACGACGATGAAACGCTTGCCGAACTGCGGGCCCATCTCAATGCGGTCACGGTCGGGAATACCTCCCCCCAGGCAGCAGTTCGGTTGAGCAGGCTCAGCGGATCGCTTCCGCCGTCGCTGCACATGATCGGGCAGGCCGCGATCGCGACTCTGCTGGAGATGCTGAGCAGTGAGGCGTCAGGGAGGATGGTGGTTGGTGGTATGCCGAATCTGACGCGTTACGGCTCTGAGTTCGAGACCACGGTCAAGCCGATGTTGGAGGCATTGGAGGAGCAGGTGGTTTTGCTCAAGCTCCTGGGCGAGGCCACTGCAGACCAAGTGACGGTCCGCATTGGGCAGGAGAATCCATACAAAGAGCTCCAGTCCACGTCGGTGGTCGCTAGCGGTTACGGTAGCCAGGTCGACACGTTCGCGACTCTGGGCGTGATCGGGCCGACTCGGATGGACTATCCATCCACGATGGCCTCGGTCCGCGCGGTTGCCCGCTATGTTGGCCGATTCCTCTCTGAAGGATGAGAAGAACTGGCATGAGCCCTGACTACTACGAGATCCTGGGCGTCCCGCGCGATGCGACACCTGAGCAGATCAAAAAGGCGTACCGCCAACTTGCGATGAAGCTGCATCCTGATGTTGCGCAGGAGGCGGATGCCGCTGAGCGGTTCAAGAAGGTCGCCGAGGCGTACGAGGTGCTGCAGGATCCCAAGAAGCGTGACCTTTACGACCGTGGCGGCGACCCGCTGGGCGGCGGATTTGGCGGTTTCAACGGCGGCTTCGGCCCAGGTGGCTTCGACTTCAGCAACCTGGTGGATGCCATGTTCGGCCAGCAGACCTCACGCGGCCCACGGTCGCGGGTACGACGCGGCCAGGACGCGTTGGTCCGCCTCGATCTGGAGCTTGCGGAAGCAGCCTTCGGCATCACGAAGCCGCTTCGGGTGGATACGGCCGTACTCTGCCCGCGGTGCAACGGCTCGGGCGCGTCGGAGGGCTCTCGGCCGGTCAGGTGCTCGACCTGCCACGGTCAGGGGGACGTAACCCACGTTCAACGATCTTTCATCGGCGATATCCGGACCACGCAGCCCTGCCCTACCTGCCACGGCTATGGCACGGTGATTCCGGAGCCTTGCATGGAATGCTCCGGCGATGGCAGGGTCCGCGCCACCCGAACCATCAACGTCAAGATTCCCCCTGGGGTCAGCACCGGGAACCGGATTCACCTCTCCTCGCAGGGCGAAGTCGGAGCCGGTGGTGGTCCGGCTGGCGACCTCTACGTCGAGCTCCAGGTCCTACCGCATGAGGTGTTCCGTCGCGACGGCGATGATCTTGAGGTAGTGGTCAAGATTCCGATGACGGCGGCAGCGCTAGGTACCGAGGTCACGGTGGCGACCCTCGAGGCCGACCTCGAGGACTCCTCCCCCGAAGCCCGAACGGTCCGCGTTTCTGTGCCCTCCGGTACGCAGTCCGGCACACGGATCGCGATCGATGGCAAGGGCGTCCCGCGGTTGCGAGGCAGCGGGCGTGGGCAGCTCGGGATCACCTTGCTTGTCCAGACTCCGATGCGGATTGACGACGAACAGCGGGACCTGCTGCGCCAGCTAGCCGAGCTCCGGGACGAGACCCGGCCCGAGGTCACGGTGCAGAAGCACAGCCGTGGCGTTTTTGGGCGGCTGCGGGACGCGTTCGCCGGCCAATAAGGCCGTAAGTCGACCTAGCGACCATGACGGAGCCGCTGTTTCTGCTGGACGACCTCGCCGACCCGCTCCCGATGGTGGGCACGCAGCTGCTGCTTGCCGGGGATGAGGGATGGCACGCAGCAGTCGTGCGGCGGATCCGGCCCGGCGAGGTGATCATGATCGGCGACGGACGGGGGCGTGGGATACGCGGTTTGGTGGTCGAGGCATACCCGTCAAGCCTGGTCGTCGAGGTCGCAGATCACCTTACGGCGCGTGAGGAGCCACGGCGATTGGTTGCGGCGCAGGCGCTGGCCAAAGGCGATAGATCGGAGCTGGCAGTCGAGATGATGACCGAGATGGGGGTCAGCGAGATCGTGCCCTGGCAAGCCAGCCGGTCCATCGTGCGTTGGTCAGAAGAGCGGGCCGCTCGGTCTCTGACCAGGTGGCGTTCGACCGTACGCGAAGCGGCTAAACAGTCGCGCCGGCTCAACGTGCCGCAAGTATCTGAGCCGGTAACCACTCGGCAGCTTGCCCAGCGGGTAGCGAATGCTGACCTTGCTTTGCTGCTTTACGAGGAAGCCGATGAATCGATCACCGAAGTTGATCTCCCGCCGGCTGGCACGGTGTTGATCATCATCGGTCCCGAGGGTGGCATTTCTGATGAAGAGCTTGGTCAGCTGACCCGCGCCGGCGCTCGGCCGGTGTCGATCAGTGACGGTGTGCTCCGTACATCCACCGCGGGCGTTGTCGCGCTGGCTGCACTCAAACTACGGCGGGAGCCTGTCAGTGCGCCCTGACCTCGCCGAGCTGTCCGAAAGTCCTCTTGTGCAGCGCTCTGAGCCTGTCGACGCATCGTTCGGCTTTGTCCCCGTCGCGTCACTGCCAGGCCGCCTCGGCCGCTCCGGAGTGATCACCACGCCGCACGGCACGATCAGGACCCCGGCTTTCGTCGCTGTTGGAACAAAGGCAACCGTCAAGGCGGTGCTTCCCGAGACCGTGGCGGCACTCGGAGCCCAGGCCGTGCTCGCAAACGCCTACCACCTCTACCTGCAGCCCGGGGCGGATGTCATCGATGCTGCCGGCGGCCTCGGTCGCTTCATGAACTGGCCGGGACCGACCTTTACTGACAGCGGCGGTTTCCAGGTGATGTCCCTCGGCGTCGGTTTCAAGAAGATGCTCGCTATGAATGTGGACGGTCTGGAGGACGACGATGTGATCGCCGAAGGCAAGACGCGGCTTGCGCGCGTCGATGAGGATGGCGTGACCTTCACGTCGCATCTGGACGGATCGGAGCATCGCTTCACACCTGAGACTTCCATGCAGATTCAGCACCAGTTGGGTGCAGACATCATTTTCGCCTTTGACGAGTGCACAACGTTGCTGAACACCCGCAACTATCAGGAGCGGTCGGTCGCGCGGACCCACCGCTGGGCTGCCCGCTGTCTCGCCGAACACCAGCGCTTGACCCGGGATAGCAAACCGCCCCACCACCAGGCCTTGTTCGCCGTAGTGCAGGGAGCGCAGTATCAGGACCTGCGGCGCCAGGCCGCTCGTGATCTTGTATCGCTGATGATCGACGACTCGGAGTTCGCCGGCTACGGCATTGGCGGTGCACTGGAGAAAAAGAATTTAGGGACGATTGTGCGCTGGGTCTGTGAAGAGCTCCCCGAAGCCAAGCCCCGTCATCTGCTAGGCATCTCAGAGCCAAATGACATCTTCACTGCGATCGAGAACGGTGTCGATACCTTCGACTGCGTCGCGCCCTCGCGCGTCGCACGCAATGCAGCTGTCTATACCGTCCGTGGGCGGTTCAATGTCAACACTGCGCCATCCCGTCGCAACTTCGCCCCGATTGACGAAGACTGCGACTGCTACACCTGCACGCGATACACCCAGGCGTACCTGCATCATCTGTTCAAGGCCCGGGAGATGCTCGCCTCGACGCTGTGCACGATCCATAACGAGCGGTTCATCGTACGTCTGGTTGACGACATCCGCGCCAGTATCGAAGCAGGCAGGTTCTTCGACTTCAAGATCGACTTTCTGGGCCGCTATTACGGATCGTCGCCGAATCGCTGACCGCCACGGTCAAGACACGAAGCGAGCCAGCCGATAAGCAGTAGACGGAGCCCGAACAAACCCAATCCGAGGCTCCAGATGTCGTCCCGTGCGCGATCAGGACCTGAGAAAGAGCAGTACGGCCAGTACCCGCCGCGACTCGCTACCGGTAGCCGGAATGCCGAGCTTGGTGAAGATGGTCGACACGTATTTCTCGGCCGCCCGCTGCGTGATCACCATCGACTCGGCAATGCCCGCGTTGGAGGCTCCGGTGGCCATCAGCTCCAACACTTCACGTTCCCGCGGTGTCAGGGAATCCAATGGATCCGAGCTGCGATGCCGCTTCAGCATGGTCGAAACGATGGTGGGATCCAGTGCGGAACCTCCATCGGCGACCCGGCGGAGCGCAGCGATGAACTCCTTGACCTCGCTCACCCGGTCCTTCAGCAGGTAGCCGACTCCTTCGGCCGAGTCGGAGAGCAGCCGCATCGCCAGCCCTACCTCGACGTACTGGGAAAGAACGAGGACACCGACCTCTGGATATTTCTGCCGAATGGTCAGCGCGGCCTGCATCCCTTCATCGGTGTGGGTCGGTGGTAACCGGATGTCGACGACGACCGCATCCGGTGGGTCCTCCGCGACCCGTCCCAGCAACTCATCGGCCGTCCCGCAGCGAGCGGTGACTTCGATGCCAGCATCTGTCAGGAGCCGCGCGACACCCTCGCGCAACAGCACGCTGTCCTCAGCGATGGCTACCCGCACGGGATCTCCGCTCGTACCCGGGTGCCGTGGCCGACCGCACTCCAGATTCTCAGCTGGCCATTCAGAGTCTCGACGCGATCGGCCAGTCCTCGTAATCCGGTGCCAAGTTCGGAGTCCGCGCCGCCGATCCCGTCATCGACGATTTCCACGATCAAGGTGTTGTCAGCCACTTTCACTTCCACGGTGACCTGGCTGGCCCGCGCATGCCTTGCCGCGTTTGTGAGGCTTTCGGAGACGACGTAATAGGCAGCGACCTCCAGGTGCTCCGGAACACGTGGCAGTTCGTCGGTCTTCAACCGGACCTCGAGCGGCGTGACGGCCACCAAAGACTCGAGGGCGATCGCGAGCCCGTGTCCGCTCACGACGGCGGGATGCAGGCCGCGGGCCACATCCCGCAGTTCATCCAGCGATTGCGCCACCTCGCCGCGTGCTCGCTTCAGCCTGCTCTGGGTAGTCGGGTCAGTATTCGCCTGCTCAGCGAGCAGGCCGAGTTCTAGAGCCAGGGCCACCAGGCGCTGTTGCGCACCGTCGTGGAGATTGCGTTCCAGGCGGCGACGCTCGTTTTGCTGGGCCTCGACGACCCGGGTACGGGAACCGTGCAGTTCCTGCAGCCGAGCTCGGAGTTGTGCTTCAAGCCGGCCATTTTCCAAGGCGATAGCGGCCGCAGCGCTGACCGCCTCCACCAGCTCTGGCTCTTCACCGAGCGTGGCGTCGTATACCAGGGCCGCCACTTGCTCCCCATTCTGCTTGACGAAAGTGACGCCGCGGCCGCCTCCCGGCTCAGGCAGGGCCGCGG
>JBKOUS010000235.1:0-20342 GCA_046723505.1 Actinomycetota bacterium
CCGCTTCCGGGTCGGGATGTTCCCGGTGATCACCGGGGCCACGGGCGCAGAACGCATCTACGACGGCTACCCGGACGTCGCCCTCGAGATGATCGAGCACCGCACCTTCGACGGCCGCATCCAGCTGGTCGAGTACAAGCCACGCGTGCTTGAGCACCCGCCGCTCGGCGCGCCTGCGTGACTGTCAGCTGCCCACGTGACTCCAACAAGAAGGCCGGCGCAAGGCCCGCACGGAGGAGGACACGCGGCGCCGGCCGCGCCGCGCTCGCGCGGCGCCTTGATGATCTAGAGCCGTTATCGACAGTTGACTCGGTAGATCGAAGGTGCGTACCGGTCTGACCGATGCTGGGCGAGCAGCTGTCCGAGGGCGGCGAAGCCTTCGAGGGTGCTGGCTCCGACGAGTTCGGAGAGGCGACGCATGCTGATGTAGTCGGCGCCCTGGTCGGCGGCTTGGTTGGCGTCGTGGTCGACTTGGTCGAGGTCGCCAGCGGTAATGGTGTGGAACGGGCTGCCGTTGCGCCGGGCTGCTTTCTGGGTCTCGTACCGGAGTTCTGAGATTCCGGTGATGCGCTCGGTTATGGCTTCGGCGTCGGTGAGCGATGCAGCGTCGATGAGTTGGGCCGCGGGAATGTGGGGCCGGATCTCGTCTAGGTCGAGGATGTGCAGGCTGGCGGTGTCGTCGGTCAAGGCGATCTGATCGCCGGCATCGCGGACCTGGACGTAGCCACGGTGTCCGTCGGCGGCCGCAAGAAGAAGTCCGGACGCTTCGGAGGGGTGCCACTGGAACACGCTCCGGATGGGGTCCAGGTCATCGGCGGTGAGCGTCGGGAGTCGCTGGCTGTGCAGGTCCTTGAGGCGACGGCGAAGCGTGTCGGAATCGATCTCCCCGTCGACGCCGGGTGCGGTGACAACCAGCCGCGCAGTTAGGCCGGTGCGCAGACAGGCGGCGATGGCGAGTTGGTCGGCCAGGGGGCTGCGAAGGCCCGGGTCATCGCCGGTGGTGAGAGCGTCGCCTCCCACGTCGACAATTACGAGGCTGTCGGCTTCGAACAACTCAGCTGCGGCAACGATCTGCTCGGCCATGCCAGGCCGGCCGCAAGCAGCGCAAGTACGTGTACGGACAGACACGCGAGATCGTGCACGCGAAGTGGATCGAGCTGGCGCGGCAGGCGCCCGTGGTCCGGTCGTGGCCAAGGTGCCGACGGTGAGCCAGTACGGATGGCGCTGGTTGAGCGAGACGGTAGGTCCGAACCTGGCACCGTTGACGTACGCGACCTACGAGAGCCACGTACGCCACTACCTCGATCCGGGGTTAGGCACGATCCGGCTTGATCGGCTTCGCGTTGCTGATGTGCAGCGCTGGCTCAACCGGCTGCCTACGCAGTGCCAGTGCTGTGCTCAGGGCAAGGACGCTAAGCGACTCGAGCGCGGTAACGCTCGCTGCTGCGCTGTTGGAAAGTGTTGCAAGGCGGTGCCCTCGGCCCGCACCATCAAGGACGTTCGCGCCGTTCTCAGGTCCGCTCTGTCGAACGCCATGCGCGAGGAGTTCGTGGTGCGCAATGTGGCCGAGTTGGTCACGACGCCGAAGCAGCGGAAGCGCAAGATCGTGCCCTGGTCGAGCGAGGAGGCGCGACGCTTCCTGGAGTCAGCTCGGGCGGACCAAGACTCTATGTATGCGGCGTACGTGTTGATCTTGGTCTTTGGGTCTGCGGAAGGGTGAGGTACTCGGGCTCCGGTGGGGTACGGTCGACCTTGAGGGGCGGGAGCTGGTGATCGATCACCAGGTGCAGCGTGTTCGGCGGGAGCTGCTCTACCGGGAGACCAAGACCGACGCATCTGATGTCACGCTGCCATTGCCCGAGATCGTGGCGACGGCGTTGGTGCTTCGGCGGGACGATCAGGACAAGAGCCGCGCCGAGGCGGGGGAGGCATGGCAGGCCTCGGCGGATGGTCCTGATCTGGTGTTCACCGGCCGCTACGGGACGGCGGTCGATCCTCGCACGTTGAACCGACGGTTCACCGCTCGCTGTGATGCCGCCAGGGTTCGGCGGCTGACGGTGCATGACGCCCGCCGAACCTGTGCGACGCTCCTTGTTGATCTTGATGTGCACCCGCGGGTCATCATCAGGATTCTCCGCCATGCCGACCAAGCGGTGACGATGGAGATCTACGCCAAGGCCAGCTCGAAGGCGACCCAGGAGGCCCTGCGCCGACTGGGGGAGTCGCTCCGGTGAGCGGCCTGCTGCTGTACTTTGCTGCTGTACTCAGTGCTTGCGCCGAATTCCCGGCCGGGTCAAACCGCTCTGACCAGGCTTTATGTGGTCGGGGTGACAGGATTTGAACCTGCGACCTCTTCGTCCCGAACGAAGCGCGCTACCAAGCTGCGCCACACCCCGTAGCTCACCAAGCCTCGGAGAGTCTAGCCCATCGCCACGTCGCTGCTCGGGTCCTTCCTAAGCGACTGGATCCCCCTCGGCGCTCGTCAAAGTGAGCAAAGTTGCCTCGGGAGGGCACGCGAAGCGGATGGGCGCATAGGGTGACGTCCCGACGCCGGCCGACACGTGTAGCCAAGCAGTGCGGCCACCTGCGCTGTGCTTCGAGAGGCCCTTGGCGCGCCGGGTATCAAGATCACAGTTCGTGACCAGCGCTCCATAGAACGGAACGCACACCTGGCCGCCGTGGGTATGGCCCGTCATGATCAGATCGTGGCCGTCGTATGCCATTGCGTCGATCACCCGGCGGTACGGCGCATGGGTGACGCCAATCGCGACGTCGATCTCCTCGCGGTCGATGGGCCCGGCGACTTCGGCGTAATGATCTTGGTTCACGTGAGCATCGTCAGTCCCTCGGAAGCCGAGCCGTATCCCCTTGATCTCAAGCGACACGCGGGTGTGAGTCAGGTCGATCCACCCCGCCTCCTTGAAACCTCGTCCAAGATCTTGCCAGGGCAGAGTCCGCGGCGAACGATGATCGCGGCTGCTCGGCCCTTCGAAATAGCGCAGCGGATTCTTGAACGTCGGGGCATAGTAGTCGTTCGACCCCCACACGTAGACACCCGGACGATCAAGCAAGCGTCCGAAGCTGGCAAGCACGAACGCCACGGCCTCTTCATGCGCGAGGTTGTCGCCGGTGCTGATCACCAGGTCCGGTTCCAGCGCGCCCAATGTGGACAGCCAGTGCTGCCGCGCCGTCGCGTGCGGCGTCATATGGAGGTCAGAAATGTGCAGGACCCGAATGGGTCGCGCACCTGGAGGCAGGATCGGGACATCGAGCCGACGGAGCCGGAACGCATTGACCTCGTACAGTCCCGCGTACGCCAGGCAGCCGGCACCCACCGCCCCAATGCCGAGCAGGCTCCTGATGGCAGCGGTGATCGCGCGGTTCCGAGACATAATCAGAAGGCTACAAGCGAACCTGCTGCAGACTGGTCGCATGTCTGTTGCACCAAGCACTCTCAAAGAGCGTCTCCGGTCGGATCTGACCGCCGCTATCAGGGAGCGCGACAAGATCAGGTCCGGCACGATCCGGATGGTGCTGACGGCGATCACTGAAGCCGAGGTGGCCGGTTCGGAAGCAGTCGAGCTCTCCGATCAGCAGGTCCTCGACGTGGTTATCCGGGAGGCCAAGAAGCGCCGTGAGGCGGAGGCAGCGTACGCCAATGCCGGTCGCGCCGAACTAGCCGATAAAGAGCGTGCCGAGTCCAACGTGCTGGCTGACTACCTGCCGCAGCAGTTGACACAAGAAGAGATTGCGGCAATCGTCGGCGACGCCATCGCGGCCGCCGGAGCTGCCGAGCTCGGCATAAAGGGCATGGGCAAGGTCATGGCGCAGGTGACACCACAAATCAAGGGCAAGGCCGACGGCAGTGCGGTCGCGGCTGAAGTCAAGCGACAACTGTCTGGCTGATGGGCCGGGCTAAGACGCACGGAACGAACTTCGGACTTCCGAGAAACGCGCTTGAGAACGTTTCGTTGGAAGACGTGCGGTCGAACGCGCCCTGAGCGTTTCTCTTGACGGTTGAGATGGAAAACGTACGCGCGGCGGGCCGCACCTACGACTACCCATGGCCTATCAACAGCACAAGGTGCCGTCGCGGCAGAGTGCGGATGGACCGCTAGCGGCGTGGCGGGAAGATCGGGGGCAACGTGGGAGCAGGACTTTGCTGCTGCTGTTGTTGCTGTTGCTGTTGCTTCTTCTTTTCTTGTGCCTTTCTCCTGGCGGCGGCCTTCTCCGCGGCGACCACGGCTGGATCACGCCCGCTTGAGTACACCGCGTAGATCGTTCCGAACTCCGAGATCCAATCACCGGAACCGGGTGACCAACCGATGAACTCGTACTTAGGCACTGTGTCGCTGTAGACGTACTGCTTCTCAACTGTGAAGCCGAGCCGCTCCAGCTTCCTGGTCGCGGCGGCGAGGCTCAGGCCGTTGAGATTCGGCACCCGAACCTGCTCGCCAACCTGGATTTTGTGCGGAGGCTGGCTGAAGGACGTCTTCGGGATCTGCTGGAAGTACTGCTGCATGACAGGCTTCCAGATCTTCATGCCGGCGTCGCCGCTCCCGGAGCCTTCGAGATAGACACCCGTCGACGGCACCCGGTAACCCCTCACGCCGGACCGACGGTAATAGCCCCCCTTGATGAAGGGCCTCTTGGTGTTGTCGACAGAGATCATCGCCACCCCGGCGATCTCGGGCGTGTAGCCGGCGAACCAGACGGCCTCGTTGCTGTCGATCGTTCCCGTCTTACCGGCGATGTCGCGACCGTCGTAGATCTTGGCGCGCCGGCCGGTGCCCTTGTCGACCACCGACTTCAGGATCTTGTTGACACCATCGGCCACGTCTTTGTCAACCACCCGGCGGCAGTTGGCGTCCGGCAGGGCGAGGTTCTTGCCGCCACGCGTGGTGATCTTGGAGACGATGATCGGATTGCAGTGGATGCCGCGGGCGGCGAAAGTGGCGTAAGCCTCGGCCATGGAGAGCGGGCTCACCTCGACGGTGCCGAGGGTGAATGACGGCTTGTCCTGGAACTGCTTCACAATGTTCACCTTCGGTTGGCCGATGCGTGCCCCAACCTTGACGCCGGTCTTCTGGGCCATCTTGGTGACCCGGCACATGCCGGTCGCCAGCTCCAGCTGAATGAAATAGGTGTTAACCGAGAACTGCGCAGCCTCCATCATTCCGATGGACTTGCTATGCCCGACAGCGTTCTGCACGACCCAGCGGTCCCAGACGCGTTCACGCCCACGGCACGAGGTAAAGGGACGGCCGGTGAAGTTGAAGGGTGACTTGGCGTTGAACATCTTGCTGATCGGTATGCCCTTCTCCAACGCTGCGGCCATCGTGAACAGCTTGAAGGTTGATCCCGCCTGATAGCCCTGGATTCCACCCATTGCGGGTTCCGCGGCCAAGTTCCAGTAGGTCTGGCCCTTCTTGACATCGCTGCCCATCACAGGCCTGCTTTGCGCCATGGCGATCATCAGGCCGGTACCCGGTTGGATCATGTTCATGGTGGAGATGACCGGATCCCTTGGGCCGACCACGGCGCTGACCTTCTTTTGGGCCAAGTCCTGGATTTTGGGGTCGATGGCAGTCTGAATCACCAGCCCACCGCGGTTGATCATGTTCTCGCGGTCATCGGTGGTCTTGCCGAGGCTCGGTGTGTTGAGCAGCGTACGTCGCACGTAGTCGCACAGGAACGGGTACCGGGTGCCCACGCAGCCGTTTCGGGTCTTCTGGACCAGTTTCTGGTCGAATCCTGTTTGCTTGGCTTCTTTCGCCTGGTCGAGCGTGATCAATTTGAGTTCGACCATGCGGTTGAGCACGACGTCACGACGATCGAGTGCGGCGCTGGGGTTGCGGATGGGGTTATGGGTGTCCGGGTTCTGCACCAGCCCAGCCAACATCGCCGCCTGGGCCAAGGTGAGCTGAGAGGCCTTCGTTGAGAAATAGTGCTTGGCCGCTGCCTCGACGCCGTACGCACCCGCGCCGTAATACGCAATATTGAGATAGCGCTCTAGGATCTCATCCTTGGTGAACTTCTTCTCCATCGCGATCGCGTAGCGCAGCTCGCGAATCTTGCGCTGCACCGTTGGCGCCTGAGCGTCTTTGACACATTGGGTATCGCCCTTGGCCTGGCACTGTTCGATCTGAACCATCTTGACGTACTGCTGGGTGATCGAAGAGCCACCTTGAGTGGTGCCACCGGCGGCGGAGTTGCGTACCAGCGCACGTACGGTGCCCTTGAAGTCCAGGGCGCCATGCTCGTAGTAGCGGTGGTCCTCGATGGCGATCTGCGCTTGCCGCATGATTGGAGCGATGCTCTTCAGCTTCACCGGGATCCGGTTCTCGTCGTAGAAAAACGCGAGAATCTTGCCGTCGCCCATGAGCACCTTGCTCCGGGTGGCCGGTGCAGGCGTTGACAGCTCGGCCGGCAAGCTCTGCAGCTCTACGGCTGCGGCGTTGCTCGTAACCCCGGCCATGCCCGCGAAAGGAATGAACAACCCGGCCACCAGAACACCAGCGAGAACACTGACGACGACGAACATCACCAGCGAGTACGCGAGGCTCCCCGCGCGCTTCGGCGTAAACGGCACGAGGCCAGCCTACGGGAGCAGTGGGGGCCCATCGAATCACGTACTGATACCAAATCTTGACCTGAGGGGACTTTTGGGCCCAAAGTCAAGTAACCAAAGGTCACAAAACGGCAAACATCCCGAAACGAATCTAGTCACATCGAAGACGGCGTGCGTAGCGTTTCATACCGCTGTGCCAGATGGGCCGGGGAAATGCCCGGCACGGCGAAGTTTCACGAAGGGGAGATGCAGCGTGCCTGCAGTGCAACGTGAAGACTGGACCATGCGTGCCAAATGCCGGGGGATGCAGGATGCCCTGTTTCCGGAGGCGTCCGATCAGAAACGAGCCAGACTCGTGTGCTCCGGTTGCCCGGTGCGGTTCGAGTGCCTGGCCGAGGCTTTGGACAACCGGATCGAATGGGGCGTTTGGGGCGGCATGACCGAGCGGGAGCGGCGATTGCTGCTTCGGCAGCGGAGTGATGTCACCTCGTGGCGCGCGGTCCTACTCGGTAAGTCGAACCAGCCAGCGGCTCAGCCCGCGCCGTCGGGCTCTCAGTCCTTATCGGACAGGAGCGCGCCGACGAGGCGGAGTGCCGCCAGATCGGTGACGTCGGTCGGCAAGGACTGAATCTGGGTTTGGGCCACCGTCGGACGAGCCGCCGCGAAGCGTTCCATCATTCGCATCTCGGCTTCGATCACGCGCATCAGATTGGCGTGACGGCGTAGGGCCTCGACTTCCAGTACGGCTGAGGTTCCGGCGAGGTCCTCGGCCAGGGACAGTGCCCGTTCCGGCGAGACCGCGAGGGCACGAGTGTGCACCCGGTTGATCACCATGCCCGAAAGTGGCATGCCTTCCTCGGTGAGCCGGTCCACAAAGTACTCGGCCTCCCGTAGCGCGTCATGGTTCGGAGTCGCGACGACCAGAAACGTGCTGTGCCGAGACGACAACAGTTCAAATGTCGATGTGGCCCGCTGCCGAAATCCGCCGAAGAGTGCTTCGAATGCGCGGACAAAAGTCTGTACGTCGCTGATGATCTGTGCGCCGAGGATCTTGGTCATCGCGGCGGACATCATGCTGAAACCAGCACCCATCAAGCGCAGCGGGCCGCGCGTCGGGTGCAGCAACAAGCGCAGGAAGCGGCCGTCGAGCAGCGCGCTCAGATGTTCAGGGGCGTCCAGGAAGTCCAGGGCCGAGCGCGCCGGGGGAGTGTCCACCACGATGAGATCCCACCTGCCCGCAGCCTCCGCCTCGGTGTGGAGCTGCCCCAGCTTCTCCATTGCCATATACTCCTGGGTTCCGGAGAATTCCGATGACAATGCCACATAAAACTGGTTCTGCAAGATTGCAGCTGCCTTCTCTGGCGTTGAGTGCGCCAGCACCACGTCGTCGAAGGTGCCTTTCACATCGAGCATCATCGCGTCGAGGCTGCCGCCAGCCGCCGTGTCGATCATGGACACTGAGTGAGGCGTGTTGTCAAGGTCACCGACGCCGAGCGATTGGGCTAGCCGGCGTGCCGGGTCGATGGTCAGCACGACGACCTTGCGGCCAGTCTCTGCTGCGCGCAGCGCGATTGCCGCGGATGTCGTCGTCTTGCCAACCCCGCCCGAGCCACAGCAAATAATGATCTTGGTCTCGCGATCGCCGATGATCTTGTCGATGTCGAGGAATGGGACGGCCAGCCCGGCGTGTGGCTGCGACTTGAAGGCGCTGGTCATGCGGCCTCCAGGGATACCTGATCAATCAACTGCTCGGCGATAGCGAAGATCGCACCCTCGTCGATACCGCCTGGGTCGAAGGCAATCTGGACCATGGGCAGGCCCAACGCGGTCAGCCGATCGTGGCGCTGCTGCTCTTGCAGCGTACGGGCCGCCTCGATCGCAAACTCCGCCGCTAAGGCCTGGTTCTGCTTGATCGTCAGCCCGGGAACCTCCAAGATCACCGATCCAGCAGCAGCGATCTGAAGCTGATCATGATCGAGCGGGCTGGGCGTCACCATGTTTTCGATCACCATACCGGCTCTGATCCGAGTGGGCCGCAGCGCGGCGACGGCCTCCTCAGTCTCGGTGACGGGCATGTCCTCAAGCAGGGTGACGAAATTCACGGCCGTGGTCGCCGACCGCAGCAGCCGCATGATGGAATCGGCCTGGTTGCGGATGGGTCCCACCTTCGCCAGGCCGGCGACGGCCCTGTGCACATTCAGGAACCGGGCGATCCTGCCGGTTGGCGGAGCGTCTAAAACCACGGCGTCGTAGGCGTTAGGGCGGTCTTTGATCTTCCGCCGGACTTCCTCGTACACCTTGCCGGTAAGCAGGACGTCCCGCAGGCCAGGTGCGATTGAGGTCGCGAAGTCGACGGCACCGAAACGGTCTAGTGCCTTGCCGGCGATGCTGAGGTGGTAGAAGGTGTCGAGGTACTCGATCAGGGCATCCTCGGCATCAACAGCTAAGCCGTACACAGTGCCCCCCGCCGGCGTACGGCTGATCCGGCGCTCTCCACGTCCGGTTAGCGACGGCACGTCGAACAGCTCAGAGATCCCATTCCGTCCCTCGACCTCGCACAGCAGTACCCGGCGGCCGCTGGTGGCCAGAGCGCACGCCAGTCCGGCGGCGATGGTGGTCTTGCCCGTGCCGCCCTTGCCACTGACGATGTGCAGCGTGTGCCGCGGAGTCACGACACCCCTGTGATCGCGAGTCCGGCATGGGTCTGGTAGCGCCGGTTGATAGCGATGAGGTTGGCGGCGAGGGCCTCCACCTGGCCTGCGTTGCGAAGCCGCCCGGCGTAGACGCCGCGCGCACCCGGGATTGAGGTAGCGAGGTCACATACCAGCGTCACCGCATCGCGGTCCTCACCCAGCACCAGCACGTCATCCCCAAAGTGATCGATTGCTGGGTCGTTGAGTAGAACGGCACTGACGTGATGGAAAGCTGCGATCACCGTGGAGTCAGGGAGCAGCTGCTGCGCTTCCTGAGCCGCAGAGCCGGCGGCCACTCGCAGCGGGAATGGCCCTCGCTCATCGAAGCCGAGTGGGTTGACGCAGTCAACGACGATCTTGCCGGCCAACTCCGTGGCCAGTGAGGAGAGTAGGGCGGCGTGACTGTGGTACGGCACTGACACGATCACCAGTTCGGCTGCGGCGGCGTCGGAGTTGCCGACACCGACGATCCGACCAGAGCTCTTGGGCTGGCCAATCTCGGCTGCGATGGCCTCAGCTCGTTCCGCACTACGGCTCCCAATGAGCACCTCATGCCCGGATGCAGCTAGCCGTGCGGCCAGACCGCGACCCTGGGGGCCGGTGCCGCCTAGGATTCCTACCTTCACCCGGACGCCCGGCGGTCTTTTGCGAGCTGAGGCCGCGTCGCGATGCACGCCGCCTGCAAGGTCATGGCCTCGATAGTAGTGAGGGTCCCGAGCGCGAACTGTCAGAGCGAACTGCAAAAGTGTCAGTGGTAGCGACAAAGATGTATTGCATGACCTCTACTTCTGATACCAATGCCGCGTCTGGCTTGGGGTCTGAGTCAGTCACAGCAACCCCCGCCTCCGCACGGCCCAGGATCAACATTCAGACCGTGGTGCTGGATACCGACGATCCGCCGCGGCTGGCTAAGTTCTACACGGCGCTGCTGGGTTGGCAGGTTGAAGAGACCGAAGATGACTGGATCGCGATCGGCGGGGATTCAGGCGCCCAGATCGCCTTCCAGCTCGCGGTCAATCACAAGCCGCCGACCTGGCCGGACAATGCCGTGCCGCAACAGTTCCACCTCGATCTTGACGTGGACGATCTGGACCAGGCTGCGGCGTACGCCGAGTCCATCGGTGCTCGCCGTGCCGCCAGCGGTGACCATGCGCCCAACTTCATCGTTTTCCTTGACCCAAGCGGCCACCCGTTCTGTCTGTGTTCGTGAGGCTCGTGCCGGCGTGACGGCCTCTACAGTGAGGCTATGACGAAGTGGGAGTACGTAACGGTGCCACTGCTGGTGCACGCGACCAAGCAGATCCTGGATAACTGGGGGCAGGACGGATGGGAGCTGGTGCAGGTGGTGCCGGGGCTCAATCCAGAGAACCTCGTCGCCTACCTCAAACGCCCGATCCCAGCTCCCGGAGCCGGTGCGTGACCCTGCCGTCGCAACGGCTCGCCGATCTTGGACTGAGCTTGCCAGCAGCGCCTACGCCGGTTGCCGCGTACGTGCCAGCAGTGCGGTTTGAGGATCTGGTTTACACCGCCGGCCAGCTGCCGTTGCTGAACGGCACGTTACGAGCCGTCGGGAAGGTCGGCTCCGACGTGTCGGTCGACGACGGTGTGGACTGTGCCCGGATCGCAGCGCTCAACGGGCTGGCGGCAGTGGCCGACCTGACTGGTGATCTCGACGTGATCATGCGGATTGTCAAGGTCGTGGTGTACGTCGCCAGTGCGTCCGGGTTCACTGATCAGCCGCTGGTTGCCAATGGCGCGAGCGCGCTGTTGAAAGAGATCTTCGGCGAGGCGGGCCGCCATGCCCGAAGCGCGGTCGGTGTCGCGGTACTGCCGCTTGACGCCCCGGTCGAGGTGGAGCTCGTGGTCGCCGTCGGCTCGACGCCGATGATTGTGCCGCTCTGAACGTGCCGTCATGCCGACGCACTCCTACGACGTCTTGATTCGGCTGGCGCCAGACGTACCTGCGGCCATGCTGGAGCGGGCCGCACGGTGGACCCGAGACTCGGTGCCGAGTCTCGCCGCTCCTGCGGCCAGCGTCATCCTGCTGCGGGACGGCCGATCTGGACTTGCGACCTATCTATTACACCGTCATGCACGAATGGCCTTCGCGCCCTCGATGGTGGTTTTTCCTGGCGGTCGTGTTGATGCAGTAGACGCTTCCGGCGAGGCCGATCCGATCCGCCGCTGCGCGCTTCGTGAGACGTTGGAAGAGACTGGTGTGGTACTCACCGATGCAGATCTCCATCCCTGGGCGCACTGGATTACTCCGGAAATCGAGCCTCGCCGCTATGACACGAGGTTCTTTGTGGCGGCTATGCCTGATGATCAGGAGGCGGCCGACATTTCCGGGGAGACTGATCATGCCGATTGGTCGACTCCCGGCGAGGCGCTGGCTGCCGAGCGCTCGGGACGTATCGGGATGCTGCCGCCCACGATGTCGATCTTGATCGAGCTTGCCGATCTTGCAACTGTGGCTGACGTGATCAATCAGGCGATTGACCGCAAGATCGAGCCAGTTCTGCCACAGTTGGTGGAAACCGAGAGCGGCTGGCAGTTCCGCTATCCGAGAGCCGGTCCTCGAGAGACGTCGGTATGAGCCTTCCCGATCGATCGGGCGTGCCGTATGTGCGGCTGATCCGAGCCCCGAACCCGGGCCCCATGACTCTGGACGGAACGAACACCTGGGTGATCGCCGATCAAGATGAGGGTGCTCTGGTGGTCGACCCAGGTCCGGCGATCGTTGATCATATCGAGGCGATCTTGGGGGCGTGCGAGCCACGGCTCGTCGCGATCGTGCTCACTCACCGGCATCTCGATCACTCAGAAGGCGCCGCGGCGCTGGCTGAGCGAGCCGGTTGCGGCGTACGAGCCGCGGATCCGCAATTCCGCCTGGGCCCGGATGGACTCGACGGTGGGGACCTGCTGCACGTGGGTGTGCTGAGTCTTGAAGTGATCGAGACGCCCGGTCACACCAGTGACTCCCGTTCACTGCTGCTATCCGGACCCGACGGGGTTGGCCGGCTGATCACCGGTGACATGGTGCTGGGCCGTGGCACGACTGTGATCACTTATCCAGACGGGGACCTCGCGGCATATTTCGAGTCGCTCGATCTGCTGGACCGGCTGGTCAGGACTCGCAAGGTCGCTGAGCTGCTTCCTGGTCACGGGCCGATTGTCACCGATCCGATGGCTTGGTTGTCCTTCTGTCGCCGCCATCGGCACGAGCGCCTCGACCAGATCCGCGCGGCTCTCGCGGCTGGGGACCGTTCGGCCAGTGAAATCGTGGCCCGGGTGTACGCCGATGTCGATCGCAGCGTATGGCCAGCAGCCGAGCAGTCGGTGCGCGCGCAGCTGGATTATCTGCGGCAGCGGGGGTAGAGGGGCGGCCCTTGATAGGTCGCAAAAGTCCTCAGGGAGCTCATTCTCGGCTCACAGCATCCGCATAGGATTCCGCGCCATCGTCGAGGCCATGACCCAGAACCAGCATCCCGGAATCCCTGACTTCACCGCCCAGCCGCAACCTCAGCGCCCTGGTGAGGAGCCCACAGTCATCCTGCCGAATGGCCCGTATGGCGGCTACACGGGAGCTGACTTTCCGGCACCGGCGGGTGTTCCTCCGCTGAACGCCAATACTGCGCCCACGACGGTCGTGGAGCGGCCGAGGCACCGGGCCGGTGCCGTCATTGCCGCCGCGGCGATTGCGGCTGTTCTGGGTGCTGGGACCGGCATCGGTTCGTACGCCTTTCTCCATAACGACGGCACCGTCTCACCGGTCAGCGTAACCAGCGGGGGAGCGCCGCAGAGTCCGACACTCGATGGCACCGTGGCAGCAGCTGCAGCGAAGATCGAGCCGTCGTTGGTGACAATTGCCGTCCAGTCAGCTGGCAGCGGCGGTATCGGCAGCGGCATGGTGCTTGACAAGGACGGGCACATCCTGACCAACAATCACGTTGTCGCGGCCGGCGGCCAGCAGGCCACCATCACCGTCACGTTCCACAACGGCACGACAGCCACAGCGAGGATCGTCGGAACCTCTGAGTCGACCGACCTCGCGGTGATCAAGGTCGACGACGTCAAGGATCTCAGCCCGGCCACGTTCGCGAAGTCCAGCGAACTTATTGTTGGCCAGACGGTGGTTGCCGCAGGCGCGCCGCTCGGGCTCGCTGAGTCGGTCACGAGCGGCATCGTGTCCAACACGGCCCGGCCGGTCCGTTCGGGCAACAACAACGATGCCGTCTATCTGGCGGTGCAGACCGACGCCGCGATCAACCCGGGCAACTCTGGTGGTCCGCTTGTCGACCTCAACGGTGCCGTCGTGGGCATCAACTCCTCGATCGCCAGCACCAGCTCGGGTGCCGATGGGGGCCAGCCAGGCAACATCGGCATTGGCTTCGCCATCCCATCCGACGTCGCGTCACGAGTCGCCACTGACCTGATCACCACCGGCAAATCCAGCAATGCCGCGCTCGGTGTGACGTTGACTGGTTCTGACTCCGAGCTGTCAACTGGCGTCGGCGTCCCGCTGCAGGAGGTCATCAGCGGCGGTGCGGCCGAGGAGGCCGGACTGCAGGCCGGAGATGTGGTGACCAAGATCAACGACTTCCACACCACTACGGCCGACGGACTGATCGCTGCTACCCGGTTCTATGCGCCCGAGACGACCGTCACGGTCACCTTCATCCGCGACGGCGGCCCAGCGCAGACCGCTGAGGTGACTCTCGGCACCGCCTGAGGTGATTCGCCGCACCACCCCCATGGTTCCCGGCTCGCCCGTTCCCGTACAGGTTGAACGCGCGAGCCGGGCCTCCACGTCCGCCGGTCCCTTCCGCTGGGTCCGGCCTCAGCCACGACCTCGGGGTCTGCAGAGCTTCCTGGGGTCTGCACACGATGCGATGTGGGAAGCGCGACTCAAGCTAGGTATACGTCGGTTCGGGCACAACGCCTAACGGGCCCGGCGCTCCACTCGCTCGACATCAAGAATGGTGACCGAGCGGGGTTCCAACCTGATCCAGCCGCGGGCTGCGAAGTCGGCCAGCGCCTTGTTGACCGTCTCTCGTGAGGCACCGACGAGCTGCGCCAGCTCCTCCTGGGTCAGATCATGATGCACATGCATGCCGTCGTCGCGCTTGTCACCGAAGCGCTGCGCGAGCTCCAAGAGCTGTTTCGCAACTCGCCCTGGGACATCAGAGAAGACCAGGTCAGCGACCACATCGTTGGCTCGCCGGAGCCGCGCGGCAAGCTGACCGAGCAGGCCTTGGGCCACCTCGGGACGGTCCGTCAACCACGGGATCAGCTCATCGTGCTCCAGGGTCCGCAGTTCGCAGGCCGTAACCGCCGTAGCGGTAGTCGAGCGTGGTCCCGGATCGAAGACGGACAGTTCGCCGAACATCTGGCCGGGCCCGAGCACCGCCAGCAGGTTCTCCCGCCCCGCCGATCCAGTGCGTCCCAACTTGATCTTGCCGCTTACTACGATGTAGAGCCTGTCCTCAGAGTCACCCTCGTGGAACAGCACGTCCCCCTTATTGAGATATAGCTTTCCCATGGCAGAGGAGAGCGCGGTCGCGGCTTCGTCTTCCAGTCCGGCAAACAGCGGTGCCTTCTTCAAGACATCCGGATCCACGCGGTGCCTCCCTGATCACGGTACGCCCATCGAGGGCAAGGCTACCGTTGAATGCTGAGGAACGTCAGGGGCCAGAAGCTGGCGCTGAACTAGTGTGATGGCATGAGTTCGAGGACGTCCGGCGGTGCGGCCGAGTTGGCCCCCGGTGTCGCCGACCCGGCCCGGACTCTCCCTTACGACAAGTCCCACACAGCGCTGGTGCGCCGCGCTCGCACCATGAACCGCATCCTGGCGGCCACCTATCCCGACGCCCACATCGAGCTCGATTTCACCAACCCGCTTGAGCTGCTCGTCGCCACCATTCTGTCGGCACAGAGCACCGATAAGCGGGTCAACTTGATCACGCCGGTCGTCTTCGCCCGCTATCCCGACGCCGCCGCCTACGCCGCTGCCGACCGGGAGGAATTGCAGGAACTGATCAAGCCGACTGGCTTCTTCCGGGCCAAGACCGACACTCTGATCAAACTTGGGGCCGCCCTGGCCGAGCGCTTCGGCGGCCAAGTGCCCCAGCGGATGCAGGACCTGGTGACACTCCCCGGCGTCGGCCGCAAGACCGCCAATGTGGTACTCGGCAACGGCTTCGGTATCCCCGGCATCACCGTGGACACCCACTTCGGACGCCTTGTCCGCCGCTTTGGCTGGACCACCGAAACCGATCCCGACAAGGTCGAGATCGCAGTCGCCGGGCTCTTCCCGCCCAGGGACTGGACTCAGCTGTGCCACAACGTCATCTGGCATGGCCGGCGGCGCTGCCATGCTCGGAACCCGGCGTGCGGTGCCTGCCCGATCGCCCGCTGGTGTCCCTCCTTCGGCGAAGGAGAGACCGACCCGATCAAGGCTGCCAAGTTGGTTCGGGAGCCGCGGGGATGAAGTGGGGATGCGGCTGGCTGGCATCTGCAGCCGCCGTACTCGTGATCGTGCTGGCGAGTTGCGCGGGATCCGCAGCGCCGACACCCTCGGTCGAGTCGTCAGCCGAGGCAGTACCGACCCCGGAGCTGACAGCAGATCTTGCGGCCATGAAAAAGGCGGCGGGCATCGCTGACTGTCCACGCTCCGATCCCGATGTCGCGGCGCTGCCCTCCGGACTCCCCGATGTCGTACTGCCGTGTCTCGGCGGCGGTCGTGAGGTGCGGCTCGCCGGGCTTCGTGGCAAGCCCATGATGATCAATGTGTGGGCGCAGTGGTGCGGACCATGCCGTGAGGAAGCCCCCTACCTGGCCGAGGTGGCTGCAGCAAACCATTCCGATTTGATCATCGTGGGAATCGACCACGCCGACCCGCGACCAGATCTGGCTATCGAGTTTGCGCAACTATCCACCTGGACCTACCCGCAACTGGCGGATCCAGATGTTGTGTTGCGCGCCGAGCTGCAGATCACCGGTCCGCCGCAGACCTTCTTCGTCCGCCCGGACGGCACGATCGCCTATCGGCACGCTGGACCGTTCAGCTCGGCTGCGGAAATTCGAGATCTGGCGGACAAACATCTCGGAGTCACTCTATGACTGATGCTCAGACGGAACGACCGGATTGGCTCACCACTCTCACAGACGCCCTCTCGGAGCAGTCCAGGCTGGACCAGGTGGTTGCCATCCGGCCAGGAATCGGCGCCCGGCCGGCTGCAGTGTTGATCTTGATCGGAGAGGGCGCGGCGGGCCCCGAGATCATGTTCATTGAGCGGGCCGCGGGCATGCGTACTCACGCAGGACAGATTGCATTCCCGGGCGGGGCCGCTGATGCGGATGATCTTGATCTGGCCGACACCGCACTGCGGGAGGCGGCGGAGGAGACCGGTCTGAACCGCAGCGGAATCGAGGTGCTCGGCGTGCTGCCTCCCGCGTACGTGGACGTGAGCGGGTTTGATGTCACAGCGGTAATCGCCTGGTGGCGGGAACCTAGCCCCGTGGCCGTCGTGGATTCTCGGGAAGCGGCATCGATCGATATCGTGCCGGTCGCCGTGCTCACTGATCCGGCGCACCGGGTCCGGGTCCAGCATCCGTCCGGCTACACCGGGCCCGCATTCGAGGTAAATGGGCATCTCATCTGGGGGTTGACCGCACACTTGCTGGACGGCGTACTCGATCTTGCCGGGTGGCAACGGCCCTGGGATAGGCGGCGTGTGGTAGCGATTCCGGCGCGCTACCTCACCGACTCGAGGCGCCCGGACCGAGGGGGACCTGATGCCCACTGATGATCAGGGCGCCGAGCTGCTGGCACGCTGGAACGCCACCCTGCCCCGCCAGCAGGAGCTCGGTCAGAACTTGATCACTCGGTACAGCGAACCGCATCGGCGTTACCACACCACCAAACACTTGCTTCATGTGCTGACCATGATCGACCAGCTGGCTGATGATCATGACGTCTTTCTGGTACGGCTCGCTGCGTGGTTTCACGATGCCGTGTACGCCATCCCGGCGGGCCAGATCAGCAACGAGGAGGCGTCGGCGCGGCTAGCGCTGCGGGAGCTGAGCCGGGTCGGGCTGGAGCAGGAAGATCTGAACCAGATCGCACGGCTGATACGGCTGACCGAGACCCACCTACCCGGACCGCGTGATCCAGAGGGCGAGCTGCTGTGCGACGCGGATCTTGCGATCTTGGCATCCGATCCGGCCGAATATGCCGCCTATGTGGCGGCGGTACGCCAGGAGTATGCGCAAGTTCCGGAGGAGGGATTCCTCGCCGAACGGCTGACCGTGCTGGCGGAGCTCTCTGAGCGCGAGATCTTCCGCACTCCTCAGGGACGTCAGCTGACCAATGCCGCCCGGGCCAACGTCGGCGCGGAGATGGCTGCGCTCAAGCAGCGCCTCGGAATTGCTGTGGAAGGATCAGATGTGTGACCTCAGAGCCGACACAGACCACAGTTATTTCCGTTGACCGTCCGACCGACTGGTGGAAATCAGCGGTCGTCTATCAGATCTATCCGCGCTCGTTTGCCGACAGCAATGGTGACGGCGTAGGCGATATCCCTGGTATCACCTCGCGCCTGGACTATCTCGCTGATCTCGGGATCGACGTGGTCTGGCTCTCCCCGGTCTATGCATCGCCTATGGACGACAACGGCTATGACATCAGCGACTACCAAGACGTTGATCCAATGTTCGGCGCCCTCGAAGATCTGGATAGGTTGATCGCGGGCCTGCACGATCGCGGCATCAAGATCGTGATGGATCTGGTCGTGAACCACACCTCAGATGAGCATCCATGGTTCATTGAGTCTCGTGATCCCGCATCACCCAAGCGGGATTGGTACTGGTGGCGCCCGGCCCGCCCTGGCTTCGAACCCGGCAGTGAGGGTGCAGAGCCGACGAACTGGGAGGCCGCGTTCTCAGGCTCTGCCTGGCAGTTCGACGAGCGCAGCGGGGAGTACTACCTGCACGTCTTCAGCCCGAAGCAGCCCGACCTGAACTGGGAGAACCCCGAAGTGCGGCGCGCGATCTACGACATGATGAATTGGTGGGTTGATCGGGGGGTGGACGGCTTTCGGATGGATGTGATCAACCTCATCTCCAAGCACCAGCTCGTTGATGGCGTGCCAGCCGCGGGGCGGACCCGCGTGTCGTCCTTCCTGTTCACGGGCAACGGACCCCGGCTCGATGAGTTTATTGCCGAGATGAATGCTGAGGTGGGTCTTGACGCGCGGAACCTGCTCACGGTTGGCGAAATGCCTGGCTCGACGATTGAGACTGCCCGGAGGGCAACTGATCCTGCGAATCATGAGCTGAACATGGTGTTCACCTTTGAACACGTGAGCTTGGACAACCTGCCCGGCGGTAGCGGCAAGTGGGATCTGGTGCCGCTTTCGTTGCCGGCGTTGAAAAAGAACTTGAACGAGTGGCAAGTCGCTCTCGCTGATGTCGGCTGGAATTCTCTGTACTGGGACAATCATGATCAACCACGGGCGGTGTCGCGGTTTGGCGATGACAGTCCCGAGCATCGGGTGAACTCAGCGAAGACGCTTGGCACGGTGCAGCACATGCACAAGGGCACGCCGTATATCTTCCAGGGCGAAGAGCTCGGCATGACCAACACCTACTTCACCGCCATCGAGCAGTACCGCGACATTGAGTCACTCAACTACCACGCCGCTGCGCTCAGCTTGGGCATGGAGGTTGAGGCGGTGCTGCATTCGCTTTCGGTGAAGAGTCGGGACAACGCCCGCACTCCCATGCAGTGGGACGACACCTCACACGCCGGGTTCACCGAAGGGATTCCGTGGTTGCCGGTCAATCCCAACTACCTCACCATCAATGCGGCGGCGGCAGTCGAGGACCCGGACTCGGTCTTTCACCACTTCCGCAAGTTGATCGAGCTTCGTCATGATCATCCAGTGGTCGTGCACGGCAGGTTCGAGCTGCTGCTTCCTGATCATGAGCAGCTCTGGGCACTGACCCGAACGCTGGATGATCAAGTGCTGCTCGTGATCGCGAACTGTTCATCTCAGCACGCGAGTGTGCCTCCAGATGCCGTCCCGGACCTGACTGGCGCCGAGGTGCTGCTGGCCACGCACGCGAACTCTACGTCGCTCGAACTCAAGCCATGGGAGTCACGCATCTATCTCCTCGGCTGAGCCGGGCTTCGGCTTAGCGGGTGTCCGAAATTCCCGGTCTGCCGGTGTGTTGAGCTGCCGCGCCCGGGCGATGAAGGGGAGGGCGAGCGCGGAGCCCGCCGCCGAAAGCAGATAGGACGCCTGGTAGCCCCAGGCATCGGCGCTTTTGCCCAGCACGGGCTGTGCCACAATCCCGCCCGCACTGTTGATCAACGAGTCGAAGGAAAGGATCGTGGCCCGCTGTTGGGACGGGATCATGCCGTTCAGGTAGGCCTGCCGCATGGGCAGCGCGGCATAGCCGACCAGTCCCCAGAGCGCGATCAGGACGATGACTACCCAGAAGCTGCTGATCAGCCCGATGAGTAAGAGCATCGCCGTGGCGGCGATCCCCAAGACCAACAGCGCAGAAGTCCGCCGCTTGAAGGCACTGCGGACCCATGGCGTGATGAGTCCTCCGACGATCTGGGCTCCGGCGAGGAGCGCCGCCACGAGGCCAGCGATCCCGTACGCCTGCTGATCACCCCACAGATCGAGCAAGTGCGGCTGGAGGGCATAGTACACATAGATATCGATGCCACCGGCGAACATCCCTGCCAGCATGATTGCTCGAACCGCCGGCACCTTCAGGCCGTACTCGACTGAGCTTTTCACGATCTTCTTCACCTTGGCCAAAGACCGATGCCCACGCGTCGGCGTATAACCAAGATCGTGCATCATGATGAACGCGAGTAGGAACATCCCGACCATGATTGCGACCCGGATGAGGTACGGCACGCCGAGGTTGGTCAGCTGGGCGAGATAGCCGCCGGCCACCGAGCCGCCGAGCGTCAATGCCCCGGCAATCACCTGTCCCCGCGAGAAGACGCCTTCGAGGTGCCCTCCGAACCTGCTTGCGGTCAACGCGTCGACCAGCCA
>JBKOUS010000118.1:0-11268 GCA_046723505.1 Actinomycetota bacterium
CGCGGTCGTAGTCTCGAGTTCGACCTCAAACTTCCTGGCGATTTCAACATTCGCAACGCGCTGACAGCACTGGCAATGGTCGACGCGATCGGAGGGGATCTGGAGCGGGCTGCCGCCGGCTTGGGGCAGGCCAATGTGTCGGGCCGGATGCAACGTATCGAGCTGGGGCCTAGCGCACCACTGGTCTATGTCGACTTCGCGCATACACCCCAGGCGATCGTTGCCGCGCTGGAAGCAGTCGGAAGTCGGCGCCGCATCGTGGTCGTTGGCTGCGGTGGAGACCGCGATCCGCTGAAGCGGGAGCCGATGGGCGAGTCGGCGGCGCGACACGCGGATGTCGTGATCGCCACCGACGACAACCCACGATCCGAAGAGCCGGCCGCAATTCGGGCACAGTTGATCAGCGGGGCGCGCGCTGCGGTGCGCCGAGAGGGTCTGGCAACAGAGGTCATTGATGGCGGCGACCGGCGCTCCGCCATCAATCTCGCCTTGCAGCTGGCGGCTCCTGGTGATGTGGTCGCGATTCTCGGCAAAGGCCACGAGCTCGGTCAGGAGATCGCCGGCATGGTCCTGCCGTTCAGCGATCCGGTGGTGGCAGCCGAGGAGTGGGCGGTGCTGCATCCGGATCTGGCGACGCAGGCCGGTCAGCAGGACACGATGCCGTGATTGCAGTGACGGTCGACGAGATCGCCACGGTGTTGGGTTCCCAGCTATCGGGTCCCGGCGACACGACTGCGGTCGTGACTGCCTTGACATCAGACTCCCGGGCTGTCGCGGCTGGTGCGTTGTTTGTGGCGCTACCTGGAGAGCATGTCGACGGTCATGACTACGTTGTCGCTGCCACCGCGGCCGGCGCGGCCGCGTGCCTTACCAGGCATCCTGTTCGGGGCGCACTCTGCCTGGTGGTCCGTGACCCACTTGTCGCGCTCGGCAGGCTCTCCCGATACCTCATCGACCGGGCCAGTGCTACGGGTCTTCAGGTTGTTGGAATCACCGGTTCAGTCGGCAAGACCTCGACCAAGGACTTATTAGCGCAAGTGCTCGAGCGTGCCGGTCCGACCGTGGCGGCCGCCGGCAACTTCAATAACGAGCTCGGTGTGCCACTCACGGTCGGACGAGTCGACGAGCAAACCAGGTTCCTGGTTGCGGAGATGGGTGCGCGGGGGATTGGCCATATCGCTTACCTCTGTGACATCGCACCACCCCGGGTGGGTGTGGTGCTGAACGTCGGCCAAGCCCATGTCGGAGAGTTCGGCGGACAGGCCGCGATCGCCCAGGCCAAAGGCGAGTTGGTGGAAGCCCTCCCAGCTGATGGTTGGGCCGTTCTGAACATTGATGATCCGCCTGTCTGGTCGATGCGGAGGCGTACTCAGGGTCACGTGCTGCCCTGGTCCACGATGCAGTCTCTTGACGGTGGTGTCTGGGCATCCGGACTTGTAGGAGATGCTTATGGGCGGTACTCCTTCGCCCTCCATCACGGTCGATCCGAATCTCACGTTCAGCTTCAGCTGACCGGGCGGCACCAGGTCTCGAACGCGGTAGCTGCGGCTGCCGCGGCTGTTGCCGTCGGTGTTGAGCTCGACGCAGCCGCCGCTGCGCTTGCTGCGGCCGGCCCTCGATCGCGCTGGCGGATGGAGCTGCATGATCGATCAGATGGCGTCACGGTGATCAACGATTCCTACAATGCCAACCCGGACTCAATGCGGGCAGCGCTCACCACCCTGGCCGAGCTTGGCCGCGCGGGCCGGCACACCTGGGCCGTCCTCGGAGACATGCTCGAGCTGGGCGAGGCCGCAGCCGACGCGCATGCTGCGATCGGCCGATTCGCGGCACAGAGTGGAGTCGAGCACCTGGTGGCGATTGGTGAGTTCGCAGTACAGATCACCAGTGCCGCTGTCGCCGCCGGCCTGCCGTCCACCCGAGCAGTGTCAGTCACAGACAAGGCCCATGCAGCTGCTGTGGTCACCAGTGATCTTGAGCCCGGCGACGTGGTCTTGGTCAAGGCATCTCGTGGCTTAGCCTTGGACACCGTGGCCGACGAGATCCTTGCTGCAGTCGGACCGCCCCCACATCAGGATGCTGTGTGAAGACAATCGTCTTCGCGGGCTGCCTTGCCCTGCTCGGCACGCTGCTTGGAACCCGCCTCGCAATCCAAGTCCTGGTCAAGAAGGGCTACGGGCAGCTGATCCGCGACGACGGGCCCACTTCCCACCACGTCAAGCGAGGAACGCCCACCATGGGGGGCCTGGTCATCATTGCCGCCGTCGTGCTCGCGTACTTCGGCAGCCATTTGATCACCTTTAGCCCCCCTTCCGCGTCGGCGTTGCTCGTGCTCTTCCTCTTCACGGGGCTCGGCGTCGTAGGGTTTCTCGACGACTACATCAAGATCAGAAAGCAGCGCTCGCTGGGTTTGCGGAGCAAGGCGAAGATCGCCGGCCAATCGATCGTTGCAATTTTGTTCGCGGCCGCATCACTGCAGTTCCCAGATGAGAGGGGAGTTACCCCGGCTTCTCCTGCCGTCTCGTTTCTGCGCGACATCGAATGGCTCCAATTGCCACTAATTCTGGTGATCATCTGGGTCATGCTCTTGATCGCGGCCGCGAGCAATGGTGTCAACCTCACTGACGGGCTAGATGGCCTAGCCTCCGGGGCCTGCGTCATGATCTTCGGCGCCTATACGTTGGTCAACATCTGGCAGTACAACCAGTCCTGCGCCTATACAGCGTCCGCTGGTCCGAAGTGTTATGAGGTGCGGGATCCCTACGATCTGGCAGTCATAGCCATTGCCCTCGCTGGCGCGTGCTTCGGTTTCCTGTGGTGGAACGCCGAACCCGCGAAGATCTTTATGGGCGATACCGGCTCGCTGTCTCTGGGCGGTGCACTGGCTGCAATGGCAATCTTCACCCGAACCGAGCTGCTCCTGCTGATCTTGGGCGGGCTGCTGGTCATTGAGGTGATGTCGGTAATTCTCCAGGTCGGTTTCTTCAAGCTGACTCGCGGCCGACGGCTATTCAAGATGTCGCCCATTCACCATCACTTCGAGCTGCTCAACTGGGCACAAGTGACAATCGTTATGCGCTTTTGGATCATTGCCGGGCTGTTCGTTGCCGCCGGTCTGGGCATCTTCTACGCGGAGTGGGTGGCCGGTGCATGAGGCCGGCATGGTTGGCAGAGGCGGATAGCCGATCATCGTGGCCGCAGGCACACGTTGTCGTGGCAGGCATCGGCGTTTCTGGTTTCGCGGCCGCCGATGGACTGCTGCACTTTGGCACCCGCGTCACGATTCTGGACGAAGTGCTGGATGACCTCACGTCGGACCGGGGAAAGTTGTTGGAGGTGCTAGGCGGTATCGTCCGGCTCGGACCGGGCTCTACCGCTACGCTTCCCGACGACGCTGACCTGGTTATCGCCACGGGCTGGCCGGCCCGGACACCGCTACTCCTTGAGGCCGCCGCACGTGGCCTCCCCATCTGGAGCGAGGTCGAGCTGGCTTGGCGACTGAGCCGGCCCGACAAGATCGTGCCTTGGCTTGGGATCACAGGCACGAACGGCAAGACCACGACGACGCAGATGCTTGAGTCGATCCTGGCAGCGGCAGGACTGAGGACGGCCGCGGTGGGCAACATCGGCCGTCCCATCATGGAAATCGTGCTCGATCCGCAACCGTACGACGTACTCGCCGTCGAGCTCTCCAGCCACCAGTTGCACTGGTCCGACTCGTTAGCCATGCATTCGGCTGCGGTCCTCAACGTGCAACCCGATCACCTGGAATGGCACGGCTCGTACGAGGCCTACCGCGACGCCAAGGCAACGATATATACCGGTGTCCAAGCCAGCTGTGTTTACAACGTAGCTGATCCGGTCACTGAGCAGATGGTCGAGCAGGCCGAGGTGGTCGAAGGTGCCAGGGCGATCGGTTTCACCTTGGGAACGCCTGGGCTGTCAATGCTCGGTGTCGTCGATGACTTATTGGTCGATCGGGCCTTTATCGAGCAGCGCCGAGACTCGGCACTGGAGCTTGCAAAGGTAAGCGATGTCAGTCCGGCTGCGCCGCACAATGTCGCCAATGCGCTGGCGGCTGCAGCACTGGCTCGCTCGTACGGCGTGCCCGCGTGGGCGGTCCGCAAAGGGTTGCAAACGGTCAAGGTTGGTCCGCACAAGATCCAGACCGTGCTGGAACGCAACGGGGTTTCCTGGGTAGATGACTCCAAGGCCACCAACCCCCACGCCGCAGATGCCGCGCTACGCGCCTTTAGCTCCGTGGTCTGGATTGCCGGAGGTCAGGCCAAAGGCACCACCTTCGACGAATTGGTCGTTGCGCATCGCGAAAGGTTGCGAGGCGCGGTGCTGCTCGGGGTTGACCGCAAGATCATTGCGCAAGCCCTCGCTCGACACGCCCCCGAAGTACCCACCCAAATCGTTGAGGCAGTCGACACTAGAGCCATGGCACAAGCCGTTGCGGCGGCCGCTTCCCTGGCCAGACCTGGTGATGCTGTTCTGCTCGCGCCGGGGTGCGCCAGTAAGGACATGTTCACCGATTACGCCGCACGCGGGGATGCCTTCGCTGCCGCGGTGCGCGCGCTCGCAGAGGAGTAGACATCAGTGGCGACCCTGACCCCGCAGGGCCAGACTGCGCCCGGCCAACGAGCAGCATCGGTTCGCCACTCCAAGACCGCTCCGACCCGAGGCCCGACCTCGACGATCGAGGCATTGCACTGGCTCCGCTCCATGCTGGACCGGCCACTGACCAGCTATCACCTGGTGCTCGGCTCGGTAGCACTGCTCCTCGTCGTCGGGGTAATGATGGTGCTCTCGGCATCCAGCGTGAATGCCTATCTCACGGTTGGTGACTCCTACTTCTACGTCAAGCGGCAGCTCATCTTCCTTGGAGCTGGGCTACTCGGCGCATTCGGGATCATGAAGCTCCCGCCATCGACACTTCGCCTGTTGAGTTGGTTTGGCGTGGGCCTTGCTGCCATTTTGTTGATCTTGACCTATACACCGCTTGGTATTTCGGTGAATGGTAACCGCAACTGGCTCTACCTTGGTTCGTCGCTGTTCTCGATACAGCCGGCTGAGTTCGCGAAGCTCGCCATGATCGTTTGGGGAGCTGACGTGCTGACCCGCAAGTATCGCTTGCTGGACCAGCCCAAGCACTTGCTGGTGCCCTTCCTGCCCGCGAGCGCTGTCTTGATCTTGCTGGTGCTTTTCCAGGGAGACGCGGGAACGGCGGTGGTCATGGCTGTCATCGCTGCAGGCATGCTCTTGGTGGTCGGTGCTCCACTGCGAGTGCTCCTGGCCTTGGCCTCGGCCGGTGTGGCGGGTGTGGTCGCGATCTTCGTCACCTCGCCGGTGCGGATGCGCCGCCTGACCGCCTTTCTGGACCCGACTCTTGATCCCACTGGTGCAAATCACCAGGCCAGCGCCGGTATGTTCGCAATTGCGTCGGGCGGCTGGTGGGGAGTGGGGCTTGGCGCGAGCCGGCAGAAGTGGGGCGGCCTCCCGGAGGCGCATACCGACTTCATCTTCGCTGTGCTCGGCGAGGAGTTCGGACTGTTCGGGAGCCTGGTCGTCCTCGCCATGATCGGCATCTTGGGTTATGCCGGCATCCGGATCGCGATACATGCCGACGATTTGTTCGTTCGCTTTGCCGCTGGTGGTATCACTACCTGGTTCATGGTGCAGGCGCTGATCAATCTCGCGGTCGTACTGCGGATGCTTCCGATCGCTGGGGTTCCGCTGCCGCTGGTCTCGTATGGGGGCTCCGCGTTGGTGGCCAACTTGCTGGCGGTCGGCGTTCTGCTCGCCTGCGCGCGCCGAGAACCCGAGGCCCGTAAGCTCCTGGTTCGCAAGGCGATGCGGCCCCAACCCCGAATGACCACGGTGGTCGGCTCACGCACCAGGCAGGGCGGTATCCGCTCATGAAGCAATCGGCTTCGGGCTCCGTCGTGCTCGCCGGCGGGGGGACGGCCGGACACACGTCGCCATTGATTGCGACCGGCCTGGAGCTGCGCCGGCTGAGCCCCGGACTGGCGCTTACCGCACTCGGCACTTCTCGCGGGCTGGAGACCACCGTGGTCCCAGCGGCCGGACTGGAACTCGAGCTGATCCCTCCAGTACCTATGCCGCGACGAGTCGGAATGGACCTCATACTTCTCGGACCGCGCCTGCTTCAGGCGGTGCAGGCCACCGTGCAACTGCTGCGTCGCGCTCGGGCGGATGTGGTGCTCGGCTTCGGCGGATACGTGTCTACCCCGGCCTACCTAGCCGCGCGACGGCTCGGGTTGCCCATCGTCATCCACGAACAGAACGTGCTGCCCGGTCTCGCAAACAAGCTCGCGGCCCGACTCACCAGCCACGTCTACACCTCATTCCCGCAGACCCCATTGCCACATGCGCGTTGCATCGGTCTGCCGATGCGGCGGGCGATCACCGACCTGGACCGAGTCGCTCTGCAGCGTGAGGCCCGCCTTGGCTTCGAGTTGCACCCCGAGCTGCCGACACTGCTGGTTAGCGGGGGGTCTCAAGGTGCCTTGCGGATCAATACCGCGATTGCCGGGGCCTGGCCGGAGTTGCTCGCCCACGGGATCCAGGTCCTGCACGTGTTGGGGCCGAACAACCTCACTCCTGACATTGTGCGAAGCCTCGATGCGGAGACGGAAGCTGTTTACCAGCCGGTGGCGTACGTGGCACAGATGGAGCGGGCGTACGCGGCTGCCGACTTGATGCTGGCGCGCAGCGGTGCCGGCACAGTGCTGGAAACCGCCGCCGTCGGGCTCCCTGCTGTGTTCGTGCCGTATCCCCACGGAAACGGCGAACAGGCCCGCAACGCAGAGCTGGTTGTCAGCGCGGGTGGCGGCATCATGTTGGCCGACAGCAACTGCACGTCCGCCTGGGTCGCCGAGGAGATTCCAGCTCTATTCGCGCACCCGGACCGGCTGGCCGGGATGAGAAACGTGCTTGCCGGCGTTGCCCGCCTCGATGCAGCTACCGTGTTGGCGTCGCATGTTCTGGAGGTGATCCGCTGATGAGTCTGATCACTCCCGTCGAGCTGCCGAATCTGGACCAGCTGGGAGGGGTGCATTTCATTGCCATTGGCGGTTCCGGCATGAACGGGATCGCCTCAATAATGCTGGCCCACGGCATCCGGGTCAGCGGCAGCGACAGACAGGATTCGAAATACCTGCGCTCATTGGAAGCGCGAGGCGCACGTGTCTACGTAGGGCATCGCGCTGAGCAGCTGGGCGACGCCACCACAGTGGTGGTTTCCTCCGCCATCCGAGACGACAACCCGGAGCTCGTGGAAGCTCGGCGCCGGGGGCTGCGGGTGATGCATCGCAGTGCGGCTCTCGGTTCGTTGATGCTCGGCCGCCGTGGTATTGCAATCGCCGGAACTCATGGCAAGACCACAACGACAGCGATGATCGCCCATGTGCTGGCTGGCCGCGGGTTCGATCCATCCTTCGTTGTCGGTGGCGCACTCACCGGTACCAACACCGGCGGGCATCTTGGCAGTGGCGACGTCATGATCGTCGAGGCCGACGAGAGCGATGGCTCCTTTCTGCAATACCCATGCGAGGTGGCGGTGGTGACCAACATCGATCCTGACCATCTCAGCAACTGGGGGAGTGCGGAGAACTACGCCGACGGTTTCCTGCGCTTCGCAACCGCCGCTTCGGTACAGCTGCTGGTGACCAGTGCCGACGATCCAGGAGCTGTCGCCTTGACCGAACAGGTACGGCGTCGGATCGCTGCCGGCTCGCCCGGGCCTGAGATCATGACCTTCGGTACGTCCCAGGAAGCGGACGTGCAGATCAAGGGCATCCGCCTTGTCGGTACCGGCTCGAGCTTCGAGCTCGTTTGGGCCGGTCATGCCGGCGCCGTGGAGCTGACGGTGCCTGGGCACTACAACGTGCTGAACGCTGCGGCGGCGTATGCGGTGGCCATCTGGCTCGGCATCGACGAGGTCGAGGTACGGCGCCAGCTGCCCACGTACCAGGGCACCTACCGGCGGTTCCAGCTGATCGGCGTTCCCAACAAAATCCGGGTCTACGACGATTACGCGCATCACCCCACCGAGGTGTTGAACACATTGATCGCTGCTCGCATCGGCGTCGGTTCCGGTCGCGTCGTGGTCTGCTTTCAACCGCACCTCTATACCCGCACCCGAGACTTCTGGCGCGAGCTCGCACGCGCCCTTGAGCAGGCCGATGAAGCGATCGTGATGGACGTCTGCGGCGACCGCGAGGATCCGATTCCTGGAATCGACGGGGCCATGGTGGCCAATGCGGTCACTCCAGGCACCGCGCACGTGACCTATCAGCCCATCTGGGATGAGGCGGCGCCAACTGTGGCCAGGATCGCTTGCCCTGGCGACTTGGTGATCACAGTCGGCTGTGGCGACGTCACGAAGGTGGCGCCAAAGATCGTTGACGAGATTCAGCGCCTTACCGAGGCGGTGCCATGACCGGGACGGCAACGGTGCGCCGGAGTCCCAGCCGGAAGTCGCCGCCGCAACGCACTCGTCGCGCCCGCAAGCGCCGTTCCAGGCGCCATAAGGTCCTGGCGTTCATCGTCATAATGCTGGTGCTGGCGCTCCTCGGCGGCAGTTTGTGGACTCTGTACTTCTCCACGGTGCTCGTCACGAAGCGCGTGAACGTTGTCGGCACGGCTGATCTGACAGCAGCGCAGGTGAGCCTTGCCGCACAGGTGCCTCTAGGGGTGCCGCTGGCCCGTCAGGATCTGGACGCGATTGCGCATCGGACGACCACTCTGCCGGCCATCGAGGCAGCGAGCGTCATCCGCGACTGGCCGAGCACCATCACGGTTGCCGTAGTCGAGCGTCGGCCGGTAGTAGGGGTGCGGCAGCCCGAGGGCTATGTCTTGGTCGACAAGTCCGGTGTCGCGTACCAAACGGAGCGGGTGCTGCCACCGAATGTTGTGCTCGCTGTAGTCAATCCCGGGGACAGACCCCTGCTCACCGAAATGGCCACCGTCGCTGCCGCATTGCCGAACAAGCTGCGCGGCAGCGTCGATCGGATGATGGCCAGCAACCGGGACAGCATCGCGCTAGTCCTGGAGTCGGGACAAACAGTGACCTGGGGAAGCTCATCGGATTCAGAGCTGAAAGCCCAAATCGTCACGGCGTTGCTCAAACGGGAACCGAGGTCCTCCATCGACGTGTCGAGCCCACACAATCCGGCAGTCCGGTAGCTGTGTAGGAATCACCGAGCGTCGGGAAGCTTCGACGTCTACTTGACCTATAGCAATTCGATATCTTCGCTGATCTTGGCGTGTCACTGCACCATCGTCGAAAGCCATCTCGTAGCCTCATTTTCAGACCGCGCCGCTTCCCACCGTGGCAACTTAATTGTTGACTTCAGGTTGAGACTTGGTGCGACCACCCGTCCGCGGACATGAAAGAAGAGGCGGAATCGTGGTTTCTGCATCACAGAACTACTTGGCGATCATCAAGGTCGTGGGCGTCGGCGGCGGTGGCGTCAATGCCGTCAACCGGATGATCGAAGCCGGGCTTCGCGGGGTCGAGTTCATTGCGGTGAACACTGACGCTCAGGCGTTGCTGATGAGCGATGCCGACGTCAAATTGGACATTGGCCGCGATCTCACCCGCGGTCTGGGTGCGGGCGCAGATCCAGATAAGGGGCGCCAGGCGGCAGAGGATCACGCGCAAGACATAGAGGACGCGCTCAAAGGCGCCGACATGGTGTTCGTAACGGCAGGCGAGGGTGGCGGCACTGGCACTGGCGGCGCGCCAGTGGTCGCGCGCATCGCCCGCGCACTCGGCGCTCTGACCATCGGGGTGGTCACCCGGCCGTTCTCCTTCGAGGGGAAGCGTCGCGCCGCGCAGGCCGAGCAGGGGATCGTCAACCTCCGCGAAGAGGTCGATACCTTGATCGTGATCCCCAACGACAAACTGCTGCAGATGATCGATCACCAGATCGCGATCCTGGATGCGTTCAAGCAGGCCGACCAGGTGCTGATGCAGGGCGTCTCCGGCATCACCGACCTGATCACAACTCCCGGCTTGATCAATCTGGACTTTGCCGATGTGAAGTCGATCATGTCGAACGCCGGCTCAGCACTGATGGGCATCGGGTCGGCACGGGGCGAGGACCGCGCCCGATCGGCCGCTGAGATGGCGGTGTCGTCGCCATTGTTAGAGGCCAGCATCGAGGGCGCCCACGGCGTCCTCCTCTCCATCGCCGGCGGCTCGGACCTCGGCCTGTTCGAGGTCTCGGCTGCCGCCAACCTGATCCAGGGGTCGGCACACGAGGAGGCGAACATCATCTTCGGTACCGTCATCGATGACGCGCTCGGGGACGAGGTTCGGGTAACGGTGATTGCCGCCGGCTTTGAGGGAGGTCAGCCGCCGCGCCGCCAACCAGGAATCAGCCGAGCTGCCGATCTGCGTAACCATCAGGCGCGCTCGACTCCTACCTCTCTGGAGCCGGCGCTTGCGACCTCTGCCGCGAACAACTCGATGAATCATGCCACCATCCCCAGTGAGAGTCCTTCACCGGCGCCGCCAGCTACGCCAGCACCACCGTCCCCCATACCGGTCACAGTGCCGAGGGGTCGGGTATTCGAGGATGAGCTTGACATTCCTGACTTCCTCAAGTGACGCGTGTCGGCCCAATCATCAAGATGTCGGGACGGTAATCTCGGCACCAAATAGACGCGCTGACTGCGGAGCAGGTGTGTCACAGATTCGAGGCGGATGAGATGGCGGAACGACTGAAGCGCGCAGCAGCCTGGCTGGGCTTGGTCACCGACGATCGGTACGCGGACTATGACGACGCTGCCGAGCTTGAGGAGTTGACCGAAGGCGACAACTCAGCTGAGCCGCTCGACACACCAGACAAGGCCGCTACCGTGACTGCACTCGAAAGCCGGCGTACGGCCACCGTTGCAGCGGCCGCCAGCACGACTCTCGCTTCTCACCCACGGACGGCCGATGTGTCTCGGATCACCACTGTTCATCCCCGTACGTACAACGAGGCTCGCATCGTAGGTGAGCACTTCCGCGACGGCGTGCCGGTCATCATGAACCTGACCGACATGGAGGATGTTGATGCCAAGCGACTTGTTGACTTCGCAGCTGGTCTGATCTTTGGTCTGCGTGGCAGTATCGAACGCGTCACCAGCAAGGTGTTCCTGCTCTCGCCGCACGACGTCACCGTGGCAGCGGAGGACAAGGAGCGGATTGCGGGCGGGTTCTTCAACCAGAGCTAGCTGAGAACGTCGAAC
>JBKOUS010000071.1:0-6002 GCA_046723505.1 Actinomycetota bacterium
AACAACGGCGGTACCGAGGCCGTCAACGGCGTGATCGAACTCCATCGCAGGATCGCCCGCGGCTTCCGCAACCTCCACAATTACCGGCTACGAATGATCTTGGCCGCCGGACGCCTCACCCACCCAAATCTCCGATGAGCCAGTAATCCGGACTGGGACTGCTGGTGGGTACGAAAACCAGGTCGCGGGCGACATCGACCGACAGTTGCGCCCACACGTTGGCCGCGCCGGCGCGTCGGGCGCTATCGTGCTCCCAGGTTTGGAAAGCTGGGTCCGCGGCGTCCCGAGGGGTCGGATCCCACACCCAGCGCAGCTCTCCGGTGCGGGCGTCGAAGGGCGCGCACGATGCCGCGCTCCAATGCCCTGGCCCGGTTGTCGCCAATGGCGGATCCGACAACGACGAGACCGCCGACAACAACCGGCGGCGATGTGACCCCGTACTCTCGCCTGTCTACCTGTATTCACCAAGATCGACTCCGTGGGAGAGATCCACATGACCGGCCCGGCCAAAATCAGCGCACGGTGTCCCCCGCCGCGTCCAGCGCAACGAGCCGAGCATCCACGGTCGCAACAAAAATCCGGCGTTCACAAACCCGCCCCTCGATACCGTCGACAGCCTGCCAATACGTCACCCCACGGTTGGCGAACTCTCCCCGCTCGACAGTTTGGAAGGAAATCGAATACTTGCACGATTTGCTGGGAAGTGCAAACCTCGTGATTGGTATCGCCGACGAAGGCGCTGCGGTCCGACGGGCGGCGTGGTCGTGCCGCAGAACAACGATGACCGCAATGATCAGTAGTTTGAGTAGCCAGTCGCCGGCGTGGATAGCGGCGAGTTGCCATGAAATGTTCTCCCACACGACCCAGCTCGTTGTCACCAGGAGGGGGAACGCGATCCATGCTCCAAGCACGAGTAGCGCGGCGCCGGTCAAATGTTGCGCACCGATCCGCAACCGCGAGAACGGCAGCCAGCACGACGTGCTTGAGATCAGGCATACCAGCGGCTCCGGCTGATCCCGTTGGGGCATCGCCCGCGTGATCATCCCGAAGATCATGCAGCCAGGGATGCACGACGAAATCGGCGCTGCGTTGGCCAAATCCGCAGGCGGGCGGCCGCTTCGGCTAGCGGCGAGTAGCCGAAGCGAGTCTGCCCGAGGGCGTCGACGCTGAGGCGGAACTGGATCACCGTCAGCAGCCTAGATTGCCGGTTGCGGAGGGAGAAACGATTCTGCCACGCCGAATCGTGGCACTTGGAACGGCTACCGGGATGGGGCGCCTGGCCTCGGACCGTCCCACTGACCTGCGCTTGAGGAACCGCTGGCGGGAAAACCCTCGTTGGTGACTCGGTTGTGGTTCGTCTGTTGCCGTAGGGTGCGTTTCCCTGGGGAGTCGGAGGTTGGCTGCTTTCGCGAGGCAATGTGCTTGACGACGTGTTTCGCATCTCTGCCGACGCCGGGAAGAAATCCTGACGACACTGCGTAGAGGAAGGCCAACCCAACGAAGTACAGTCCGGGCTCATCGGCGACGATCCCGCGCACGTGAATTGGCTCCTTTGGCTCCTTGTCTTGGCCGCCGAAGACTGGAAGGTCGATCCAGGAGAAGTCTGGACGGAAGCCCGTGCACCAGATGACGTTCTCAACTGGAAGGACGCGTTCGTCCTCAAGGACCGGCAATCCGTCTCGAGTGCCGACCACTCTGCCGACGCGTTGGATGCCGGCAGCGGCTATGTCGGCTGGCTTGACGCGCACGAGGGGCGCTGCATGTGAGAGCAGCTTCGGTCGCATCTTGCGTCCGACAGGTGTTCGAACGGTCAGGATCCGGTGGCCGATGACACGGAACATCAACGGCAGGAAGATGTGCCGCGCCAATGCACCGTCATGTCGGAAAGGAACCTGCCCAGATTCGGTCCCGGCCAGCCAGGTCTGGTGGGAATCCGCGACATCAAGGGCGATCTCCGCTCCGGAGTTCCCCACCCCGACCACGAGCACGCGACCTTCCCGTAGCTGGGCGACGTTCCGGTAGGCGCCGGCGTGCAACTGGACGATCTCAGGGTCGAGACTCGCCGCGAAGACAGGTAATCGAGGGAGCTGGTAGCTTCCCATCGCCACCACGACGTTGTCGGTATCGAACAGCCAAGGTCCGGCGTCGACAAGGAACCGAGTGCCGGGATACGCGTCTCACTCTGACTCCGGTGCGCACCGGTAGGTCGAAACTGCAACGTTGAGCTGCATTCATAGCCAGCCTTGCGACGCCTGCGGAGTGTCCGACGAAGTACGGCGAAACAAGATCAGCAAAGTCACCGATCGCGGCGAGGGCCCTGTCAATCGAGCCGCCCTCCAGGAGTGTGTGCGGCCTCGGTTCGCAGGCCACCGCTTCTTCCCAGGCCGAAGCCGTACCCATCGCAAGAAACCCGACCCCCTCATCGACGAGGGCGGCGACGACTTCAGGATCGAATGGGTGCCCCGCACGGCGGCGGACCACAGATACTGCATATTCGGGCCCACCGAGCTCCGCTGGAAGGCGGCGTCTCGAGCCACGTGAACGATCCGCATTGCCAGTGGTATCTCGTCGCCCCTAGCATGCCCTGGCTCACCCTTGCCGTCCCAACGCTCGGCGAGGTACGCGAACAGTGGACCTACGGACGCAACTACGCCGAGCCGATCAGTGAGCATCCTGGCCACCTCGCAGAACGCCGCGATGTGATGCTTGACGACCTTGGCGACCGTTGGTAGCCGCCGGGCAAGCTGACCAGCGCGCATGATTGGCGCGCCGCCTGGCGGCGCTACCGCGCGGAGGAAGCCAGCGGTCATTTCTGCCCGCGATCCGAACCTGCTCGGAGATGCGTACCTCGTGAGGGCGTCGTCGGCACCGAAGAGTTCCGATGCGACATCGGCGTTGGCGGTGCACCCGACATAGAACAACTGGCACGCGTAGTAGGTCTGGACCGCCGTCTCCGCATCGACCTTCAGGCGGTCAGCCAGCCGCACTGCAAGCAGTGTGCTCTGAAGCCCGTGCTCCAGCGGTACGCCGATGCCGAGGTCGGTCGCAGGGGAGAGAGCCCCGATCACCTCCGCAACGCGGATGCGCTCCGTCGCCAGCGGTGCTTCATCCGCCACATCGCGAACCTACTCGCGATGCTCGCCGGCCTTGCTGGCCAGGCACCCTCGGCGCTGAGCTGGCTGATCGAGGGCTGTTCAGTTGTCGGCGTGCGCGGACCGGCGACTGGTTGGTTTCTTGCTGGTCGCTGCGGGTCTCGCTGCTTGTCACTTGGTCGACTGCTTGGCTGAGGTTGGGTGTCTGGCCGGCGGCCCGGACGAAGCGCGATTTGGATGGGACCGAGCGTGGTGGGGGTTTCAGCTGATCTTGGGGATCCGGCCGACCTGGGGAATGACTCCGTGCGGATGCCGTTGTAGAACACCTACGCAACGACGCGCTGCGATCTGACATCTTTGACGGTTTCGACCGTCCTTTGCTGCCGAGAAGGTTCCCCATATATGACCATCGATACATCCACGCTGCCCCGGCGCGCCCTGGTAGAGGGCGACGAGTCGGCCACACCTACGCGTCGGGAGTCGCCGTTAGGAACCGGCCGCCGCCGGGCAGCTCGGCCTGCCCGGACGAAGCGCGGCGGACATTTGCTCCGTCTGCTGCTGCTTGACCAGAGCCGGCAGCCGGCTTCTGATCCGTTGCTCCTGCTCGGTCCCAATGGCGGGCCGCTCTGGACGTCCCGCACCCAGTAGTAGCCGTCCAGGGTTCCAGACCATCCCCCGGTCCTGTGGCGTCACTTGCTGGAGGTGGACCCTCCTGCGGGCGCGGGACTCAGTTAGACCGGGAATCCTCACCAGCTCAGTGCTGCGCCACGCGAGACTGTGGTGGCGTTCTCGGTGCAGATGTTTGGCTCGGCAACGAGATCGCCTCTGCAGTGTTCGCTGTACCTTAAGGAACTCGACCGTCAGAACGCCTGGTCAGCCCCCTCGAGGGCAGCGAGCAAGAGACGGGGACAGGCCGGCAGCGGCTGTCCGCACAAAGGAGGGCATCGCGGTGCCCGCAAGTCAGCGATTCCGGCTGAGTGGAATTGTTAAGGTCCCTAAGCTTCCTCGGCGATCAGGGCGTTGAGTCGAGTGGCCAGATCCTCGGTGCGACCTGGGCGGACGCGGGAATACCAGCGCATGGTTGTCTCCACGGATTCGTGACCTAAATGGGCCTGAACGTCTTTGGGACTGGCTCCCGCGTCGATCAAGAGCAAGGCGCACGTCGCCCGAAGATCATGGGGCCGCGCGGTGACGCCGGAGGTTTCGCAGGCCGGATTCCACACGTCACGTCGCCAGTTGCTGTAACGGCGGTAACCGCCGCCGCGGCTGGGGAAGACGAGATCTATAGGCGACTGCGAGTTTCTGAGAGTGAGTAGCTGCGCCCGAAGGGCATCGGGCACCGTGATCGTTCGCATTGCGTATGTCTTGGTGGGGCCGACGATCAAACGCCCATTGACGTCGGCAATGCTCTGACGCACGGCGAGTGTCTTCCGCTCAAGATCGACATCGGACCACTGCAGTGCGAAGCATTCGTTGATTCGCAACCCGCCGAAAGCGAGCAGTCGAACCAGCACTCGATCGGATTCGTGGTTCACCGCCTCGGCGAGCTTTTCAACATCGGCAGGGGAGAGGACCGGGCGCTCGATTTGCGAGCGTTTGGGCAAGCTGACGGCTCGCAGCGAGCATGGGTTGGTGGCGATCACACGATCCCGCACCACCCGATCGAGTACTCGCTTGAGCACTCCCAGCGATTCGGCGAGTTTGGAAACAGACAGGCCTTGTTCGATCATGTCGGCGACCCAGTCATCGACATCTGTCGGCTTGATCCCCCGCACCGGAATCGAACCGAACCGTGGCTCGATCCGCAGCCGCCACGCAGTCTCATAGCCAAGACGGGTGTAGGGCTTGCGGCTTTGAGTTGATCGCCAGTAACCGGCCCACCACTCGCGCAGCGGTCTGTCGCCTGCCTTGTCGTCGAGGGTGGTCCCCGCGTCGAGCTCAGTCCGCTTCGTAGCCAGCCATCTGTCCGCCCGGCTTTTGGTTGTGAAGGTCTGTGGCGCTGGCGTCATCCGGCGCGTGTCCGGATCGACGTAGCGCGCCTGATAACGACCACTCGCCAGGGACCGGACCGATCCCCACTGGCGGCGCGAGCGTGCCACTACGCTGCTCCTAGCGTGGTCGTTGGCAAGCACTATTTGTCACAAGAGTATGGCAAGCTAATGGCACGACGGAAGATGATTCGCGGTGTATTCCCAAGTCAGCCCCCATAGCTCAGGGGATAGAGCAAAGGTTTCCTAAACCTTGTGTCGTAGGTTCGAATCCTACTGGGGGCGCCGATGTGTTTGGCCTAGTCAGGGAGCTGTCCGGGAAGTTCGCTCAGGCAGTTCGATGATCTCCGCCGAGGGTTCAGGCCGCAGACAGGCCGCAGCAGCTTCCAGAAGAGCCGCGTCAAGGCGGTTGGAGACGTCGTCCAGGTCGTCTCAAAGAGCGACGCGTAGACATTCAACGTCATCGCCGCGTCCTTGTGACCGAGCATCCGCTGTACGTGTTTCACCGAGGCGCCAGACGCGATTGCCAAGGATGCTGCGGTGTGTCGAAGGTCGTGAGGCGCAAGTCCGGTGAGGCCGGCCGCGGCGACTGCGGGGTCGCACACTCGCTGTCGCCAATTTGCGAGCCGGATCGGCTCTCCGTTTGGACTGCTAAAGAGCACATCCTCTGGCTTCTTGCCGGCAGCCTGGGCAACCAGGGCATCGACCAGCGACCGAGGGATGGGCACGTCACCTGATTGGTGCGTCTTCGGCGTTGACCAGATCATGTGCCCGTTGACCTCCGACACCGACTCGGATACCCGAAGCCGACGCCGCATCAGATCGACCGATCGTACGCGCAGCGCGGCACACTCACCGAACCGCAGCCCGCACAGCCCGAGCACCAAGATCATCAGCCGGTATGCACCGGCGTGATCGGCCA
>JBKOUS010000103.1:0-8410 GCA_046723505.1 Actinomycetota bacterium
TGATCCTCGGAGGAGACATCGCAGGCGACGCCGAAGACCTGTGCCCGGCCGCGGTCCGCTCGTCGGCGGCGGCGTGCACGGCGTCGGCGTTGAGGTCGGCAAAACGTCACGGCCGCGCCGGCGTCGGCGAAAGCCTGCGCGACCCTTGGGCCGATACAGCAGAAAGTACAGCAACAGAATGCCCTTGCAAGTTTCTTAGACTGATGGACGCCCCTGAGCAGTCTTGGCGTGACATCAGAAGAGGCGGAGGCCGCGAGACAACCGAGCGTGCGCTTCTTCACCCCGAGGTTTCGCTAACGACTTCCTGGCTGCAGGACAGCCCTCCTAGGGCGGCGACGGTGGGCAGGACGAACCGGTCCAGGAGCAGATTTCGGGATCGAAATCCCTTGCAGTGGAGGTGTTACGAGCCCACTGAGTGACCCGTGGTTCGCGCTCCAGCCGGCGATCTCGAAGGGTTCGTATAGTAGCCGTGGGTCCCGAGGTGATCAGGGAGTACGGCCCTGCCGCTTGAAGTAGGCGGCGCTTCCGTACGGTGGCTGCACGAGCAGGAACCTGGTGGAGCAGTCGTCGAGTTGTAGAGATTCGGTCAGCAGTAGCAGCGCACGGCGAGGGCGAGATTACGCTGCTGAGCGTCGGCATTCCTTGCTTCCTGTGCCAGGAGTACGTGTCGTCAATCGGAGATGGACCGCCATGGGCGTAGATCCCGTTGTCGTTGGTGTCGAACCAGACCTGACCTGGGTCATCGAGGTCACATCAAGCGACGACCAGCCTGATGGCCTGGTACGGCTGCGCCGGCAAAGGCACCAGCACGAAGGTCTCATAGGTACCGGGTAGGCGTTCGGTGGTGCAGTTCCAGGTGTCGAGGACGTCGACGTACCAGCGGCCCGGCGGCAGGAGCACGTGCCGCTCGCGGGGACGGTTGAAGCCGTGGTAGCTGACCAGGTACTGATCTTGGACTCCGGCCCACAGCAGGTCGAAGTCGGATGGTAACGGCTCGAGTACGCCGGTCGGCGAGGATGCGACGACGTCATCGAGGAAGCCGATGCGTTCGTGACTCGTGCCCAGCAGCACACCACCCTTCGACCACCACAGTTCCTCGTCGGGATTCCAGTAGGTCTCGCCGTGGCCGACGTAACCACCGCGGACCGCCCCTTCCCACATCCGGCGGAGCATCTCCTCGCCGCTGATGTTTCCCCACTCGTATTCGAGGTCACCCTCGTAGCCGCATTCGTCGACGACGACCGGCTTTCCCCAGCGTTCCCGCCAGATTCCGGTGTCCTCGGCTGTCCGGTAGCGCTCGACCCGCTGGACGCTGGCGTGGGTGATCCAGCGGCGCCGGTGGTCGAAGTGCTGGGAGGCATTATGAATTGAGATGAGGTGCCCGTGCGGGTCTTCGGCGGCGACGAGCTCACCGATGCGGTCCCAATCCGCCGTCGACTTGCCGGCTATCAAGTCGTACTCGTTCGCCAGTGAGAACCAGACGTGCGCGAATCCGGCCAGCCGCCGCACAACGTAGCGGACCACCCGATCGTCGATCGCCCGGCCCAGATCCGCGAAGCCCCAGCGGTCGTAAGGGTGGAACAAGATCAGGTCCGCCTGGACGTTTAGCTCACCCAGCCGTCGCACCTGATGGTCGAGGCGTTGGAAGAAGCGTGGATCGAATCGGCTGTAGTCGAACGACCCGTCTTTGCGCTGGGGAAACGGGTAGAGCTCGGGCTCTGCCGAGTTGTAGACGAAGTGCTTGGGAAACAGGCACATCCGCAGCTTGGTGAAGCGCGATCTCGCCAGGGTGGCCAGCGTGGCGGATTGCATGCGCTCGTCTTGGTGGTTCCAGGCGTACGCGGTGGTCCCCCAGGGTCGGTACCGCGTTCCGTCCGCGTGGGCGAAGTGGAATCCGTCGATTCGGACGGGCCCGTGCGCTTGAGGCACAGCCAGCCCCACGACGACCTCACCGCGAACGTCGTCGAGGGGTGCCGCGTTCGACGTTGTGACGAACTCCCAGGTGCCCTCCTGCTCCGCGAGAACACGCAGCCGGTAGACGCCGTCGCCGTCGTAGAACCCGCCCACGGCCCAAGTGCGGTCCCCGCAGCGGAATATCGCCGACAGCTCGACGTCGACGAACGGATTGCCGTCTGTCGGGCCATGAAGCGCGATCTCGAGCACACCCCAGCGAGCGGGCAGCCCCACAAGTGTCCAGGATGAACGTTCACCGCCGATGCGCGCTCGGGCTGGCTGAACGGTCGAGCTGCGTTCGCGAACCAGGATTGGCGCCATGATCGAGTCGATCGCATCCCAGAACCGGTCCTGGGCGTGTTGGTCATCACGCAGCGCGGGCGTGACTCGGATGAAGTAGCTGACGAGGAGTTCACGAAGTTCGGGCCGGTCCAATGCCGCGGCAGCGTGCGGAACCTGTTCCTCAAAAAACCGGCGGCCTCCCGGTGCGTCGAGTAGCTGGCCGAGGGTGATCAGGGGTGTGAGCATGAGGAGTCTTTCACTGGCGTGGGCCCGCATGGTAAGACACCGATCGGAAGAGCGCAGGCACCGTGGTGGAGCCAAGGGCGAGCATCCGGCCTGTGTACCCGGACGCGACCTCGGTCGAGAGGTAGCGACCGTCCAGTCGGGCGAGTTGCTGCGGGCCGCCCGACCCGATCACCGATAACACGATGTCGTCCGGGCCCGCGTTGCCCAGCGGAACCTGAGGCGATGCGGGTGTTGCTGCCTGGATCTGCAGGACCGCGACGCCGGGATCGGCGGGGGCCGAACCGATGACGACGTCGAGATCGCCCACGCGGATGGTCGCATCGACCCGGTCCTCGTGGCGGGTGAGGCCGTACTCGTGACGGTCGTCCAATCGGAGCAGGAAACGGCCGGTGCTCTCCACGGTCGCTCGCGCGGACCAGCGATGGTCGCGCACTCGGGTACAGAGCAGCCCCGTGGCGCCGGTCGGCTCCCCCGCACAATCCGACGGCGGCAAGATCACGATCCCGCCACCCGGCCACCGCCGCACACTGCTGGCCGCCTCGCCCCCGGGCACCACCCAGCGCGGATCGAGCTCGGTGCTCTGGAACTGCTCGTCGAAGTCCGTATCGGCCGCCGGCACGTCGAAGCGGTCCTCGTCGACAATGGGCCATCCGTCGACCCAGTCCACCCCGGCCAGGAAAGTCTCCCGGCCTAGGACGTGGAAGCCAGGTGTGGAGCCCCTGGGCCGGGCGCCTAGATAGACGGCGGCCCACTCGCCGTCAGACAGCTCGACGAGGTCAGCGTGGCCGGTGTTTTGGATGGGATGGACCAGGCTGCGATGGCTGAGGATCGGGTTGTCCGGGCACTCCTCGAACGGCCCGGACGCGTGGCGGCTGCGGGCGACGGTCACCGCGTGACCGCGCTCGGTGCCGCCCTCGGCGAGAACCAGATACCAGTACCCGTCCACTGCGTAGAGGTGCGGACCTTCAGCGGCGCCCAGCCCGCTCCCATCCCAGACCCGATACGGCGGTTCGAGGAACGTCCCGGCGACGGGATCGAGCCGGCCCTGGAGGATGCCGACCTCACCATCGGTGAAGTCCATCGCCTTCCACGTGAGATAGCACCGGCCGGTCTCGTCCCAGCACAGGTCAGGGTCGATGCCAATCGCCTCCGACACCCACACGGGTTCACTCCACGGCCCGGCCGGATCGTCCGCCTGGACAATCACCTGGCCCGCGCCGAAGTCGCTCACGTTGGTCGTCGCGTACCAGAACCTTCCGTCGTAGTGCCGCAACGTTCCGGCGTAGATGCCCGACGAGGGTCTGCCGTCGCCGCGGACGAACTGGCTTCGTCGGGTGAGGACGTGCCCGATCTGGGTCCACCGGACCAGGTCGCGGCTGTGCCAGATCGGGACGCCCGGGAAGTACTCGAAACTCGAGTGAGCCAGGTAGTAGTCCTCACCGACTCGGCAGATCGTCGGATCCGGGTAGAACCCCGGCACGATTGGGTCAGACATCGGTGACGTCCACGTCCGAGAAGAAGCTGCGCTCGGCACTGCTGAGGATGCGCGGCGCGCCGCTCAGCTCGAAACTGCCCTCGAGTTGGCGATCGTGTGCGTCAAGACCCAAGTAGACGTCAACCCGGGCCGGTTCGACCGCGAAGTCGCGGGCCAGGTTCGTGTAGCCCAGCTGCGTCGCGGCCACGTGGAACGTCATCCGACGTGAGGTGGCCGCCTCGACGTCGACGCGGGCGAAGCCGGCGAGCTGCTGCGCTGGCCGAGTCACCCCAGAGGTGTTCACCCGCAGATAGAGCTGCACGACCGTGGCGCCGGCGCGGTCGCCGGTGTTGCTCACAGTAGCCGACACCGATGCCGCGCCTTGCATGTCAATAGTCGGGGTCACGGCCAGGTCAGACAGGGCGAACGTCGTGTAGCTGAGTCCATGCCCGAATGGGTAGAGCGGGCTGGCGGGCAAGTCCAGGTAGTGCTGGTCCACGCCGGGCGGGAGTGGCATCCGATAGCCCGAGCCGGCCTTCTGGTGGTGGTAGACGGGGACTTGGCCACCGTGCCGGGGCAGGCTGTAGGGCAGCTTGCCGCTCGGGTTGGTGGTTCCGAAGAGCACGTCGGCGACGGCCTGCGGGCCGAACGGGCCGCCGTGGCCGGAGATCAGCAGCGCCGGAGCGTCGCGCACCACCTCGGGCAGGGTGTAGGCCCGACCCTGGACCAGGACCACGACGGTTGGGACGCCGGTGGCCACGACGGCCTCGGCCAGCCGCACTTGCGCGGCGGGCAGGGCGATGTCGGCGCTGTCACTGCCTTCGCCTTCGGTCCGTTCGCCGGCGAACCACAGGCTGGCACCGCCGAGCGCCAGGACGACGACGTCCGCCTCCCGGGCGGCGGCCACCGCCTGGTCCAGCTCGGCCCGGTCCAGATCTCGGGTCAACGTGCATCCCGGGGCGGTCACGACGCGGGACGCATATCGGCCCACCGACTCGACCAGCGACGTCGCGCCGTGCATCTCGCGCACCAGGTCGTCGGTGCTGATCGGCGGGAAGACAGCGCTGTTCCAGCCCGCCATTCCCGGATCGACCCCGACCATGTTGCCGAGTTCACCGGCGGACATGAAGAGGGTTCCCTCCCGGAATGCTGGGAAGGTATAGGTCGGGAACTGCAGGGCTGGTGCATCGGCGTGGGGCCCGATCACGGCGACCGTCAGAGCATTCGACACCAGAGGCAGGATTCCAGCGTTTCTCGCTAGGATCACCGAGCGACGGGCCAGCTCGGCCGACAGGTCGCGCCCCTCCTGGGCGACCGCGCGCACGTCGATGTGCTCGGTGGGATAGGGATTCTCAAAGAGCCCGAGCTCGAATTTGGCCCGCAGCACACGCCGGACAGCGACCTCGAGGTGGCCGGGGTCAACCGAGCCGCGCTCGACCTCGCCAACGAGCGTGTCGCCGTATGCGTACGGCACCGGGTTTTCGGTGTCGAGGCCGGCGGCGAGCCCGAGTCGGCCCGCCTCGGCCGGGTCGCGGGCGATCTTTTGCCGGTCGACGAGGTGCTCGAGCGTGGCGTAGTCGGAGGTCACGAAGCCGTCGAAGCCGAGCGTTCCGCGCAGCAGGTCGGTGAGGATCTCCCGAGACGCTCCCGCGGGCACGCCGTCGATGTCGGCGTAGGAGTTCATCACCGAGCGCAGCCCGGCGACCTGGATAGCTGCCTCGACCGGATAGGCGAACATGTCCCTGATCGTCCGGGCGCCGATCTCCGCTGCGGACAAGTTGATGCCGCCCTGCGCCATCCCATAGCCGACGAAGTGCTTGGCCGTGGCGATAACTCCTGTGGTCAGGTCCATGCCCTGCAGGCCCCGCGTGTACGCGACGCTGAGGGCAGCAGACAGGTAGGGATCCTCGCCGTACGACTCGTGCACGCGGCCCCAGCGCGGATCGAGCGTGATGTCCATGTTGGGTGAGAGCGCCTGGAGCACGCCAACACGGCGCATCTGTCGACGGATGAGGTCGGCCATTTCCTGGACCAGATCCGCGCTCCAGCTCGCCGCGAGACCGATCGCGGTCGGGAACACGACGTGACCGCCCGACATGTAGCCGTTCAGCGCCTCGGCGTGGAAGAGGATGGGCACACCTAGCCGGGTCCGCTCGACGGCGGTCCGTTGGATCCACCCGACGATCTCAGCCATCCGCGCTGGGTCGTCCACCGCGAAGTTGCTCACGTGTCCGGGCGCCTTCTCGAGCAGGTCCTCGATGCCTTCGGGATCCGCCCCATCAGCGAGCGCCAGCCACCATGCCGGAACGGCGGTCAGCTGATGGCACTTCTCGACGACCGTCATCTCGCGCGCCAACAGGTCGGCTCGCACGTCGGCGGGCAAGCCGGCATCGCGGTAGTCGTGGTGACTCATGATCATGGCTTCCTGGTTTGGCGCCGGGACGGGCTGGAGACCGGCGGGATGCAACAGTGCGCTGCATCCTCTGATGTGTGGTGCGCGGGCGGGCGGCTAACCGCTGACTGGCACAAGTCGAAGGCGGGGCGGCCGCTGGGGGCGGCTCAGGCGGGCGCGAGCGGGGCAAGCCCGACCTCGTGCGGGCCGGCGGCAAGTAGCGCCAATCGCTCCTTGCGACGCGCCCGCTGCTTCTTCGGATCGGCAATGGGCGCCGCCATCTGTAGTTCGCGGGTGTATTGGTTCCTGGCGGCCAAGGCGACTTGCTTCGCCTCGCCGATCTCGACGATCTCACCGCGGAAGAGCACGGCAATCCGGTCGCTGATGTCATTGACCACGCCCAGGTCGTGGCTGATGAACAGGTAAGCCACGCCGGTCGCCTTCTGGAGCTCTTCGAGCAGGGTCAGCACACGGGCCTGGGTGGTGACGTCCAGCGCGCTGGTGGGCTCGTCGCAGACGATAACTGCCGGGTTCATCGCGAGCGCCCGGGCGATCGCCACCCGCTGGCGCTGGCCGCCGGAGAACTCCCGGGGGTAGCGGCTGCCGGCGTCCTTCGGCAGTCCGACCGCATCGAGAAGGTCCCGGACCCGGGTGCGGCCCCCTTCCACTCCGGCCGCCTTCAGCGGCTCGACCAGGATGGTCTCGATCGTCATAGACGGGTTGAGGGAGGAGTAGGGATCCTGGAAGACGACCTGGATGTCGGTGGCGAGCTCACGTCGCAGCTTGCGGGAGACGTTGCTGATCGTCTGGCCGCGGAAGGTGATCGCGCCGCCGGTGACCGGCGCCAGCCCGAGGATGGCTCGACCGATGGTGGTCTTGCCGGAGCCGGACTCGCCGACCAGGCTCAGCGTCTCCCCGGCCGACAGGTCGAAGGAGACGCCCTTGATGACGTGGGACTGCTTGCCCCGCCGACCAGGGAACGTGACCTCGAGGTCGGAGACCCGCAGGATCGGGTCCGCTCCGGTGGGCGCTGGGTTCGCGGGCGTGGTCACGATACCTCCAACAGTTCGACGCGGCGGGATGATTGCAAGAGCTCCCGGGTGTAGTCCTGCTGCGGCGACTCGAAGATCTGGTCGATCGCGCCGCGTTCCACGATGCTGCCGTCCTTCATCACGCTAACGGTGTCGCACAGGTCCGCAACGACACCGAGGTTGTGGGTCACCAGCAGCATGGCGAGGCCGCGCTCTTCGCTGAGTTCTCGCAGCAGTTCGAGCACCTCGGCCTGGACGGTGACATCAAGGGCCGTGGTGGGCTCGTCGGCAACGATGATGTCCGGGTCGGCGGCGACCGCGCCGCAGATGAGGACGCGCTGCGCCATGCCGCCGGAGATCTCGTGCGGGTAGAGACCCATCACGCGTTCGGGGTCGGTGATCCCGACCCGGCTGAGCAGGTCGACGATCCGCTGCCGAACATCGGCGTCGCTGAGCGTGGTGCTCGCCTTCAGCCCGTACGCGAGTTGCTTGCCGACGGTGAAGCTGGGGTCGAGGTTGGACATCGGCTCCTGCGGGACGTACCCGATTCGTCGGCCCCGGGCCTGCGCCATAGCCTCGGCATCGGCGAGCATGTCGTGACCGTCCAGCAGAACACTCCCGCTGGTGATCAGCGCCTCAGCGGGCAGGATGCCGAGGGTCGAGAAGGCGATCTGCGACTTGCCCGAGCCGGACTCTCCGACGAGAGCATGAATCTCGCCGCGACGAAGATTGAGGTCGACCCCGTGCACGACCTCGCGGACCTGGCCGTCCGGTGTGGGATAGGCGACGCGGAGGTCGCGGACCGCGAGGATGACGTCGTCCTCGATCGGTGCGGAGGCTGGCGCCACCGCAGCGACCCGCACCCGTTCGGCCGCCAGGACCTGGCGCCGCCGACGGGCCGGCAGCGGCTTGCTGCGCGCCGACGACTGCAGCGCATCGCTGAGTGCGTTGCCGAGCAGGATCAGCGACAGGATGGTCAGCGAGATCACAAGTGCCGGACCCACGATCGCGCCCGGGTTGTTGTAGATGCTG
>JBKOUS010000241.1:0-5586 GCA_046723505.1 Actinomycetota bacterium
TATCAGCTACTACGTGCTCAAGCCCTGGATAACGCCCGACGAGCTATTTCACCGCGTCATTGCTGAGTTCGTCATGGAATGGTCACGCAGTGAGCCGGCCAATATGCGTGAGGTTGTCGTCGTTGCGGCGCAGCACAGCGGACGCGCGTACGCGGTGAGCGACCTGCTGAGCCGGAACGGCATCCCGCACACGTTTCGCTCCCGTGCCTCAGAGCTGGGTCAAAAGGTGCTCGAGGAGATCGGCCACCCTGCGGGCGGTGTGCTGGTATGGATGCCCGCAATCGGCGGCACCCGCCTGGTCGATCCCACGGACGCCGAGATCCTCGAAGCCTGGGGCATCCCGACCAGCTTGCCCGATGTGGATCGCAGCTTCGATTTGCTGGTCGTCGGGGCAGGACCTGCCGGCCTCGGGACGGCCGTCTACGCCTCATCGGAGGGAGTTCGTACTGTCGTCGTTGAGCGCGAGGCAATCGGGGGCCAAGCCGGATCTAGCTCCCTCATCCGGAATTACCTAGGTTTCTCGCGGGGGCTCAGTGGTGCGGATCTGGTGCAGCGCGGATACCAGCAAGCCTGGGTTTTCGGCGCCCGTTTCGTTGTCACCCGGGAGGTCGATCGGCTTACCCCCGAAGGGGGCGGGTTCGTGGCACACATCGGAAACGTCGGTGAAGTTTCAGCCCGTGCTGTGGTGATCGCCACGGGAGTCTCGTATCGACGCATCGGAGTCCCCAGCTTGGAGGAGCTCAGTGGCCAGGGTGTGTACTACGGATCGAGCGTTTCGGTTGCCCAAGCGCTGACTGGTCTACCTGCTGGGATCGTAGGTGCTGGCAACTCCGCGGGGCAGGCGGCGCTGCATCTGGCGAGGTATTGCGCCTCGGTGCACTTGATCGCCCGAGGGCCCCGATTGGAGGACAGCATGTCCGCCTACTTGGTCGACGCCATCGCTGCTATGCCGATGATCAAGGTTTACGTGAACACCGAGGTGGTGGGCGGGCACGGCGACGGACAGCTGGAATGGGTAACGCTGCGCAACCGCACCAACGGGCATGAGCAGCGCTTACCGTTGGCGAGCTTGTTCGTGATGATCGGGGCAAGGCCGCGGACGGACTGGCTGCCGGCGGAGGTCGACCGCGACTCGTACGGCTTTCTGTATACAGGTGCCGAGGCAGCGTCCTGCCCTTCCTGGAATCTCGCACGCTCGCCGCATCCTCATGAAACGAGTATGCCGGGACTGTTTGCAGTCGGAGACGTACGCTCCGGCTCGGTCAAACGAGTGGCATCCGCCGTCGGAGAAGGGTCGGTTGTGGTCTCCGAGATTCACCAATTCCTAGCCGCGCCGCAGCTCTGAGGTGACGGAGTCAATGCGTGCCGCGCGTATCGGCTTGACTGCGGCAATTTTGGCGGTGCCACTGCTAGGTCTGATTCTGCTGCTGCAACGGCCGAGCCTCGATGTTCGGTGGGAGCACCATCCAGCGCACTTCTGGCTGGTGTTGTTTACCGCCGTCCTCTCCGCTGTACTGGCCTACGCCACTGGCGAGGCGGCTGGGCGCCGTGGGGATGCACGCCTGCTCTACGTCTCGCTCGCCTTCCTCTCCTCGGCCGGCTTTCTCGCGCTGCACGCCCTAGCGACTCCGGGAGTCTTGCTCGGCAAGAGCAACATCGGTTTCACAATCGCCACTCCGATTGGCGTAGCCATCGGCTCGGTGTTCGCGGCGCTTTCGACACGCGACTTGTCCGGCGATAGCGCGGTCCGCAACGTGCGACTCGGTAAACGTCTGCGGCTAGCACTGGTCGGCCTGATGGTCGCGTGGGGAGTGTGGTCGGTTGCTGGGCTGCCGCCACTCAATCGGCCACCGCAGTTCGTAGAGGGCTGGCCGCTGGGGCTGGCCGTGCCAGCGGTACTGCTCTACGGATGGAGCGCGGTGCGTTACATCCAACTCTGGCGTCGCCATCCCTCACTGTTGCTGTTGGCGGTGCCTTCGGCGTTCATACTCCTGGCGGAGTCGATGATCGCGATTGCTTTCGCGCGCAACTGGCATCTTTCGTGGTGGGAGTGGCATGTACTGCTTCTTGCAGCATTCGGCCTAGTGGCAGGGAGCGCCCAGGCATCCTGGCGCGAGGAAAGGTTCGCTGAGCTCTATCTGACACAGACCAGCGCCGGCAGTCGCAACATCAGCGTGCTTTTTGCCGACTTGCAGGGGTTCACCTCATTCTCCGAGACGCACGAGCCGGAAGAGGTGACGAGGATGCTCAATGAGTACTTCTCGGCCGCAGTTCCCGCGGTCAAGACACCGTACGGGGGCGATGTCGACCGCATTATCGGGGACGCTTTGATGGTGACGTTCAACAAGCGTGGCGATCAGCCTGATCACGCCGAACGCGCTGCCGGCGCCGGACTCGCGCTGCAAGAATCGACCCTACGCGTTGCCGCGGAACATCCTGACTGGCCGCGATTCCGGGTCGGGATCAACTCGGGACCAGTATCGGTCAGTCTGCTGGGTGCCCACGGCGGTCGTACGCACACGATCGTGGGTGACACCGTCAACATCGCATCTCGCATCGAGGGCCAAGCCCCTGTGGGCGGCGTCGCCATCGGGCCCCATACCAAGGCCATGCTCCCTGACGCTGTGACAACGCCGCTGGGCGAGCTGCAACTGAAGGGAAAGCAGGATCCCCTTGAGGTGCACGTATTGACCTCATTACGGAGGGATGCTTAAGCCGTGTTCTCGCGAAGTGGCGTACCGTCAAACACCTAGCCGATCAAGAGGGGCCCATCGATGTTGTCACAGCACACACCCGTCGCCACGCTCCCCACGCGAGACCTGTCCAGGGCGCGGATCTTCTATGAGGACACACTTGGATTCACCCCAGAGCGTGAAAGCGTGGCCGGCGTGGCCTACAAGTCCGGCGACGCGATGGTTTTCCTCTACCAGTCCGAGTACGCCGGCACCAACAAAGCAACCGCGGTAGCCTTCGACGTTTCGATGTCGGCGTTCGATGACGAGGTCGCCGCGCTGCGTGAGAAGGGTGTCATGTTCATGACCTTCGACGCGGAGGGTCTGGAGTGGAATCAGGGCGTGGCCTCCATGATGGGCGAGGACATGAAGTCGGTCTGGTTCTCCGATCCGGACGGCAACGTCATCAACGTCTCCGCCGGCGACGTGTAGCCGAACTGGGTGCTCGGTCGTACGTTGCTGACAACCGTCAACACGGTCGGGCGGCGGGCCGTTGGGGCGTGCGTTTAGGAAAGGCTCTAGGCGAGCGCGGGCCGGCCGAGCTCTGGCCCTAGACTCCGCGACATGGAGTATCGACAGCTCGGCCGGTCCGGCCTTCGTGTTTCGACCATCACTCTCGGCACCATGGGCTTCGGCGGCACAGGATGGGCTTCTCCTGTGGGCCAGATCGACGTCGAGGGGGCGCGACGGCAGATCGAACTGGCTCGGGACGCCGGCGTCAACCTGTTCGACACTGCAGATGTCTACTCCAGCGGCCTGTCCGAGGAGATCCTGGGCAAGGCGATCGGCTCCGACCGCGATGAGGTGCTCATCGCGACCAAGGTCCGCAATACGATGGGCGACGGTCCGAACGACGCCGGGGCGTCTCGGCACCACATCATCCGTGGCGCCGAGGACAGTCTGCGGCGGCTCGGAACCGACTACATCGACCTCTACCAGCTGCACGAGTGGGATGGGCAGACGCCGCTCGAGGAAACGCTGCATGCCCTCGATCATCTCGTTCAGTCTGGCAAGGTGCGCTACGTCGGCTGCTCCAACTACGCCGCCTGGCAGCTCATGAAGGCGCTGTGGATCGCTGATCGGGAGGGTGTCACACCGTTCGTCAGCATGCAGCACTACTACTCGCTGCAGGCTCGCGACATCGAAAACGAGCTTGTGCCGCTGGCGGTGGACCAAGGCCTCGGCATTCTGGTCTGGAGCCCGCTCGCCGGCGGGTTGCTGTCTGGCAAATACCGTCGTGGAGTGGAGGCGCCGCCGGGCAGCCGGCACCTGAGCGACTGGAACGAGCCTCCTGTCTACGACGAGGACAAGCTCTACGACACAGTCGAGGAGGTTGTGGCCATTGGTGCCGATCACGGCGTCTCGGCGGCCCAGGTTGCGCTGGCTTACACCATGGGCAAGCCTGCTGTGACCACGCTGATCGTCGGCGCCCGTACGGAGGACCAGCTGGCGGACAATCTCGCTGCCGCCGACCTGACGCTGTCGGCGGAGGAGGTGGATCGGTTGGACAAGGTCAGCGCCCAGCCGCTGCCGTACCCGTTCTGGCACCACGCCAAGGCCGCGAGCGATCGCCTCGGCCGGGCCGATCTGACGCTACTGGCGCGTCACATCAAGGACTGACTGGCTCGCTCGTCTGCACTGAGGTGTCGGGGCGCAGCCGTGCGACGAGCTCGCCCATCTGTCTCGTCATGATTCTGGGAGGCATCGCCTTACTTACCGCCGACCGGCTGGGGTTTGGTGGCGAACGAGGCAAAAGCATCGTCGAAGCGCTGGGCGAAAGCGTGCCACCACCCATCGCCCTTCTCGCTTCGTTGACCTAGCCGCATAGATTCGCTTCAGCGTCGATCTCACGCAATGTCGCACACCTTGCTCTCGCGTCGTTAACCACTTGCCGGACCGGGATTTATGGAGCAATGCTCAGATGACTCGAGTCGACCAGAGAGCAGAGCATGAGCACGATCAAGCAGAGCGTGGCCGAAAAGTTCGCCGAGCATATTCCGTACCATCGTCGGCTTGCTGAGCTCGAGCAGGCAGCGGCCCGCCTGGGCGCTTCTCCGACAGATGAAGGCGTTGTCGAGATGATCGTCAGCCGACCCGCTGTCGAGGAGCGAAGGGTCCAGCAGCATGGGGTCCTCGACGCGGTGCACGGGCTCCGTGGGGACAACTGGGAGGCTCGGGGGGCTGACAGTGGAAGGGCGGACCCGCTCCGACAGATCACGATCATGAACAGCCGGGCGCTGGCCACCGTTGCGGGCGCCCGCGACCGCTGGCAGCTTGCCGGAGACCAGCTGATCGTCGACCTCGACCTTTCGATCGACAACCTGCCTGCGGGCACGCAGCTGCAGATCGGCGAGGCGGTAGCTGAGGTGACCGAGCCACCGCACTCCGGGTGCGCGAAGTTCGCGGGCCGGTTCGGCGCTGATTCGCTGAAATGGGCCAACAGTCCGATCGGTCGGCAGCTGCGTCGACGGGGAATGCATGTACGGGTACTCGTATCCGGCACGGTACGTGCGGGCGATGCCATCCGCCCGCTCCGGTAGTTGGGCCGCTGCGGTAGGTGTCGGAAACCTGCGGTACCGACCCCACCCTGCTGGGCAACTGACGCCGGGCCCGGGCTCGGCGCTCTCGAGTCGCCCTTGTCGCAACAGCGATCTGATTGGAGCGCCGGGCGCCATCCGTCCACTAGACCCGGCTGAACGGCGCGCTCTCCCAGACGATGACGCCCATCGGGCACTTGGCGTCGGCCTGGCACAGCTGCTGTGGATCGGCGTTCTTGAAACTGATCCGGATGGCATTCCCCTCCAGCGCGTACTCGAAGACAGTCTCGTAGCCCCCCGGTTCGGTAACGAGGACT
>JBKOUS010000028.1:0-14368 GCA_046723505.1 Actinomycetota bacterium
GTTGCGGAGCGGACGGGCGTCAGTCCGCGGATGATCCGCTATCACGAGGAGCACGGGCATCTGCCAGGACGAGGACGTATCGCTGGCCGGCACCGGAGCTTCGACGAGCAAGATGTGCGTTGGCTGCGGAACCTGCAGACCCTGCTAGCTGCACGTGTGCCTTCAGCAACTGCAGTGCGTGCTCTCCGCGGGGAGTTGTCCGTCACAGAGCGGGCGGCGGTCGATCGTCAACTCGACCGGTTGTGCGGCAATGTCCGGGAGGCGCGGCAGCAGCTAACACTGACTGAGGATGCGGAGCAGCTTCCCGCCGAGGAGCGCATGTCACTCGCTTTCGTTGCCTTCTTGATGCGGACCAGGATGGAGAGCTATCTCTCAGCGGGCCTCCAGGAGGCAGGCATGGTCTCCGGCGACTATGCCCTGCTGAGCCTGCTCGCAGTCGAGGGTCAGCTCACCCCAACGGTGATGGCACGTCTGGTCGGCGTGGCTCCGTCCACACTTGGGCCTCGGCTTCAACGGGTTGACCGAGCGGGGCTGGATCGAGCGGCGGGCCAATCCCTCCAACAGTCGTTCGTGGTTGCTACAACTCACCCCTGCAGGCTGGGCGGCCTACCACACGGCGGTTCCCTATGCGCGGGTGGCCATCGACCGTCTTGACCGCGCTCTTCGCGATCGCCACGTCGACCTTGTCAGCCTCCGTCAACAGATCCAGATCTTGTCCACGACCCTGCGATCGCTGCTGCCCAACGAATGATGTGAGGCTCAGCTAGTTCTCGGTCCTCGGGCGAGGCGGAATCCGGCAATTCCCAGGATGACGAAGCTGGGGAACCTCCCAGCAGGGATAACGAGCGCCGCCTTTGGTGCCGCGAGCACTAGTGGAGCCAGCCCGTTTACGCCGGCTGCGGCCAAGGCGGCGACTGCCAGCGGACGTGGCAGAGCCCCGGTGCGCAGCCCGGCCAGCCCGAGCGCGCCGAGCAGCAGCGCCAGGCCGCCGCCATGCACTGGGCCCCCTGCGGCGAAGAGGAAGCGGTGCAGTGACTTAGCCCGGTCCTTGTCCCGGCCGGGACCCGCGGTGAGCGCGGCGGCCGCGGCCGCGGAGGCGGCCAGCGAGGCACTGGCGAGGGCGCCGCCGGCGATAGCGGCAACCTTCGGCGTCTTGGATTTCTGGCCCGCGTCACCGGCAAGCTGCGCGACCGACCTGGAAAACACCGCCAGCGACGCGGCCGAGAGCAGTTGGCCCGTTACGTTGATACGTTCCGCTCCGGAGCTGCCCTGGAAGAACTTCTGCACGTCCTCAACCTCCGCGCCAGGCTGCGGAAAAGGTGCGTCGGCCAGGCTGAGTCCGGTCGCCAGACCGCCGACGAAGCTGACGCCTGTCAATATTCCGCTGAGCGCTGCCGGATCGTCGAACCGTGATCCATTCGCCACGGGGAAGCCTTCTTTCTCGCTCGATCTGGACAAACCCATATCACCGAAATCCCAAAACTACACAGACCCGTACCCGCGCGCGGAATTGAAAAACCAAGCACCGAGCGACATCGGTTGGAAACGTCCACAGTGTCAGATATGGCAGCTTGTGAGTTGCCCGGTAGAGACTTGAGGCGGTCTAATAACTGGGCTGCTCGACATGCCCAATAGCCTTCCTGACGAAAGGGCGCTTGACTGCCGCAGGCCCGATGTACCGCAACCACACACTCAACCACTGGTTCCGGCAGGTGTGGCGGCACTGGACCGGTTGGGGTGTCGTGCTGGCCTCCCTAGTGCTGTTCTGTGGATGCAGTGCAGCGACATCCTCCCCAGCGTCCCCGCCCCCAACTGCTGCCGGTGCCTCGGAAGCGTCGGTCGCTGCGTCCTCGCCGTCGGCTGCCACATCAGGACCGCCACGGTCCGTGCCGGCTCGCATACTCGCCAAGAAGCGCCTGGCCGATAGGAAAGAGGATTTGACGATCGAGTCCCCGGCCGTCGGCGGTCAGATCAAGGTCCGGCTGCTGCTGCCAGTGCACTACGAAACCGAAAGGGCGCGGCTCTGGCCCGTGCTGTACCTGCTGCACGGCTGTTGCGACAGTTACGTCAGCTGGACCAGGTCCACCGATATCGAGCAGCTGACTCTACGATCGGACATCCTCGTGGTGATGCCCGACGGCGGCAAGGCCGGGTTCTACTCCGACTGGCAGTCCGGGCCGGGGTGGGAAACGTTCCATACGACCGAATTGCCGAGGCTGCTTACCCAGCAATACCGTGCTAGCGCCGTCGCGGCGGTGGCAGGGGTGTCGATGGGAGGACTCGGCGCTCTCGACTACGCAGCCCGCCATCCGGGAATGTTCACCATCGCAGCCTCATTCAGCGGCATTGTCCACACTCGGCTATCCAACGACGAATCGCAGGGCTATCTCGGCTTGATCCAGTCGCAGGGCGAAGATCCGCTGGCACTTTGGGGCAATCCTGATGCAAACGTGGACACCTGGAAGCAGCACAACCCGTACGACCTCGCACCACAACTGAAAGGCGTCCGGTTGTTCATCTCCGCCGGCAACGGCCGTCCAGGACCACTCGATGGTGCCCGCACGAATGAGGACCCAATCGAAACCTCGATCGGAGCGGAGAACCGGGCATTCGCCCGTCGCGTCCAGCAACTCGGCTTGGACGCACAAATCGACCTCTACGGGCCGGGCACGCACAACTGGGTGTATTGGCAACGCGGACTGCACCGGGCGTGGCCCTTGATCAGCGACGGACTCGGATTGCAATGACATCTGAGTCGCCCCCGATGGATTTCATAACCAAGCTTGACACCTCAGATGTGGGCGTTGAGGTCGAAGACTGCCTCTAGGAGAGCTGATTAGGCAGGCTGCTGGCTGAATGAGGCGGTCTGCAACCCAGCTTTCCATTTGACAGTCCCCGGGTTACGGGACGACACCTCGCATCGTAGGAAGTCCGCCCTCCATAGCGGCTCATCTCGCCAGGCGAGGGCGTTTCTGATTTCCTGCTGTCGCCCTGCGCATGGTGATCTGTCTGGCTCAGGGGCATCTTGATGAAGCGCTACCGCATCGACACCCACAGACCTTCAGCTGGAAGAAGACGACGGGAACTGTGCCGGCCTTCCCGTGGCGGCGATAGGCGTAAGGGGCGCCCGTCGGAGGCACCGATCGTGAGGTTGGGGTGTCGTTTGTTGGGACATCATGTGCCATTCGAGGCTGTCGGTGGAGGCGAGGAGGCCGCGAGGATTCGGCTGTGAAGCCGCACGCCGTCGACGGGGATCAGGCTCAGGTCATCGTCGTCGGCGGCGGTGCGCAGCGCGGACGGACTCCGTCCCGTCTGCTCGCGAAAGACGCGGTAGAACTGTGCGTAGCTGCCGAAGCCGGCCTCGAGGGCGGCGGCGAGCGCCGTCGTGCGTCGCCCTCTGCCGTAGAGACGCAGAAAACGCTGCAGTCGCTGCTGGTTGCGGAACCGGCTGATCGACACGCCGGTCTGCTCCTTGAATATCCGGCTCAAGTGCGACGAGCTCAAGCGGGCAGCCCGCGCCAGCGCAGCGAGATCACCTGCATCCGGGTCGGCTCGCAGTATCCGAGCGACCGTCTCCACCGCCGGATGCAGATCGACCCCCTCGACGACATCGTCGCTGTCGAGAAACGCTCGCCAGGCGGAGCTCAGCAGGTACGCCAACCCGGTGTTGACAAGAATGTCGTCCACCGTCTCCGCATGCTGTATTTCGTGGAAGAGGGCACTGAGACGACGAAACCGGCCGGAGTCGAGACGGCGCGAGAACTGCCCGACGGGGTCCTCCGCCAACAGGGGTCGCGCGTGCCGGGTCGTCGCGATCCGGGCGACGAGAGCGGGCTGGAACACCGCCCACCAGAGCTCGTGGTCGGAGGACTCGTCGACCAGGACGTGATCCTGACCGGGAAACAGCCAGGTCATCGTGCCGGACGTGAGCTCATAGCGCCGGTCGCCGAGCAGGTAGGAGGCGGTGCCGCGGACGACGAGGTTGACCTCGAGCTCGGCATGGCGATGGGTGCGTGGTCGAACATCGCCGACTCTGTGCCGCACCACGCCTCCATCGAGGCCAGCCCGAACTCCGAGGTCGTCGATCATCGCAAGAAACGATAAGAAATCGCGGACCTCCGCAAAGACACGACAGCCATTACCGCAGATTATGTGATGGTCCACGATCACAGGAGGGCAAAGCATGGCGGTCTCAGCTCTGCGCATCACGTCTGAGCAGGTGCGGCAGTTCCGTGAGGAGGGCTTCTTCGTCTTGAAGCGCACCGTGCCGCGAGGCGATCTCGACACGCTGCGCGGCGAATGCCAGCGCTTCATCGACGAACGCGACCGGGAGATGGACCGCCTCGGCGTCGACAAGCTCGACCTCGACCGGCGCGGCAGCCGCTATTTCGTCCACGCATACGGCAAGAGCCCAGCAGTCGAGCGCTTCCTGTCCTCGGACCTCATGGTGCGGATCGCCCAGGCGGCGCTCGGGGATACCGTCTATCTGTTCAACGAGCAATACGTGGTCAAGGCCGCGGAGCAGGGGATGCCGTTCAGCTGGCACCAGGACTCGGGCTTCATCGACCACCCGCACCAGCCGTACCTCACCTGCTGGATCGCACTCGACGACGTGACCGAAGCTAACGGCACCGTGTATCTGCTGCCCTACTCGCGTGCCGGTACCCGAGACGTCATCAAGCACGCGCGCGAGGAGGAGAGTAACGATCTGGTCGGCTACTTCGGGCACGACCCGGGCGACCCGGTGATCGTGCCGGCCGGGAGCATCGCCTGCTTCTCCTCAACGCTTTTCCACCGCAGCGGCCCCAACACAACCGACCGGGTGCGTCGGGTCTACGTCGCGCAATATTCGGCCGAGCCGATCCTCAGCGAAGACGGCTCACAACCGCTGAGACTCGCCGAGCTTCTCCTGTTCGAGGGCAAGCGGGTGAGCTGACCGAGCATCCTGGGAGCCCGGCACGCCCATGGCGGCGACCACCCCGATCAAGCCGTCGACGAGAGGGTGCCCCCCGGAAAAGGGGCCGCGCAGCGCAGCCGACGGGACAGTAAGACGTCGCGCGCGCTCGCTGTGCGTGAATATAGGAAGGTCTCCTCGTCATAACGACGGTGTTGAGAGGCGGGGTCTCCGGGGCGCCTGGTACTTCTTCCGCATCGGTGGTGCCCCAGTGTCGTATGCGGCGTGCGACCTTCGGGGTGCTCGACTTTACGACCGTCCGCGGGCAAGGACCGCTAAGGTTCATGGCCCACGAGGGCCTGCCACCTGCGGCCGACCGTGGTGGCCCTCTCGATGCCGTGGGCCTGCCGACCCCGCGGGGTGGCAGGGGCGCTGCATCCCCCACCCCCGGAACGCCCCCGCGCGGCCTGCGAGGGCTCGCGGTACGGGGTGGCCCACAGGGCAGTCGGCGGAGCCACGCGGAGCGTCAGCAGAGAGCCCATGACCGCGGAGACAGGCCGTGCTAGCCCTGCTGAGCGCATTCGGGTAGCTTCAATTACCCGAACATCCTGCGCAGCCCAACCCAAGATGTCTTGAGCCGCTTCAATGCGGGCGGAGTCAGTCTCGACGGTGGTTGTCTTCGAGTCCTTCCACACCTACCTCGGCGTCGCGATCGGGGAATGCATCGGCTATCTCCTCACTGGAGCGTGGACGTACTGGTCGGGATCGCGATGCTCCAATCGCCCACGTTCGACGCCTGGCTCGCCTGGCCCGGCATAGCGATCGGCCTCACCCTCATCGTCGGCTCCCTCGAGTTCGTCGGACCATTCGAGGAGAAGGGCTGGAAACTTGCCGGCACCATCGTCCCGATCGCCTACACCGCCTGGTCGCTCTGGCTGGTGATCTCCGGGATCATGCTCCTCATCGCATAATGCAATAGGCCGACGAACGCAAACTCAGTTGGCAACCGGAATCGAGAGGGCTCCTGATGCGGGTCGCTGTGCTGGCCGACATTCATGGCAACTTACCGGCGCTCGACGCTGTCCTTGATGACATTGACGCCGCTGGCGTCGACGCCATCGTGCTCAACGGCGACATTGCCACCGGGCCCATGCCCGCAGAAACGCTGGACAGGCTGGCCGAGCTACGGGAACAGGCGATCTGGGTGCGTGGCAACGCGGATCGGGAGTTGGTTGCCGCGTACGACGGCAGGCTCAATCCAGACTTGCCCGACGCGGCGCGACCACCCACCGAGTACTGCGCATCCCGGCTGGAGGCGCGACATCGGAACTTGCTCTCCGATTTGCCATTGTCGATCACGACGGACGTAACCGGGCTAGGCCCAGTGCGGTTCTGCCACGCCACTACGCGCAGTGATACCGAGATCGTGCTCGTCGACTCTCCGGTCGAGCGCTATCGAGACGCCTTCGCCGATACCGACGAGCCGACGGTCGCACTCGGTCACACGCACATGCCGTTTGACCGGCTCGCCGATCGCCGCCGGTTCATCAATCCTGGGAGTGTAGGAATGCCGTATGGCAGTCGTGGCGCGTTTTGGGCGCTCCTCGGCCCCGACATCACACTGCGGCGCACAGACTACGACGCAAACGTAGCCGCGGAGATGTTTCTGACTGTCGCACCGGATTATCCCGGACTGGCCGAATTCATCGAAGAGAACGTGCTGAGCGTGCCCTCAGACGCCGAAGTGTTGGCCGTTTTCACGCGGTGGGCTAGGCGCAGCGATGAAGCAGCAAAAGACAACACACCCTCAGTTCCGGCATCAAAACGCTGACGATGTTGGGGTGCTGGAGGCGCGCCAGCACTTGAATCTCGCGCTATTGGTGGGCCTTATCACCGGTCAGCTCATTGTGTTGCCAAAAGACCTTGACGGCGGCCGAACGGGCGAGTCGTATGTCGCTCGCCTCGTACATGTCCGCCATGCCACCGCCCGAGCAGCGGACCAGTCGATGACGAGATGCGAGCATGCTGCGAGGAGCTATCGCCATTATCTACTGACTTCTGCTGCGCGGGTGACACCACAAGCCTCTGAAAGTACTTCGACCGCCTGAACGTTGCCGCGAAGAAGGACCTTCGCGACGGCCGACTTTTGTGAAGATGCTCGGTTGTGACACCTGGAGCAACGCCATGATCACCAGCCCGGCATTCCTGGCCTGACAGCCCGGCGTGCCTCGAGCTGAACCAGTTCCCGTGACCGATGTGTGGATTGGGACCTGAAGAGGCGATGGCCGAGCGTCCCGTACCGGGTCGCCGACCAGGCGTTGGCATCGCTCCAAAGCCACGGCCGGCGTTGCGCCGAGAGAAAGTTGGCGCCAGCGCGTACGACGACGCCGTGCCGCTCTGTTGCAGGTAGCGACGTCAACACTTCAGTCAACGCGTACCAGTTACGCGTCGTACAGCGGCGTCGTCGTCGCTCCCTAGGCACGCTTGTGGCGTCGCCGCGATGCACAACTCCAGCGATGCGGACGACATCGTCGAGCACGCACCTGTTCCTCGCTGGGGCTGGGGAGTGGCGCCGCCGTACCAGCCGTAGATGTTCACGACGATCCGAGATCGGTTGTCTCGGCCTGCTTGGCGATCTGGATGAGCCGGTCCCAGGCCGGCGACGACACACCGACCGGCGTCATGGCCAGCTGAGCGATGCCCGGGTCCAGGACCGGCTTCGCTGCACCGTCCGAGCTGCCGTGCCAATTGGCAAGCCACCGTTGCGCGCGGTCGGCCAGTGTGTACAGGCGCTGGTCGTCTGGGGACCAGTCGAACGCGGCGTCGTACGCGAGATAAATGGCGCAGAACTCGGGATCGGCGATGGCGGCGCGCTTGTCGGCGAGCCAGATGGCCGCCTGATTCGGCGAGACCGACTGCATCAGAATCCAGCCGTCGCGTTCCAGCTGTACCGCGCGCCGACTGACGCCGAGCTCGTGCAGCCGGTCGAGGTAGTCGGCGACCTCGGCGGAGACGAACAGCCGGTCGCCGGCACGAAGCTGGCCGAGCCTTTCGCGGGCGCGGCGGAGTTCCTCGGCCCGTTCTTGCAGGTTGTCGTCGATCTCCGCGATTGCCGCAGTGAACCGGTCGGGGTCGGCGGTGAGCAGTTCTTTGATGCGGGCGAGCGGCACGCCGGCATCTGCCAGCGTTTTGATCTTGAGCAACTGGATGGCGTGCTCGGCGCTGTAGCGCCGGTAGCCGGACGCGTCGCGCGGCGGCTCTTCGAGTAGGCCGCGCCGGTGGTAATGGCGGACGGCCTTGATCGTCACGCCGGCGTAAGCCGCGAGCTGACCGATCGTGATCATGTGCTTTGTTCCCTTTCGAGCCCCCAGCAGCCGTTCATGTGGCAGACGCTCAACCGGCGTTTTCTCGTCGAGTCATGCGACCACCGGCGCACCGATAGTTCGCATGGCCTTCGCCGATACCGTGGTACGAGACGAGCAGTTGGCGGGAGTATCCGTTGAATGCCTGGAGCGGCATCCCGGCCGGCGCGAACAGGTCCGTGCCAATCGGCACGAAGCGTCGCGGCGGGAACTGGAACGAGCCGCCCGCAAACCCGGTGAAGATCCGCTGCTGCACCTCGTCGAGCGGTTCGTAGGTCATGGTCTCCTCAAGCTGGCCGTCCACGGCACTGACGTCGAGGCGAAGTTGGTTCGAGCGGTAGGTGCCCGCGTAGGGCGTGAGATCGGGTACCGGGCGCGGGTCCGATGCGAGGTCTGGAACCGTGACGTCGAAGTGTTGCCCAAGCAGCGAGAGCAGTAGCTGGTCATGGAGCGCCATCGCCTGTGGGCTATTGCCAAAGGCCGCGAAGGCGAAGTCGTGTTCAGGCACGACGGCCAGTACCGCCACTCCGCCGGGTGAGGCTCCTGACATGGAGAGCACGGTCGTTGCTCCGAACGGCATGAGCAACCATCCGAGTCCGATGGGTGGAACGTTGGGGGTCCCCATGTCATGCGACACAGCCTGCATGCGTGCAGTTGACTCACGCGATAGCACACGCTTCCCCGATGGCGATACGCCGTTGCTGAGATGAGTCCGTCCGAACGCAAGTAGATCACCGATGGTGCCGATCGGCGTGCTTCCGGCGGGCGCCCAGGAGTCCGGCAGTTTGAACATGTTGGTGCGCCGGGCGCTGTTGCTGGCTGGGTCGGGGAAGTGGCCGACGGCGGTGCTGCGAAGGATGGCCTCCTCGGCAGACGTGGACGAGTCATCCATGCCGACGGCTGCGTACAGTTCGCGCTTGAGAAGTTCGTGATACGACGCCCCGGTGAGGACTTCGAGCAGCCGACCAGCCAAGATCATCCCGCCATTCGAATAGCTGATGTATTCGTCCGGCTCGAAGAGAACCCCGCAGTGCTGTCCGAGCCCGTCGAGGAAGACCTTCAGGGCATGGGGACCGTTGGCATCGGGGAAGAACAGGTCTGCGTCGATCCCGTTCGTGTGTGTCAAGAGGTGCCGGACGTGGATCTTTTCGGCCGCGGCGGGCGTCGTCAGGCGAAACTCTGGCAGATATGTGATGACGCGTTCTGCAAGATCGATGATGCCGCGCTCGACCTGCTGCATGACCAGCGTCGTCGTCAGCACCTTGGTGACCGATCCAAACAGGAATCCAGTGTTATCACGCATCGGCGCCCCTGTGACAACGTTCGCTGTCCCATGGGCCACGATCGTCTGGTCGCCGTCGTGGTAAACGCCGGCAACATATCCAGGGACCTTGCTCGACTCGCAATAGGAGGCCGCCTGCTCGCGAATCTGCGTCGCGACAGCCCCCAGCACGCCACCAGCAGTCCGGCCAGGACTGCGGCTTGACTCGGACAGTGTTCCGTGTGACATCTCATTCCCTCTCGGCTTCTCGTCGCGCAGAACGCCGAGGCGGTCGCGGCGGCCTGTGTCGCGACTCGCAACATGGTTCAAGCGCCTTCATGTCGCTATGCTCGAACACTGCCCCTGGGGCAAGGTCAAGCCCTGGCGCCGACTTGTTTGAGCGATGCGATCGTGCCCAGACCGGAAAGCGGCAGTGGAAGGGTACGGCGACCCAGACGAAGCCAACGCCAAGCCATGCTTCATTCGAGGTGACGTCCCTCGCCGACATGCAGTCGGTACCTACAGCGTACGGACCTGGGCCGTCCGACGGCACGGACGACCGCTGGCCGTTCTCGTCGTGCTCGGGTCTGAAAATGCAGTCTTTATCCCTCATTCCAACGGCCGCTATGTCGCGCAGGCATTCCCCTTCCGCCAACCAGAGCGTGTACAGGTACTGGCGATCGCCGACGGCACCTGCGTCACATGGAGCCACAGCGCGACGGAGATGTCCTGCTGCACCGCAGCGCCGCGATTATGGCAGTCTCCTGAAAAAGATGAACGCGAGCGCGGCCGCGCCAAGACACCATAGGAATCCCAGTGCTATGAATGCGCTGAATCCCATCCCAAGCGCGGTGTGGCTGGTGGTACCGACGGTGAATGCCACTGATAAGGACTGTATTGCTTTTGTCGGCCAAAAGCCTGGGACGAACGCCAGTAGCCATTGCCTCCAGTCGGTAAGCAGCCAGGCGACGACCGGCAGAAAGACCAAAATGCCGGTGAACTTGGTCGCCGCTAGGCCTTCTGCCCGATCGTGTGCAAGGGCGCTGACAAGGAAGGCGTTGATCGGAACCTGCATCGCGGCCAGGAGCGCGACTAGAAGCATTTCCGTCGCGGGTACGGTGAACGTCCCACTGATCAAAATGGTCGCGACACCGGCGACCACCGCCATTAGGAACGCAAACGCGACTTTGACCCATACATACAGATCCACTGAGACCGGCGTGACGCGAATGTTGAGGAGCACCTGATCGTCGCGGTCATCGAGCAAGGAGAATCCCGCCATCATGCCGAAGTCAAACCCTGCGGCCAGGATCACCAGCACGACGGCCGCCGCGGCGGCGAATTGCGATGTCAGCAGCTGGCGGTGGAGGAGCACCCGCATCAGGCCGCCGAGCGCGATCGGGTAGCACAGCATGATCCGCGTCATCTGGTCGCGCAGTAGGTTTTTGATCTCGAATCTTACGAAGTTTGCGAGCATGACTTATACACCAATTTCGCGTACCACATAGCGTTGAAAACCGGCCTTGACGACGCCGACGTAGAGCACAACCCACACCGCCACCAGGTAGAGGTATCCGATCACCAGCTGCCAGCCGGCCACTGTTGAAACGCCTGCGGTGAGCAGCCGCGCGGCGCTGACCGGAGGCAAGATGAGCAGATATGGGACCACAGTGTCCGGGATGAGGCCGAACAGCGTGAATACCGCCGGCAGCCAGATTAGAAACATGTAGACCACGCTGCGCAGCATGATGGCGGTGAAGTTCTTGGCGCCGTAGGTAAATGCGATGCCCAGCATCGCGTGAAATCCGGCCGTCACGATGATGGCGGGCGGCAAGAAGGTCCAGTGATTGAACGTCACACCCTTGATCAGCCAGATGGTGATTGTTACAAAGGCCAAGGTCACAAGCGAATTCACGATACCGATCGTTACCTTGGCGGACAGATAATCAGTGTCGCTCACCGGTGAGGTGAGAATGGCGTTAATCGTGTGCTCTTGCTTCTCGTAGAAGATCGCGGTCCCGATGAGCACCATGGTCATGACTGTAGAGTCGATTAAGAAGATGAAGGGAAGGAATTGTGTGAGTTGCTCCGTATCCATGGCGAGAGTGGCCAGTACCCAGATCGTCAGCAGGACGAGATTAGCGGCGAGCAGATGATACTTTCTGAATCGCTGCCAGTCGCCCATCACTAGGGCCAGGGATCGGCTATGCATCCAGTCGCTCACCCACGACATGGATAAATATGTCCTCAAGAGTGCTTTCACCGGAATGGATCGTTTCGATGTCTTTGGTGTCAATCAGATGATGGAATTCAGGTGTTCTTAGGTCCTTCATCCCAAAGACCTTCGTCCTCCTTTGGTCGCCGTCTTCGTAATCGACCTTTACGGTGCGCCTGCCGTAGCGGAGCTTGAGGTTGTGCGGGGTGTCGATCTCGGTGAGCTTGCCATGGGCGATGAACGCCACGCGATCGCAGAGCTCGTCCACATCGGACATGATGTGGCTGGTGAGAAAAACTGTCCCGCCGCTGGCCCTGAACTCGGCGATCATATCCTTGACGATGCGCGAGTTCACCGGATCCAGGCCACTAGTCGGCTCGTCAAGGAACAACATCGTGGGCTCATTGAGCAGGGCCCGCACGAAATTCAGCCGTACCTTCATGCCCTTGGAATACTCGCCGACCTTCTTGTCCTTATCGGGCCACAGTCCCACGCGCTGCAGGAGCGGCTCAACATCTGCGCTGCGGCGATAGAGCTTCCGGAAAAACGCCAGATTCTCCCGTGCAGTCAGCTTGGAAAACGTAATAGGCGTTTCAAAGCCGACACCGATCTCCTGATAGAAATCATTGCCGAGAGTTCTGAGGTCCTTGCCGCGGTACACGATTCTGCCCTCATAATCACGCAGCAGACGGATCAGTATCTTCTGCGTTGTACTCTTGCCCGCACCCGAAGGCCCCAGAAAACCGAAGATCTCGCCTTCACTGATGGCGAAGGAAACGTCGTCCACAGCACGCTCATTCGCCTGCGGATACCGATACCGCAGCCCCTCTATCCGGAAGACTGAAGCACCACGGTTTTCTCGCCCGGTGGTGGTCGCCTGATCGCGCCCGCCAGCATCACTCGCCGCCACGTCCACTCCGGTGCTGTGTCGATCCTTTCCGCCCAGAAGGTGCCGCCCACTCCCGCAGCAGGTCGAGATCAAAGATTTCTACAGACCCGGGCGGTGCGCCCAGCATCCGCTCAACCGCCCTGGAGTCCAGAGCAACCATCTGCTCGATATCTTCCACGGGCTGCCGCTGCGACTTGTCGGCGAGCAGCCACCCGGCGACACGATCCGATAAATCGTTGGCCACGACCAACGCGAGCCGGCCCAGCCCCTGCCCGGACGCGATCGTTAAGGTCCGTTCGGAAACGCCCTGCTCGATGACCTCCTCGAGCAGCGGCGCCAACTGGCGGATCGCAGTGTCGTGCAACTGTTCACGTAGCACCGCGTTCTCCGGGGAATACCAGGAGTGCAGCATCTTCAGGACGAACTCACGCCGTGCCGTCTTCCATCCGAACAGCGTCAGAAAAAAGCCCCGAAGCTTGTCGGTCGCCGAGAGTTGAGAGTCCTGCACCAGCGATATGACAGGCTGGCGCATCGCGGCCTGCATTCGATCGATGACCGCGCCAAGCAGGGCGAGCTTGGAATCAAAATAGTGATAGAAGGCCCCCTTGGAGATCTGTAGCTCATCCAGGATGTCCTGGACGCCCATCTGCTCGTACCCCTTGGTCTCTACCAGCCGGTGAGCAACGTCAAGGATTTCGGTGCGGCGAACCGCGGGGTCTTTAACGATCCGCATCACGCCGTTCCTTCCACCGACCGACGTCGGTCGGTGGATCAAATCTATAGCAACATCCGCGGTTCCGTCAACCAGCCAACGCGCATTAAGCACTCAGCGACTCATGCTGGCTGCCGACTCAATGAATCGGATCTCAGCTCAGGTCCGTGAATCGAATTCGGCCGCACGGCGCTGGCTATTCGGCCAGCATGAGGTTGTGGACACCGCCGGTCCTCCGAGGGGTTGATCATCGCGACCAGCGGCCACTTCACAGGCGATGCGGTCGACCGGGTTCGGCGTCTGTGGGGTAGCTGATCGAGGATGCGCCACCAGAGGGCTGCCGCGGCGCGACGCGAATCGGATCCCGGACGGTGGCGGGCTTGGGTGCTTCGCCGCGTGCCTCGGCGGAATCGGCCGAGCCGACGAAGACCGGCACTCCGTACTCCTGGCGGAGCCGCCATGCGAAGTCGACACGGTCGCCGTCGCCGTGGGTGATCAGCAGCGCCCGGATCTCGGTGGGGGATCGTCCCATCGCCCGAGCTCACGAAGCAGGTCTTTCCACTGGCCGCGCAGACCGGCATCGACGACGGTGATCGCGCCAGCGCCATCGACGAGGTAGCTGTTGACCAGAATCGATGAGCCCAGCCGATGGAGCGAGGGAGCCAGTTGTATCTCGTGCCTTGCTCCGTGCCGCGATTCCTCGGAGGGCCTTCGTGGCCGTGCCGGATGCGGTCCGCGCGTTGCATTTTGGCGCGTCCACGAGCCTATTGCCTGGTGTTCCCGCTGCTACCGAGGCATAGCGTGTGGGCTTCGACCGCTGAGGATGCCCTCCAGACTGACAGCGAGCTGTTGGATTTGGCCGCCCCAGTTAGTGGGCTCTGGTCGCCGGCCGGTCAGCCCGCAGCCTGGCCAATTGATCTTGGAACCCAGGAGGAATCCACAGTTCTATACGTGACGTGGGCCGTCCCGGAGCTAATTGACGGTTCGGGCACGAGGCGTGAAGCCTTCAGTCTCCAGTCCCCAGCTGATAATGCG
>JBKOUS010000027.1:0-5449 GCA_046723505.1 Actinomycetota bacterium
GACCTTAGCTCCTGCCACGCTGCCATCGCCCTGACCACTGTCGACTCTTACAAGCCGGTGGGTGAGGCGCCCATTTCACGACCCCGGCATAACGATGCACTACATTGGCTCGGCTCGTGGCTCTTTGGTCAGGACTGTCGCCGGCTCGAAGTCGCGGTCCACCGTCTCACAGATCCGCCACCCGCATCGCTGGTAGAACCCGACCGCCGCCCCGCCTGTCGCAACCCACAACTGCTCATAACCCTGCCGATATGCCCACCTCTCAAGGTGCGCGAGCAGAAGCCGTCCGATACCTGCTCCGCGACGGTCGCGCCGAACGATCATGCCCAGCACCCACGGCGAGCGGTCGCCGTTCCTCGATGTCGAACTGACCGAGACCGACCGCACCTAACGCTCCACTCTGGTCGCTCGCGACCCACGTCATGGGAAGCCCGCTGCGTCCGGCCTCGCGAACCGTGGCGGCATGCCACCAGTCACGGTCGATGGGTTCAGGAGCATGTCCCCACTCCAGCCAGCGAAGATCGGTCACCGCCTCAATTAGGTCGGATCTGTCGGCTAAGAGATGAACGACAGCCGCAGCGGAAAGTGCTTCCTCAGTCACGGCTACCCAGCAGACGACACCATTGGGGGAAACGCAAGCGCTGCCCACTCCCTGTGCCGTTGCCGGACCGGCATCCGCTCAGGCTTACGAGCAGTGGTGGGCATCGGCGATACACCCGGCAGGTGTCCATCTTGTCGACCAGCTACCTCTCCACTCTGCGGAACGGGTTCTCGACCTTGGCGCTGGCGTTGGAACCCTGCTGCCGGCGATTCGCCGCGCTGCCCCATCAGCACTCATCGTCGCTGCGGACCGCGCCGAGGGAATGCTGCGTCGTATACCGGCTGGCTATCCCAGGGTTATCGCCGACGCCAGCCGCCTGCCATTCCACTCGGCTTCATACGACGTGGTGATCATGGCGTTCGTACTGTTCCATGTGCCGGAGCCTGCGACGGCACTCGGTGAGGTGCGGCGGGTACTCAAGACTGCCGGCCGCATCGGCCTCACCACCTGGGGCTACGACAGGGGCGCTCCCGCGTTGAATATCTGGAACCAGGAACTGGACCGCCACGGCGCCCCACCTGATCGACCTTTGATCGCCGCCCAGCACGACCTCATGAACACTCCAGACAAACTGCTTGCCATGCTGCAGCGCAGCGGATTTCAGCGCGTCGCGATCAAGATCATGCCCTGGTCATATCAAGCCAGCCCGAGACACTTCATCGAACAACACAGGACGCTCGGCGTGACGGGTAGGCGCCTCGCTCAACTCAAACCGTCTGCCCGAGCCGACTTTCTCCGGAACGTACGACTCCGGCTTGACAGCCTTTGCCGAGAGGACTTCCTCGACCGCGGCGAAGTCCTCATAGCAACCGCGAACACGCGCTAACACGGCTGACATCTGTACGCGGCACTCCACAAAAGTTCCAACCCGCTACTCATGTATTCACCAGAGGACCGAACCGCTGGGGCTGGTCGATCCGGTCAGAGGTCGAACCACCGGGCCCGGCGGACCGCTCCGAACTCAGCCTTCTCGGCGGCGTACTCCAGGCTGGGTCCCAGCAGCGGGGCCGTCGGCCCTGCCTCGGCCCGGAAGCGCACATCAACTCGGCCGACCTCGCCGTCACCCATTTCTACGAAGCACAGGCCGGTGCCGTCGTACGGCTTGACCCTACCGCCGCGGATGCTGGCAGCGATCTCGTCGGCAACAGTCCGGGCCGCGGATTCGGCGAAGACACCGGCCTTGGGGATCCCTGTCTCGGCGCAGTCACCCAGCGCGTAAACGCCCGGGAACGGGGTGGCAAGGGTGCGCGGGTCCACCTTGACCCACCCGTTCTCGATCAGCCCGGTCTCCACCAGGACATCCGGCACTTTATGCACCGGGATACCGATGACCAGGTCATAGGGCTCGTCATGGTCCTTGAAATGCGCCACCTTGGCGGCCGGGTCGACGCCGTAGACGCGACGACGCTTGGTGTACTCGATTCCGCGCGCTGCCATCGTTTTTTCCACCGCCTCGGACGCCTCGACCGACACCGGGATCGGAGCCGGCTGAGGAGTTACCACGCGCAGCTGAGTCGCGTCACGAACCCCTCGCTCGACTAAGTAGTCGTGCAACAGCAGGATTCCCTCGTACGGTGCGGGCGGGCACTTGAACGGGATCGACAAAACCGCGAGCAACACCCTGCCGCCGCGAAACGACGTCAACTCATCCCGCAGCCGCTCAGCGCCATCGACCGAGTAGTACTCAAAGCCACCCTCCACGAACCCCGGCGTGGCGGCCAGGTCATAGTCGGCACCCAGCGCCACCACCAAGAAATCGACGTCGTAGGTCGCCGCATCGGTAACCACCTGGCGGCGTCGCGGGTCGATGGAGAGCACCATCTCCTGCCGGAACGCGACACCCCGCTTTGCCAGACGCCGATACGGCAGCCGCACGTCATCCCGGGTCTGATTACGAAAGAGGATGTCCAGCTTGGAGAAGCCGAGGGTGAACGCATCGTTCTGGTCGATCAGCGTCACCTCCACCTCGTTGGCCAGCCGCTCAGAAAGCAACGTGCTTAGCTCCAGCCCACCAAACCCCGCCCCGAGGATCACCACCTGGCGCTTCATCCCCTCAGCATCCTCCGCTCGGCCCGAACGCCCATATTCGGGGCCATCAGGCACGTTCGGTTGTCCTCGCATGCAAGTCCAAGTTGGCCACAGTGTCAGGCAGCGACAACGTCCATCCGGAGCGGCGGGTCAACGACTCCATCCCCCGTTCGCCTGTCCTCCGCGCGGGCGCGATCCGGATTGGACATTGACGCGGCTGTTCCGTTAGTGAATACTTACGGTTAGTGATTACTTACGGAAATGCCCAGGGTTGGGGAGCGCTCGCCGACCGAACGCGGCGCGCGATCGTTGCCGCTCTGGCCGATCGTCCCCTCTCGGTTGGTGAGCTGGCCGCCGAGATGCCGGTGAGTCGGCCCGCGGTCTCCCAGCACCTGAAGGTGCTTAAGGACGCGGGCTTGGTGACTGAGCACCCGGAAGGGACACGGCGCATCTACCGGCTCAACCCGGCCGGGCTGGCTGCGCTGCGCGACCAGCTCGACACCTACTGGCGGCGGGCGCTAACGAGCTACGCCGAGGTCCTATCCGATGAGATTCACCGCTCTGGCAAAAGCGACGACCGAGCGCAGCATAGAAAGGACAACCCATGACCCAGACGGAAACGACCGTACGCCGGCACGTCGTCGTCGACGCCGCGATCGACCGCGCGTTCTCGGTGTTCACCGAGCGCTTTGGAGACTTCAAGCCGCCTGAGCACAACCTGCTTAAGGCGCCAATCGCCGAGACCGTATTCGAGCCGCGGGTGGGCGGCCACATCGTTGACCGAGCCGTCGACGGCACCGAATGCCGATGGGCACGCATCCTGGTCTACGAGCCGCCGGTTCGCGTCGTCTTCAGCTGGGACATCAGCCCTCAATGGAGCATCGTGACCGACCCCGACATGGCCAGCGAGGTCGAAGTTCGGTTCAATGCCGAGACACCGCAACGCACCCGCGTAGAACTGGAGCACCGACACCTCGAACGCCACGGACCGGACTGGGCAGCCGTCGCACGCGCGGTAGATGCCGACGAGGGATGGGCGCTTTACCTAGCCCGCTACGGAGCCCTCGTAGCGGAGGGCCGCTGACCATGCCTGCGATCGTCATAAGTATGGAGCACGAGAGTCCGGCGGCTGTGGTCTTCGTATACGCAACCGATCCCTCAAGTAAGCGCTCCATAACCCAGCGCCCGCACTGATGATTGGGTCAGTCGGTATCAGAGTCGTGTTCGCGGGCCTCGGTCAGCGTTTCCCGGCCTTGCCAGATGATCACTGGCAGCATGACGAGCGCGCCGATCGAATCGGCCCACCAGCAGCCGAGCAACGCGTTCGATCCAATGCCGATGAGCAGCGCCAGTGAGAGGTAGGAGCACACCCACGTCTCTTTGGAGTCTGGAGCCAGTGCACGGCTGCCCATCTGCTTGCCGGTGCGCTGCTTGGCGTGGGCCAGCATGGGCATGACAACTAGCGAGAGCACCGACAAGGCAATCCCTACCGGCGACGTTAGCGGTGCCTGATGCCTAAGCAGGCGGCTGATGCCTTCGTAGGTGATGTAGGCCGCAAGCAGGAAGAACGTGATAGCCACCACGTACAGCGCCCGCTTCTCTGCCGCACTGTCCTGCTCGATCGGGGCGTGCGGTCCGGCCTTGCGCAGCCTCCACAGCAACCCGACGGCGCTGACCACCTCGATTGCAAGTTGGCACCGAAGCCGATGAGAGCGACGTTTCGGGCTAGGACCCCTGCACCGATGGGACGACTGCCTCCATGACGTTCCAGCCGACGGTGCTGAATTCGAGCAGCAGCGCGCGGCGATGCAACGCCTCCCGGCGCTCCATGAGGGCGGTTACACGGCGAGGCTAGCCGCTAGCCGTTGTCACCGCTCCCGGAAGCTGACGCCACGCGGCAGTCGAACTCTCCACCGTCCATCGCCCAAGTTCGCGATAGTCAGCAGCAGTGCTCCGAGGCCACCCTGGCGACATGGGCAGGTTCCAGGTTGGCGCGATGCCTCAACTCGCCAGGTATAGCAGGATTCGCGCTCGACTGGTCCTACGGAGACTCTTGATAGGCCAATATCGCCTGAAATCCACCTACCAGGTCGGTCGCCCGGCTCAGGCCAAGATCACGCAGTGTGGCCGCGGCGAGGCTTGAGCTGTAGCCCTGGTTGCACACCAGGAGGTAGCGAATGTCGGCGCTTGTCGCAACCGGTAGACGATAAGGCGAAGTCGGATCGAGGCGCCACTCAAGGACGTTGCGGTCGATGATGATCGCGCCGGTCAGTTCGCCATCTCGCTGCCGCTGTTCGACGGGACGGATGTCGATCAAGACCGCGCCGGCTGCCAGCTCATCATCGAGGCGCCCGGGTTCCACCCGGTCCAGTACGGCGCGCGCCTGGGCAAGCAGCGCATCGATCGCTGACTGGTACACCATGCATACCTCCTCAACTAGTGCCGACGGCGAAACACTGCCCAGGTGAAGGGCTGAATCCGACCGCTTGGAGTGGTGTGGGACTCGCGATCCTCCTCGATCAGCTGCCACCCGACGCCGAGCGCGGTCTTGAGATCGGCGGCGTCGTAACGGGTGACGGGGAGGCCGGAGCATTGCAGTGGGCCGTCCGGCGCGAAGGTTGCAAAGATCGCGAACGCGCGCGCGGGATCGGTCGCCCGCTCGAGAGTCTGCAGATATGCCTCGCGATCTTGTTCGCTGATCATGAAGTGGAAGAGCGCTCGGTCGTGCCACAGGACATAACGCCGCGGTGGCTGCCAGGTCCGTACGTCGCTGAGCAGCCACTGCACCTGATCAGCGGCGGCGCCGAGGCGCTGCTGAGC
>JBKOUS010000007.1:0-24503 GCA_046723505.1 Actinomycetota bacterium
TACGAGCAAGCCAGGGCGGCGGGCCTTGAGCCGACGCTGCGGCACTTGGCGAACTCCGCCGGAGCGCTGGTCGTGCCGGAGGCGCGGTTGGATCTGGTACGTGTCGGCATTGCCGCGTACGGCATCGACCCCGCTCCCGGCATCGCAGCGCTGGCCGGTGTCGCGTTGCGGCCGGTGATGCGGCTGCGCTCGCAACTGGTCAATGTGAAACAGATCCCTGCGGGTGCGGGCGTCTCGTATGGATGGACCTGGACCGCAGATGCCGCGACCACGGTTGGCCTCGTGCCGCTCGGCTACGGCGACGGGGTTCCCCGGCATGCCAGCAACCGGGCATGGGTGGGCTGGTCTGGAGGTCGGGTGCCGGTCCGCGGCAGGATCTGCATGGATCAGTTCGTCGTTGAGCTTGGTGCGGGACAAGTGGCAGAGCCCGGCGAGGAAGTCATCCTGTTCGGTCCCGGCGATCGGGGCGAGCCGACTGCTGCCGAGTGGGCAGCGTGGTGCGACACCATAGGCTACGAAATCGTGACCCGAATTGGAACCCGGGTGCCGCGCCGCTACCTCCATGCCAGTCGGGAGCACATCTGATGGCGCCGAAGCGGAGCAGGTTGGCTGCGGGGTTCGGGCTGGTTACCAGCGTTGCCGCGCTGGCGGCCGGCGGGATCGCGATGGGCATTGAACTGGAACGCAGGATCGTCGCCAAGCGAATCACCCGAACCTCCGAGGCGGATCTGGAGGCATTCTTCTCACTGCGATCTGATGGCCCCGACGTCATCACGCCGGACGGCGTGGTGCTGCACACCGAGGTCGATGAGGGTGCCGATGATGATCTCACCCTGGTCTATGTGCATGGCTATGCGCTGAACCTGGACTGCTGGCACTTCCAGCGCCTGCACATCCGCGGCCAGTTGCCTCAGGTCTTCTACGACCAGCGCTCCCATGGCGGGTCAACCCGCTCGGAGGCAGAGCGCTGTAGGATTCCCCAGCTAGCCGAGGACTTGTACCAGGTCCTGGAGGAGGTCGTCGGCCCCGGACCAGTGGTTCTGATCGGGCACTCGATGGGCGCGATGACGATCATGCGACTCGCCCAGTCCCGCCCCGAGCTGTTCGGCAGCCAGGTGCTGGGCGTAGCGCTGTTCTGCACGTCGGCCGGGGAATTGACCGACCACTCGCCGATCCGTGGCATTCCGGGCCGCACCTTTCACCGAGTCGCTGAGCCGTTGATGGCGGGCCTGAACCGGATCCCGGAGCTCGTCTCCCAGGGACGCCGCGCCGGAAGTGATCTTGGATATGTGGTCACCCGCCGGATCGCCTTCGGATCAGATGTGCCACCGAGCTACATCGATTTCGCGTCCGAGATGCTGGCAGAGATCCCGCTGGAGGTGGTAGCTGATTACTATCCCGCCATCGGTGAGCTGGACGAGTACCAGGCCCTCGAGATCGTCAGCAAGGTACCAACAGTCGTCGTCGGCGGCGAGAACGACATGATCACTCCGATTGAGCACACGGCTCGGATCGCTGACTTGCTGCCGGACGCGGAAGCGATTCGAGTTCCGGGATGCGGGCATCTGGGGATGATCGAGAAGCACGAGATCTTCAATGGTGCGCTGGATCGGTTGCTTGAGCGGGTACGCGAAGGCATGGCCACCCGATGAGCCACTCTCTGGTCTGTCTCCTCGCGCATCGGCGCTCGGGGGCGAACGACAGTATTGAATGCTCGCTCCGCTCGCGTGTTCGCTCATCACTCCTTCGATCAGCAGCGCGCCGATAACGACGCTCGGAGACACTACGATGGCCGCTAGTGAGCGTCTCGGTTTCTGATCTTGTGGTTTCGATCGCGTCGCCGCAGGACGCGGCTGCGATGGTTGAGGTCGTTCACAGCGCTTTCGCCGCGCGTCCACCAATCGATCCACCGTCGTCTGCCATTGATGAGACTGCGGAGACCTTGGCCGCGAGCCTGCAGCATGGCACCGGAATCTTCGCCCAAGTAGGCGGTCGTCCGGCGGGGGTGATCGTCGTGCTACCAGCCGGGGATGGAGTCGCGACTTTCTCGCGGGTATCAGTTCATCCGGACCTGCAACGCCACGGCATAGCTTCGGCCATGGTGACCGCAGCCGAGGAGCTCGCGGCTATCCAGGGCTTTCAGCTGGTCGAACTCTTCACCCGTGCGGAGTTTCCTGAGTTCCTCGCCTTCTGGCAGCACCGTGGGTTCGTGATCGACCGTGTCGTGCCGCATGGTGTGATCTTGACCAAGCCGTTGCCGTTGGTGATCAAGGTCCCGACCAGGGAGGACATGGTTCGCTTAGGGGAGCGGCTGGCTCGGCTACTCGAGGCAGGGGATGTGATCATCGCCGGCGGTGATCTCGGCGCCGGCAAGACCACCCTCACGCAAGGCATCGGCCGCGGACTTGGCTCCGAGGGCCCGATCATCTCCCCGACCTTTGTACTGTCCCGGATCCATCCCTCGGCTATCGGCCGACCAACCTTGATGCATGTCGATGCCTATCGCCTGTCCAGTTCGTACGAACTGGATGATCTTGATCTGGACGCTGCTGTGGCCGATGCCATCACTGTTGTGGAGTGGGGACAGGGGATTGCCGAAGGTCTTTCAGAGGATCGATTGGAGATCGATGTGTGGACCTCACCGGCGGACGTCTCGGCGGTCGGTGATGACGGCGAACGTCTGGTCACCGTTCGCGGTGTAGGAGCGAGGTGGCACGCGGTGGATCTCGGCGTATTGCGGGACGATGATCATGAATGAAGCACCGTTGGTACTGGCGTTGGACACCTCGACCGTGGTCAATGTCGGCCTGGCTCGCGGAGATCAGGTGCTCGCAACGGCGACCGTTGCCGACCAGATGGCTCATGTCGAGCAGCTCATGCCGTTGGTCTCTGAATGCGTCGATACGGCAGGGATACGGCTGGCCGACCTCGACCAGTTGATCGTTGGCCTCGGCCCAGGGCCGTTTACCGGCTTGCGAGTCGGTGTCGTTACTGCGCAAGTCCTCAGGTTTGCGCTGGGTGTGGAGTTACGCGGAGTCTGCAGTCTCGACGTGTTGGCTGCACAATTCGTTGCAGCAAGCCGCGGAGAGTTTCTCGTCGCCACCGATGCGAGGCGTCGGGAGGTGTATTGGGCGCGATACAGCCCGGACGGCGTACGGCTCGACCAGCCCAGAGTGTCACGCCCGAGTGACGTGCCGCCGCTGCCCGTCATAGGACCTGCGGCCGATCTCTACGCCGATCAGCTGCAGGCGGTGCCAGGCCCGCGAGCGATGGATCCAGCGGTGCTCGCCATGGCAAGTGCGACATTGCCCGACGCCGGCCGTGAGCCGCTCTATCTGCGGCACCCCGATGCGACCGAGTTGACCCGTCCCAAATCGGTGCTGCACTACCAAGGAGCGGCCCGATGATCCATGCCTCGCGCAACCCGGAGATCAGCATCCTGCCTGCTCATCGAAATGATCTCGGGGCGATCATGCTGCTGGAGCGCTCCGGCTTTCGCGCCGCTGAACAATGGAGCGAGCGCAGCTGGCAGGGCGAGCTGCTCGGCGAGGGTCGGACGATCTTGATCGCCCGCGCGCAACGCCCGGTCGGCGTGATCTCGATCAAGACCGTGGGTGAGCTGGCTGACCTGCACCGCCTCGTCGTGGACGCGCGCAGCCGCAGGCGCGGGATCGGAACCGACCTGGTACGCGCAGGTCTTGAGGTAGTGCGGCAGCTCGGAGTGCGCGAAGTGATCTTGGATGTGGGGTTCGACAACGAGCCCGCGATCGCCCTCTATCAGCAGCTGGGATTTGAGCAGCTCCGCGCTCGGCAGGACTACTACGGGCCCGGGCAACACGCGTTGATCTTGAAGCTCTACGACCTCCAGACCTGGCCGGACAACATCTCGATCACCACGGAGGAAGTGTGAGCAGTCCGCTGAGCCTGGTCGCAGACGGGCCACTCATCTTGGGCATCGAGTCCTCCTGCGACGAGACCGGCGTTGGCATTGTGCGAGGACATGAGCTGCTTGCCAACGAGGTGGCCTCCAGCGTCGAACTACATGTGCGGTTTGGTGGTGTAGTACCGGAAGTCGCCAGTCGCGCGCACCTCGAAGCAATGGTGCCCACGCTGCAACGCGCGTGTGCCGGGGCAGATATCGATCTGTCTGAGATCGACGGCATCGCGGTGACCGCCGGGCCAGGTCTGATGGGTGCCCTGGTGGTCGGCCTGGCCAGCGCCAAGGCGCTCGCGTTCGCACTGAACAAGCCGCTGTACGGTGTCAACCACCTGGTGGGGCATGTCGCCGTCGATCTGCTGGAGCACGGACCGCTCCCGGAGCGGTGCGTCGCGCTGCTGGTGTCGGGTGGCCACACCTCCCTGCTCAAGGTTGAGAGCATCGCCGACAGCATTGTGGAGCTGGGCTCGACAATTGACGACGCCGCGGGCGAGGCGTACGACAAGGTCGCGCGGGTGCTCGGCCTGCCGTATCCCGGAGGCCCCTACATCGATAAGGCTGCGACGGGCGACTCCGGTTATGTTCGGTTCCCACGCGGCCTCACCGCCCGCAAGGACCTGGAGCGGCACCGGTTTGATTTCTCGTTCTCGGGCCTCAAGACCGCTGTGGCTCGCTGGGTCGAGGCCAGACAGCGTGACGGGCTCGACGTTCCGGTTGCCGATGTGGCCGCGAGCTTCCAAGAGGCTGTCTGCGATGTGCTGAGCGCGAAGGCGATGGATGCCTGCCTGGCAACGGAAGCGAGCGACCTGCTGATTGGTGGGGGTGTGGCTGCCAACGGCCGGCTGCGAGCTCTGCTGGCCGAACGTGCTGGTGGGCGCGGGATCTCCCTGCGGACCCCCCGGCCCAATCTCTGCACCGACAATGGCGCCATGATCGCCGTCTTGGGCGCGGAGATCGTTGCTTCTGGCGGCAAGCCGTCTGCCCTCGACATTGGAGCCGACTCATCACTGCCAGTCAGCAGGGTCCTTGTCTAGGGCCCCGTTGCCCTTCGGTCTGACCGGCGACGCGCTGGCTGCAGCGATGTCGGAGGAGGATCCGGAATCGTTGGCCGCGGCCGCGCGAATGCGCGCGCGGTACGGGCCTGAGTTGGCTGCCGCTGCTCTCACCCAGGCCACGTTGCGCCGGCAGGCCAACGCTAAGTTTGGCGAGACTGCAGCCCAGATGTTCTTCACAAGAGCCGGTTTGGAGCAGGCGACGCGACCAGAAGTCGCTGACCACCACGCGAGCCGGTTCCTCCATGCCGGGGTTCACAGGGTGATCGACCTCGGCTGTGGCATCGGTTCCGACTCGCTGGCGTTCGCTCGAGCGCGCCTGGAGGTCGTTTCGGTGGATGTCGATCCCGTAACAGCCGCGGTCGCACAGGCCAATCTCGCAGGCCTGGCGGAGGTAATCTGCGCCGATGCCAACGAGGTGGCCGAGCAGCTGATCACCCCAGGGGTGGGGGTGTTCTGCGACCCCGCCCGTCGTAACGACCGGGGACGGGTGTGGCACGTGGAGGATTTTGAGCCTCGCTGGTCGACCGTGCTACAGCTGCTCGATGGCACGCGAACCGCCGGTGTCAAGCTCGGTCCGGCACTGCCGCACTCGTTGATCCCCGATGCGCTCGAGGCCGAATGGATTACCCATCATGGCGAGACGGTCGAGGTTGGTCTGTGGTCCGGCCCTGGCGGCATCCCCGGACAGCGATCGGCGCTGATCATGCCGAACGCGCGTCTGGTGGTAGCGACGGCGCCGCCTCTTTCCGTACGAGACCTGGGTCGCTACTTGTACGAACCTGCTGGCGCAGTCATCCGAGCTGGCGCTATCGCTGAGCTTGGGGCTCAGCTCGGCGCCGGGCTACTCGACCCGCACATCGCATATCTGACGAATGACCGACTCTGCAGCACACCCTTCGCGACCGCATTCGAGGTTCGCCAACGGCTGCCGTTCCACCCCAAAGCGCTGCGTGCCTGGGTGCGGCAGGCGCAGATAGGTGTTCTCGAGATCAAGAAGCGTGGCATCGATCTCGATCCTGCAGAGTTACGTCGGCGGCTGCGGTTGACTGGACCGAACAGTGCGACCCTCGCCATTTCGCGTACGCCGGACGGAGCCGTCGCTGCGATCGTCGAGCGGGTCTGATCTCGGGCTCCTCCACCACCCTCCAGATGAGCACCTCGGGTCTCCTGCTGGCACTCGTATCTGTCGAGTGCTAATGTCTGGTTAGCACTCTCCTTAGGAGTGTGCCAGCGCAGTGCTGGCGGCCGAGATGGCACCGCGACGACGTCTCGACCAGTACACATATCCGACATATCACCTTGAAAGGGGTTTGACGTGACAGTCACGATCAAGCCGCTCGAGGATCGCATCCTCGTTGAGCCGCTCGAAGCCGAGCAAACCACGGCCTCTGGCCTGGTCATTCCCGACACCGCGAAGGAGAAGCCCCAGGAGGGCAAGGTTCTCGCTACCGGTCCTGGCCGCATCGACGACAATGGCAAGCGGGTCCCTCTCGATGTCTCCGAGGGCGACGTCGTGATCTTCAGCAAGTACGGCGGTACCGAGGTCAAGTACGACGGTAAGGACTTGCTGCTTCTCAATGCCCGCGACATCCTCGCGGTCGTTACCAAGTAAGGGGATCTGCATCTATGGCAAAGATCCTTCTGTACGACGAGGAGGCACGCCGCGCGCTTGAGCGTGGTGTCGACGCCCTCGCCAACACGGTGAAGGTCACCCTCGGTCCTAAGGGCCGCTACGTCGTCATCGACAAGAAGTGGGGCGCTCCGACTATCACCAACGACGGCGTGACCGTGGCCCGTGAGATCGAGCTCGACGACCCGTACGAGAACCTCGGGGCGCAGTTGGCCAAGGAGGTGGCCACCAAGACCAACGATGTCGCGGGTGACGGGACGACCACCGCTACGGTGCTCGCCCAGTCGCTGGTGCACGAGGGTCTCCGGGCGGTCGCCTCGGGCGCCAGCCCGGTTGCTCTCAAGCGGGGTATCGACGCCGCCGTTGCGGCAGTCGAGGAGCGGCTGCGCGAGAACGCGCGTGAGGTCGAGACTACCGATGACATGGCGCACATAGCCACCATCTCCGCGCGTGACGAGGAGATTGGCCGCCTGATCGCCGAGGCATTCGACAAGGTAGGCAAGGACGGGGTCATCACCGTCGACGAGTCGCAGACAATGGGTACCGAGCTCGAGTTCACCGAGGGCATGCAGTTCGACAAGGGCTACCTGTCGCCGTACTTCGTGACCGACCCGGAGCGGATGGAGGCCGTCCTCGACGACCCCTACATCTTGATCAACTCCGGCAAGATCTCCTCGATGACCGACCTGCTCCCGCTGCTGGAGAAGATCATTGGCGCTTCGGGGACGCTGTTTGTCGTAGCGGAGGACGTCGACGGCGAGGCGTTGTCCACGTTGGTTGTGAACAAGATCCGTGGCACCTTCACCTCGGTGGCTGCCAAGGCTCCGGCTTTTGGTGACCGCCGCAAGGCCATGCTCGAAGACATCGCCATCCTGACCGGTGGCAAGGTCGTCTCGCCTGAGGTCGGTCTGAAGCTTGACCAGGTCGGTCTTGACGTCCTGGGTCGCGCCCGCCGCATCGTCGTGACCAAGGACAACACCACGATCGTCGACGGCGCCGGCGACAGCAACGACGTCAAGGCCCGGGTGGCACAGTTACAGGCCGAGATTTCGCGTACCGACTCCGATTGGGATCGCGAAAAGCTGCAGGAGCGGGTGGCCAAACTCGCCGGTGGAGTCTGTGTGATCAAGGTCGGCGCTGCCACCGAGGTGGAGCTCAAGGAGAAGAAGCACCGCATCGAGGATGCCGTCTCGGCCACGCGCGCCGCGATCGAAGAGGGCATCGTCGCCGGCGGTGGCTCGGCGCTTATCCACGCTGCCGCGGCTCTGGACGGCGACTTGGGCCTCAGCGATGACGAGAGGCTCGGTGTCGCCATCGTGCGGCGAGCGTTGGCGGAGCCTCTGCGCTGGATCGCTGAGAATGGTGGTGCACAGGGCTACGTCGTGACCTCCAAGGTGGCAGAGCTGAAGCCCGGCCAGGGCTACAACGCCGTCACCAACACCTACGGCGACCTCTACGCCGACGGCGTCATCGATCCGGTCAAGGTGACGCGCTCGGCGCTAGCCAACGCCGCTTCGATCGCCTCGCTGCTACTCACCACCGAAACGCTCGTAGTGGAGAAGCCCGAAGAGGAAGAGTCGGCACCTGCCGGCCACGGGCATTCTCACTGACGGAGTCACGCGTCGACGGGAGTCACGCGTGCAGCTGTAAACCAGGGGTCTTCCTTGCACGAGGAAGACCCCTTGGGTTGATCAGGCAGGAACGGGGTACCAGCCGATTGTGTGCACCGACGGGTTGGCCTCTGTCTGGTTCGACCCGCCGCCGCCCATCGAGACTGACCAGATTGACAGCGATGCCCGCTACGACGTTGCTGTCGTCGGGGCGGGGCTAACGGGTCTGGTCACCGCGTTGCTGCTGGCCCAGGCCGGCCGCCGGGTGGGCGTGCTCGAGGCCCGTTCCGTAGGTGCGGTGACGACCGGCCACTCCACCGCCAAGCTCACGCTGCTACAGGGCACGCGGCTCTCAACCGTCGTGGCAAACCATACCGAGCATGTGGCAGGTGCTTATGTGGAAGGCAATCGCGAGGCTCAGGCGTGGCTGACCGCGTACGCCGCCGAGCATGCCGTCCAGATGCAACGCAGAGACGCCTACACCTACGCGAGCACGCAGTCGGGCGCTTCCGCTGTCCGTCGTGAGTTCGATATCGCGCGACGGCTCGGACTGCCAGTAGAGATGACTGATGCCGTTGAGCTGCCTTATCCGACTTATGCCGCGGTGTGCCTGCCGGATCAAGTGCAAATCAATCCGGTGCAGGTCCTTGCCGCGCTAGCCCGCGATCTACGTGCTGCAGGCGGGAGACTGAGCGAGAACGTTCGAGTTACTCGAGTCGTACGGGACGAGAGCTGCCAGCTGATCACCTCGGCTGGCAGCATCACGGCGGACAACGTTGTGCTCGCCACCGGTGTCCCGTTTCTGGACCGCGGACTGTACTTCGCCAAGGTCACCGCGCAACGCTCGTACGCGCTCGCGTTTCGAACGGCGACGGAGATCCCGCAAGGAATGTACATATCAGCTGACTCACCGACGCGCTCGTTGCGCACCGCACTGCACAATGGCGAGGAGTTGTTGCTGGTGGGTGGCAATGGGCACCCAGTAGGCCGCCACCCCAGGAACCCGTCGGAGCTGATCGCCGATCTAACAGCGTGGACAAGTCGGTGGTTCGAGGGCGCTGAGCGGACCCACCTGTGGTCCGCACAAGATTACGAGGCGCATGGTGGAGTGCCGTTCGTCGGCAAGTTGCCGCGTGGCGGCGGCCGGGTGTATCTGGCCACGGGATACAGCAAGTGGGGGATGACGAATTCGGTCGCGGCCGCACTGCGAATCACGGGGGAGATCGTTGCCGACGAGCCGCCTTGGGCGCGCACGCTGGGGACACGAGTGAGCAAGCCGGCAAGCGCCATCCGGTACTTCCGAGCCAACGCAGCTATGGGAGTTGCGGCGGCCCAGGGATGGCTGAGTGCAGAGCTTCACCCGCTGAAGGAGGAGGACCGCACGCCGGCCGAAGGCACCGGGGTGGTCGGAGCCGAACGCGGTGAGCCGGTGGCTGTTTCGACTGTCGATGGCCGGACCTGCGCCCTCTCTGCGATCTGTACCCACCTCGGCGGCATTGTGCGCTTCAACGACCTCGAGAAGTCCTGGGACTGCCCGCTGCATGGCTCCCGGTTCGCCGCGGACGGGACCCTGCTCGAAGGACCGTCCACCAGCAGCCTCAAGCCGCGACGGGCCTGAGCCGGCACGCTGAACATCCCACCCAGCGTGGGATGTAGCGGTCGGCATCGAACGCCAATCACAGGACGGTTCCGCGGGGGAGCGTCGCCGTCTCAGTACCGTGAGCGAAGCCCGACGTCGCGGCATCACATCTATTCGGCAATCGCGTGCACTGGTGCTACGCGCCGACTCGGCTAGCATGACCTTCTAGCTGGCTCAGGGGAAAGGCTTGCCGTGTTGCCGTCATCCGGTGATCTCAGTCCGGTAGGTGTGCCGCATGCCTTCGAGACCCTCGGGCTGACCTTCGACGACGTGTTGCTTCAACCAGCTGAGAGCGACATCATTCCGTCACAGGTGAGCACCGAGTCGCGCGTCTCGAAGCGCATCGCTGTGAAGGTTCCGCTGATCTCCTCGCCGATGGACACCGTGACCGAGGCGCGGATGGCGGTCGCCATTGCCCGGCAGGGTGGCCTTGGCATCATCCACCGCAATCTCTCGATCGAGGATCAGGCGCACCAGGTCGACGTGGTCAAGCGGTCCGAGGCAGGCATGATCGATGAGCCGATCACGATCTCTCCGAATGCCACCATCGGCGAGGCGGATGCTCTGTGCGCTCGTTTCCACATTTCTGGCGTTCCCGTCGTTGACCGAGAAATGCGGCTACTGGGCCTCATCACCAACCGAGACATGCGATTTGAGTCGGATCCGTCGCGGCCGGTGGCTGAAGTGATGACTCCGATGCCACTGATCACGGGCCCAGTGGGAATCAGCCGCGACGACGCAATGCGGCTGCTGGCTCAGAACAAGATCGAGAAGCTGCCACTCGTCGATGATCAAGGTCGACTCAAGGGTCTGATCACGCTGAAGGACTTTGTCAAGTCCGGCATGTATCCCGACGCCTCCAAAGATGATCAAGGTCGACTGCGCGTCGGAGCGGCTGTCGGATACTTCGGAGACGCCTGGAAGCGCGCCATGGCGCTTATTGAGGAGGGTGTCGACCTGCTGGTGGTCGATACCGCGCACGGCCACTCCCAGGGCGTACTGGAGATGGTACGCCGGTTGAAGGCCGATTCGGCTGCGGCAAAGGTCGACATCGTCGGCGGGAACGTGGCGACGTACGCCGGAGCCAAAGCCCTCGTCGACGCCGGAGCGGACGGCGTCAAGGTCGGAGTCGGCCCAGGATCCATCTGCACCACCCGCGTGGTGGCGGGCGTTGGGGTGCCGCAGGTAACGGCCATCCACAACGCCTCGCTGGCGTGTCGCCCGGCAGCAGTGCCGCTGATCGGTGATGGCGGTCTGCAGTACTCCGGTGATATCGCCAAGGCGTTGGTCGCCGGTGCGGACACGGTGATGCTCGGCTCCCTGCTGGCTGGTTGTGAGGAAAGCCCCGGCGAGCTGATCTTCATCAATGGCAAGCAGTTCAAGTCTTATCGCGGCATGGGATCGCTCGGCGCCATGGCCTCCCGTGGTCGCGGTGGCTCCTCTTATTCCAAGGACCGCTACTTCCAGGGCGACATCACCTCGGACGCGATGCTGATCGCGGAGGGAATCGAGGGCCATGTTCCCTACCGCGGTCCGCTGGCCGCAGTCGCCTATCAGCTCATCGGCGGCCTGCGTCAGGCTATGTTCTACACCGGAGCTGGGACGATTCCGGAGTTGCAGGAGCGAGGTTCATTCGTCCGGATCACTTCCGCAGGTCTGAAGGAATCCCATCCACACGACATCCAGATGACCGTCGAGGCGCCCAACTATTCGGGTTAATGGAGCAACTATGTTTGACGTCGGCCTCAGCAAGCGCGCCCAGCAGGCATTTGCCTTTGACGACATCACCATCGTTCCATCGCGGCGTACTCGCGGCGAAGAGGAGGTCTCGCTGCAATGGCGGATCGACGCATACACCTTCGCCTTCCCGGTGCTCGCGGCGCCAATGGACTCAGTAGTGTCCCCAGCCACGGCCATCAAGATCGGCCAACTGGGTGGGCTCGGTGTGCTGAATCTCGAGGGCCTGTGGACCCGGTACGACGACCCGCAGCCGAAGCTGGAAGAGATCATCGCGATCGAGGATCCGATCGATGCGACCCGCCAGATGCAGGGGATCTACGCCGAGCCGATCAAACCCGAGCTGATCGGCAAACGGGTCGCCCAGATTCGAGAAGCAGGAGTGCCGACCGCCGGCGCGCTCTCACCGCAGAACACTCAGGCGTACGCGCAAGCGGTGGTGGATTCCGGCGTCGACTTCTTTGTCATCCGCGGCACCACGGTGTCGGCCGAGCATGTCTCCTCCGACCTGGAGCCACTCAACCTCAAGAAGTTCATCTATGAGCTTGACGTCCCCGTCATCGTTGGTGGTTGTGCGACATATCAGGCGGCCCTGCACTTGATGCGTACGGGCGCAGCCGGTGTCCTCGTCGGGTTCGGTGGCGGAGCCGCCTACACCAGCCGGTCGGTGCTGGGCGTTGCTGTGCCCATGGCGTCGGCAGTCTCCGATGTCGCCGCGGCGCGGCGTGACTATCTCGACGAGTCGGGTGGCCGCTACGTGCACGTCATCGCTGACGGCTCAGTCGTACGTTCGGGGGACATCGCCAAAGCGATCGCCTGCGGCGCTGATGCGGTGATGGTCGGCTCGCCGCTAGCCAGGGCCGAGGAGGCCCCTGGGCGGGGTTTCCACTGGGGACCAGAGGCCTGGCACGACAAGCTGCCACGCGGCGAGCGGGCGAAGTTCACTACGGTCGGCGATTTGCGGCACATCCTGCTTGGCCCATCCTCGGTCCCCGATGGCACCATGAACCTGGTCGGTGCCTTGCGCAAGGCGATGGCGACCACCGGCTACACCGACGTCAAAGAGTTCCAGCGCGTCGAGATCGTCGTCGGCTGACACTGGGCGGCGGCTCAGGAAAAGTCTCATGACGCAGGTCCAACTGGCTAGGCTGAGCGCCATGGGTGACCCGGTGGCCGATGAGTTGCTGCGGCTCCGGATGAGCATCGACAACATGGATGCGGCGCTTGTGCATCTCCTCGCCGAGCGCTTCAAGGTCACTCAACAAGTCGGTGAGCTGAAGGCGGCGCATGGCCTGCCTCCCGCCGACCCCGTACGGGAGGCCGAGCAGATCGCACGGCTTCGGGCGCTTGCCGAAGATGCCCGGCTCGATCCCGAGTTCGCCGAAAAGTTCCTGAACTTCGTGGTTGCCGAGGTGGTACGCCATCACAAGGCCGCGCTGAATCGTCGTGACCCATGAGGGCGTACGTCTGACTTGTAAATCCCAGCTACGGCTGGGTCAACTGCGTATGGCTCAGGGCAGCCTGTCAATAACCCACGACTGCCTGGGACGCCGATGCCGCACATGGCCTGTATGCCACGTACAGCGTGAGCAAGCTAGGTACAGCTCGTGGCCAACCGCACCCGAGCAGCATTTTTACGGCTCCCTATCCGTCTTCCGGATCGCCAATGGTTTCCATAGAGTCGCGCAAGCGAGCCCCCAGGCGGACCCCTGAAGCGTGCGTCTTTCAGACAGCCGCACAAACGTACGCCTGTGCCTGCGGAGGGGAATCAAAGGCTGGTGGCCAGGGACCGGCCTGCGGTACGGCCGGAGAACAGGCAGCCGCCCAGGAAAGTGCCTTCCAGCGCCCGATAGCCGTGAACGCCTCCGCCGCCGAAGCCGGCAGCCTCGCCAACCGCGTATACACCCGGCAGCACCGAGCCGTCCGCTCGCATCACACGTCCCTCGAGATCGGTTTCCAGTCCTCCAAGGGTTTTGCGGGTCAATACGTGAAGTCGGATCGCGACCAGCGGCCCCCCTGAGCCTGCCCGGCCGACTCCAGGAGCCTTAGGATCGAGCAGTTCGTGTGGTGACACGACGCGCAGCAACCGATCGCCAAGGAATCGCCGGGCGGCAGCGGTGGCCACCACCTGTGGGTCCTTTCCCAGCCCGCTCCGCACCTGGAGATCGCGCGCCTCGATCACCTGACGCAGCGCCCCGTCGTCGATGAGATGTTCACCGACCAGCTGATTCATCTGCGCGGCCAATTCCGGCACAGATCCAGCTGAGACGAAGTCCACCCCGACCTCCTGGAAAGCGCGCACCTCCGGTGTCGGACCGGATCGTAAGCGGCCGGCCAGCCGTCGCAGATTCCTGTTGGTCAGGTCGCCGTTCTGCTCCGAGCCAGAGAGTGCGATCTCGGCCGAAACGGTGGCCTGGTCGAGCACCAGCCAGGAGTAGTCGTAACCACTGTTGATCACGTGCCGCAGTGCACCGAGCGCATCGAAACCCGGAAACAGCGGTACCGGAAAGCGTTGCCCTCCGGCATCCAGCCATAACGCCGATGGCCCGGCCAGGATCCGAATACCGTGGTGGCTCCAGATAGGCGAGTGGTTCACAACTCCCTCCGGATAGTGCCACATGCGATCGATATTGATCACTCGACCACCCGCCGCCTCGGTGATCTGGAGCATCGACCCGTCGACGCAATCGGGCACTCCGGCGATCATGCGTTGCGGCGCCGGGCCCCAATCGCCGGGCCAGTTCTGTCTAACGAGGTCAAAGTTGCCGCCGATCCCTCCGCTGGCTACCACAGCGGCGTGGGCGGAGAAGGTGAATTCAGCAACACCGGTTCGAGACGTCCGGACTCCGCGGGGTACCTCGGTCGGCTCCAGAACTCGTCCAGACACGCGTACGCCGGAGTGTTCGGTCACCAGCGAAGTGACCTGGTGGCGAGACCGGATCCGCACCCGGTGCGAGTGCATGACGCTGCTGGCGAAGGGCTCCACCACCGCAGGGCCGGTGCCCCAGACGATGTGGAAACGCGGAACCGAGTTGCCGTGACCGGGAGTGGCGTACCCCCCTCGTTCGGCCCATTGCACGAGCGGGAACCAGCGGACGCCCAGGTCATGGAGCCAGCGGCGCTGTTCACCCGCGGCAAAGTGCACGTACGCCTCGGCCCAGCGTCGCGGCCAGTAGTCCTCCAACCGGTCGAAGGCGGCGCTGCCCAACCAGTCGGCCAGCGCCAGCTCTTCGGTGTCATGAATCCGGAGCCGCCGCTGCTCAGGCGAATTCACCATGAACAGCCCTCCCAGGGACCAGTACGCCTGGCCGCCAACCGAGTCGAGCGGCTCGGCGTCAAGCATGATCACTGACCGATCGGCTGCAGCCAGCTCGTGAGCGACGACCAGACCAGATAGGCCTGTCCCGACCACGACGACGTCACAATCCATAATCCGAATGCTGCCACCAGCATGCTCTGTGTTTGCTCGCGCGCTGCCGGCGCTGCGAGCAGATGCCACCATTACTCTGGGCCCCATGACCGACGTAGCAGTTGTTTCATCCCCAGACCTCCTGCGGCTGCGGGTCCTGCTCACGGCGACTGGGCCTTCCATGGAGCTCCGCTCACCGATCACCGGTGAGGTGATAGGCGAGCTACCAACCTCCACACCGGCCGATGTCGAGGTAGGCGCCCAGCTCGCGCATCGCGCACAGGCTGAATGGGCCACTCGACCGATTGCCGAGCGAGCTCGGCTACTGCTCGATTTTCATGATCATCTCTTGGATCAACGCGACTACTTCATCGACCTGCTGCAGTCGGACGGCAAGGACAGGCTGACTGCCGCCCAAGAGGTGTTCCATCTTGCGCTTACTGCGCGTTACTACGGACGGACCGCACGCCGCTATCTGCACTCAGAGCGCGGCAACGGTGTCCTGCCGCTGCTGACCCGCGTCGATCGTCATTACATACCGAAGGGCCTCGTCGGCGTGATCGCGCCGTGGAACTATCCGCTGACCGTCGCGATCTGCGACGGGCTGCCGGCTCTGGTCGCCGGCAATGCGATCATGCTCAAACCCGATCACAAGACTCCGCTGGTTGCACTGGCGGCGGTCGAACTATTGCGCAAAACCGGCCTGCCACCTGACCTATGGCAGGTGGTACACGGACGCGGCGTTGTGGTGGGACGCGAGTTGATTAACGTCAGCGGCTATGTGTGCTTCACAGGGTCGATCGCTACGGCGCGTACGGTGGCCGCCCAGTGCGCCGAGCGGCTGATCGGATGTTCGCTGGAGCTCGGTGGCAAGAACCCAATGTTGATCTTGGATGACGCAGACGTCGTGGCCGCGGCCGAATGCGCCGTGCGGGCGTGCTTTATCAACGCTGGCCAAACGTGCTTGGCAACCGAACGCATCTACGTTGCGGAGCCGCTCTTCGAGGCGTTCACCCGGGCCTTTGTCAGGCGCACCCAGGCGATCCGGCTCGGCAACGCACCAGACTTCGAGCATGACATGGGCAGCTTGATCAACCAAGATCATCTGGACCGGGTTAGTGCACATGTCGAGGATGCGCGGGCCAAAGGAGCCACAGTGTTGGCCGGCGGCCGGCGGCGGGAAGACGTGGGCGAGCTGTTCTACGAGCCGACCATCTTGACCGGTGTGACCCGGGAGATGCAGTGCTACGCCGATGAGACGTTCGGCCCGGTCGTCAGCGTCTATCCGGTCGTCGATGAGGACGAGGCAGTGGCTCGGGCCAACGATTCCGACTACGGCCTCAACGCCAGCGTCTTGACCTCCGACCGTGAGCGCGGTCGGCGCGTGGCGAGCAAGATCAACTGCGGCTCGGTGAACGTCAATGAGGGCTTTGCTGCAACGTTCGGCAGCATCGACGCACCCATGGGCGGAATGAAGAAGTCCGGGCTCGGTCGGCGCCAAGGACAAGACGGCATCCGGCGGTTCGTCGACGTTCAGTCAGTAGCCACTCAGACTGGGATCCCTCTCGCTCCGAGCCACGGTCTGGACGGCAAAGCGTTTACGTCGGTCATGACAGGACTGCTACGAGTCTTGAAGAAGGCCGGCCGGACTTAGTACCAGCTCCCGGAGGTCATAAACTCATCGCTTTCGGGGAGAGGATGCGAGATGAGCCTGCGAGATCACGATCTGGTGGTGGTGATCGACTTCGGAGCCCAGTACGCGCAGCTGATCGCCCGTAGGGTACGCGAGGCCAAGGTTTACTCCGAGATCATGCCGCACACTGCCTCGGCCTCGGAGATTCTGGCGCGTCGGCCCAGGGCGATCATCCTCTCCGGTGGCCCTTCCTCGGTCTACGAGCCGGGAGCGCCGCAACTCGATGCGGCGCTGGTCGACGGCAACACTCCAGTCCTAGGCATCTGCTACGGCTTCATGGCCATGGCCCAGGTCCTCGGTGGGTCAGTCGCCCGCACCGGCATGCGCGAATACGGCCGCACGGCGGTGAATGTGACCGATTCCGGCGTACTGCTCGCTGGGCTGCCCGCCACCGTCAGTGCATGGATGTCCCACGGCGACGAGGTGATCGCAGCGCCGTCGGGCTTTCGGGTTACTGCAACGTCGGCGAGGGCCACGGTTGCCGCGTTCGAGGATGTCGACCGGCGCCTCGCCGGCGTTCAGTGGCACCCGGAGGTGTTGCACACCGAGCATGGCCAACGGGTGCTGGAACATTTCTTGTACGACATTGCTCGATGTACTCCTGATTGGACTCCGGCCAATATCGTCGATGAGTCTGTGCTGGCCATCCAGCAACAGGTCGGCGGCAAGCACATCATCGGCGGACTCTCAGGTGGGGTCGACTCCGCCGTGGCCGCGGCTCTAGTACAGCGCGCTGTCGGTAGCCAACTGACCTGTGTCTTCGTTGATCATGGTTTGCTGCGCAAACGTGAAGCCGAGCAGGTCGAGCGCGACTACGTGGCCGCAACCGGGGTCGACCTGAAGGTCGTCGATGCCTCCGCACGATTCCTCTCGGCACTTTCCGGGGTTACTGATCCGGAGGAGAAACGCAAGATCATCGGCCGAGAGTTCATCCGGACTTTCGAGGTAGCGGCCCGCGAGGTGGTCGGCGAGGCAGGCGAAGTTGAATTTCTGGTGCAAGGCACTCTGTATCCCGACGTGGTTGAATCCGGCGGCGGTGAGGGCGCGGCCAATATCAAGAGTCATCACAACGTCGGCGGGCTGCCCGACGATCTGCAGTTTCAGCTCGTGGAGCCGCTGCGGACGCTGTTCAAGGACGAGGTGCGGGCAGTGGGTGCGCAGCTCGGGCTGCCATCGGGAATTGTCTGGCGGCATCCGTTCCCGGGACCGGGCTTGGCGATCAGGATCATCGGTGAGGTCACGCGGGAGCGCCTCGACGTCTTGCGGGAGGCGGATGCCATCGCTCGAGAAGAGCTGTCCGCGGCTGGGCTGGATCGCGACATCTGGCAGTTTCCGGTCGTGCTGCTGGCCGACATCCGCTCAGTCGGGGTACAAGGGGACGGCCGGACCTACGGTCACCCGATTGTGCTGCGTCCGGTGACCAGCGAGGATGCGATGACCGCCGACTGGGGCCGGCTCCCGTACGAGGTTTTGGAACAGATCAGTACCCGAATCACCAACGAGGTGGATCAGGTAAATCGCGTCGTGCTCGACATCACAAGCAAACCGCCTGGCACTATCGAGTGGGAGTAGAGGGTGCACTATGGTTCCGACCCTTTAGGTGATGCGATCCGAGCTCAGGCCTCCAGGCTGGCTTCAGCGGCACGGCCCAAGTCTGTGTACTGCGCCTGATGCTCCGGTGGAACCTGGACCCACGCTTTCATAGGTCGGCCGGCCATGGGCTCGAAGAGGTGTGCCCCTTCCAGGCTCAAGGCGCGGGCATGATCCTCGCCTTGCAACTTGAAGATCATGTCGTCTCCGTACACCCCACAGAACGCCTTACCGCCGCGCCGCTTGATCCCCGGCATACCGAACATGGATGCCTTCACCACATCTCGTTCACTTGACAACTCGTCGAGTAGTGCATCGAATCGCGCCATCCCGGCCTCGGTCGGCTTGGACATATGGTGCGGCTGGGTCATACCCGCAGCGTATTCGTGCGGACTGAGGTCGTGGCTGCGGTGGTGAAATTCAACTCCATGCCAGCCGAGACGCACCTAAACTGAGGGACGAAAGCATCGTTGCGAGCGCTCCGGGCCGCAGCAGCCTCCGTTGCGAAACACCGTAATCAAGAGGGATTTGACCGTGTCCGATACCAACAGCCCCACCCCGCCTACCAGCCTGCTCGGCACTGCCCGCGTCAAGCGTGGCATGGCCGAGATGCTCAAGGGCGGAGTCATCATGGACGTGGTCACCCCGCAGCAGGCCAAGATCGCTGAGGACGCCGGCGCCGTCGCCGTTATGGCATTAGAGCGAGTGCCCGCCGATATCCGTGCACAGGGCGGGGTATCGCGAATGAGCGATCCGGACATGATTGACGGCATCATCGCGGCCGTTTCCATTCCTGTGATGGCCAAGGCACGGATCGGGCACTTCGCTGAGGCCCAAGTTCTCCAGTCGCTCGGCGTTGATTACATCGATGAATCCGAAGTGCTCACGCCCGCGGACTACGCCAACCACATTGATAAGTGGCGGTTCACCGTGCCCTTCGTGTGCGGCGCCACCAATCTTGGCGAGGCGCTGCGCCGGATCGCCGAGGGTGCGGCCATGATTCGCTCCAAGGGGGAGGCCGGCACCGGCGATGTTTCCAATGCCGTCACCCACATGCGCCAGATCCGCGCTGAGATAGCACGCCTTACCACGATGGCGCCCGATGAGCTGTACGTGGCTGCGAAGGAGCTGCAGGCCCCCTACGAGCTGGTTGCCGAGGTCGCCAAGCTGGGCAAGCTGCCAGTCGTACTGTTCACCGCTGGCGGCATCGCGACACCAGCAGACGCGGCCATGATGATGCAGCTCGGGGCTGAAGGGGTTTTCGTTGGTTCCGGAATCTTCAAGTCCGGTAACCCGGAGGAGCGGGCGGCGGCGATTGTCAAAGCGACCACTTTCTACGACGACCCCGATGTGATCGCCAAGGTTTCCCGAGGCCTCGGCGAGGCAATGGTCGGCATCAATGTCGACGACATCCCACAGCCACATCGCCTCGCACAACGCGGCTGGTGAGCCGCCCGCCAGTTGTCGGTGTCCTCGCCCTGCAGGGCGACGTACGCGAGCACCTTCGCGCGCTGACAGCGTGCGGCGCCGACGTCCGACCTGTACGCCGCCCAGTCGAGTTGGCCGGGCTGGATGGGATCGTGCTGCCCGGTGGCGAATCCACCACGATCGACAAGCTGTCGCGGATCTTCGGGCTGCGGGAACCCCTGATAGCAGCGCTCGACGCAGGACTACCGGCGTACGGATCCTGCGCCGGGATGATCTTGCTCGCCAAGAGGGTGCTGGACGGCACTGACGATCAACAAACCTTCGCTGCGCTCGACGTCACCGTCCGACGCAACGCTTTTGGTCGTCAGGTCGAGTCTTTCGAGGCCGATGTCGATCTTGACGGCATAGCAGGCGGCCCGGTCCATGCGGTGTTCATCCGTGCACCTTGGGTGGAGAGCATCGATGACGGGGCGCAGATACTCGGGGCGGTCGTTCCGCCCGGGCTTGGTGAGGCGAAGATCATCGCAGTGCGGCAGGAGAACCTCATCGCAACCTCGTTTCATCCCGAGGTCACCGACGACCTGCGCATCCACCGTTATTTCGTCGAACTGGTCCGAGCCGCCCAGTGATGAGGGCGGTGAGAACCTCCGGGACCGGCTAGGACTTGTCCGTCTGCTGGCCGCCCTCGGATGTTTCGGCGGATTCTCCAACCGGCTCAGTTGGGGGGTTTGCGGTACCTGCTGGCCGCTCCTGGGGACCTTCAGGTTCGAGTACGGATTCGGTGGCGTCGGCCTCGTGGGCTGCCGGCGCGATTGGCGCCTCGGGCTCTGACGGACCCTGAGGTTGCGGGGCACGCTCCATGGGCTCCGGGGCGGGCTGGCGCTGTTCCCAGGGGGCACCCTCGGTACCCCAGATGGAATCCTCGGCGGAAGTTGGCGGCTGCTGATAAGCCTGCGTAGGCCCAGACATCCCAGATGGGCTGTAGACCGGCTGAGCTGGCTGAGGCGGCGCAGTGGGAAAGCCGGTGGCCTGGCCTTGCGGACCCGACACTGGCGGATAGCTCGGTGACACCGGCTGCGAACCCTCCTCAGGCACCACGAACAAGGCGATGATGTAGAGGATGACGGGAATGCCGGTGAACAGTGAGATCACTACCGTGAGCACCCGCACGAGTGTCGGATCCATGTTGAGGTAGTTGGCGACACCGGCGCAGACGCCGCCCAGGATTCTGTTGGACTTACTCCGCTCCAGTCTCTTTGGCGGCTGCGGTGGGTAGGGGCTGCTCATGACGCACCTTTCGATGGGGGATGTACTACCGATGGTTCCGGGAAAGGACGAGGCCAAGAACACCAACAGCGACCAGTCCCATGGGAGCCACGATCCTGATCACCTGCCAGTTGAGAGGTCCGACGAAGGTTAGCCACAGCGATCCAAGCGCCACGCAGCTGAACAGGAGGCCAAAGATCAAGGCAACGACGTCGTAGGTTTTTCTCATCGTTGCACCTGTATGTTGCCGGCGTCTACGGAGAGGTTAAGTGTCAAGGTGTGCTTGCCAGGTTGTGGTGGCTGGGAAGGCTGGATTTGCCCCGTAATCTCTGAGCCTGCCTGGATCTCTTCACCGTACGCGTGCACGGCGCCCATGTCAGCGGTGTAGTTGATGACAACGTGGGCGTCCTTGGGCAGCCTGACATCGAGGCGGCCAAGATCGACATGCGCCGTGTAGCTGGCGTCTGTTGTCACCGCAAGCTGGCTGAGATCGATCGCAAGGTTGCCGAAGTCCTCCGAGTCGCCAGCGGCGGGGAGCTCAGCTAGCGTCGTGTAGGCATGGCTGGAAGCTGGCATCGGAACCCGGGGCGCGGATCCGGCAGCAGTGACTATCAGCACGGCTACCGCCAGCAGCGCACCGACGGGCAGCAAACCGCGCGCTGCGCCGAGCCAGGTCGCGATCACGAGTGTGACGCCGATGACTAACAGCGCGGCGGCGAGGTAGCCCGCGAGCGGGATCGCGGCGCCGAGCGCCTGGGCAACGCCAAGGGCGGACAGCGTCAGGCCGAGCGCGATCAGCGAGACCATTCGTAGGCGCTTGGCTGACTTGGCGTCCGACATTTTCACTGGCGCGGCAGGCGTCGGTTCGACATAGAGGCCGACAGGATCGGGCTCAGCCAGAAAAGCGGTGTGTTCAGCGGGGTCGGGATCTGAGGTCGGCTGTGACATGTTGGTCGGCGGAGGACTTGGCCAGTCGACGGTCGGCGTGGCAGCGGTCCGACGCTCCACGGCCACCTGCTGCCGCATGTGATCCTCTATCCGGCGCTGCCACGCCTCAGCGGCTTCAGTGAAAGGCGTCGGCGGTCCGGGATATTGAACGAATTGAGGTTCAGACTGCGGTGCCGACCCCAATGCGGCGGCACCCGCTGGCGGGACTGGGGCCTTGTCTGTCTTGCGAGGGCGACCCTTGTAGAAGCCGAAGTACCAGATGACGGCGATGACGATTGCGGGCGCAATGCCGAACGGGCTGAGCGAGCCGAAGATCGCAGACATGACAAGGCTTGCCACGACAACAAGGGTGATCCAGAGCTCCCTCGGCCAGCGCCTGATCGATGGGCCGAAGAGATCATCGGCCAGCGCTTTCTCGCTGCCTTCGACTGGGATCAGCAGCCAGCCTGCAAGATAGAGGACAAGACCAATTCCGCCGCTTAATGCCAATAGTGCCCAACCGACCCGGACCAGCAGTGGATCGATTCCCCAGTACTGCGCCACGCCACCGCAAAGACCAGTGAGTTTGACGTCAGTCGCACTGCGGCGGATCGTCCAGATCGAGCTCATGCGCTCCATCCTGCCTACAGGGTTACCCTCGAAGTATCAGGGACGACCCCCAATGCTCCCGGCTGTTGCAGATGAACGCGGAACCGTTCTTGCAACAGCAGCGACCAGCTGGTTCGGCTAAGGGAGAAGCCGGGGACCACCCTGCTGGCCGTACGCCGATACGCGTGTGAGGGTAGGACATCATGACTGCCACGGACTCGAGCCATCTCGAGCCTGACATTGACCGTTCCGCGAGTCCGCCCATGCAGAATGCGGACTCCATTGGTGACGGTTCAGAATCGGCATCCGGTTCTACTGAGTCAGCGCGGGCGGCCGAAGCATTTCTCGCGAAGGAAGTACCGCCGGACGCCGGTTCCGCAGGTCCCGATGACAAGCCTCGCGCCACGCGGGTGGCCGAGGGGGCCTGGCTGGGAGGAGTCTGCACCGGACTAGCCAGGCATCTTGGCTGGCCGCTGATGGCGGTGAGGATCGCCTTCGTCGCCTTGGCGACTTTCCAATTCATCGGTGTTATCGCATACGGGGCCTTGTGGCTGTTATTGCCGCCGGAGTCGACGGTGAAGGCTCCAGGGCTGGAGTCTGCGAGCCGGGCCGGCATGCGGGACCACGGCAGGCCCAAGCGTCGCATTGAATGGGGCATGCTGCTGGCGCTTGTCGCTTTGGGCGTTGGCTTGCTGTTGATCATGCAGAACACCGGTCTGGGCATCAGCTCCCAGCTGTTCTGGCCAGTGGCCTTTGCTTGCGCCGGAGCCGCACTCGTGTGGCGCCAGGCCGACTCTGCACAGCAGAAGCGCTGGCGCGATGAGGCGGGCGGCAGGGCTTGGCTGGCTCCGTTCGTTGCTCGGGGTGGATGGCCAGCGCTGGTCCGGGTGATCGTCGGGTTGGGCCTGGTCGGTGCAGCCTTCGGCATCGTCATTGCCCAGCACGGCCAGATTGCTCTTTTACCTGAAGTCATGGCGATGACGATGCTCGCGCTCGCTGGTCTGGCGATCGTCCTCGCACCTTGGTTGCACCGCTCACGTTCAGCACTCAACCAGGCGAGAGCTGAGAAGGTTCGAGCAGATGCCCGTGCGGATATGGCCGCCCACCTGCATGACTCGGTGCTGCAAACTCTCGCGATGATCCAGCGGCATGCAGACGACCCCAAGGCAGTGCAGCAGTTGGCCCGCCGGCAAGAGCGAGAGCTGCGCAACTGGCTATATGGCGACGAGCTTCCTGAAGCGACACTCAAAGCCGCACTCACGGCGGCTGCCGCAGAGGTCGAGGATGAGCGAGGCGTGCCCGTGGAGTTGGTGGTGGTCGGCGACTGCGACACCTCCGAGGAAATCCAGGCCCTGGTACGCGCCGCCCGGGAAGCGATGGTGAATGCGGCCAAGCACTCCGGGGCCGACAAGATCGATGTGTATGCCGAGGTCGATGAGGAATCTGTCGAGGTCTTCGTTCGGGACCGCGGCCACGGATTCGACGTCGACGCTGTCGCTGAGGATCGGATGGGCGTCAAGGGCAGCATCATCGATCGCATGGCGCGGCACGGCGGCACCGCAACAATCCGTTCAGCGTCGAGCGACGGCACCGAGGTACGACTGGAGATCAAGAGATGAACGAGACACCGGACCAGCCCATCGCGCGGGCGACAACCGACCAGCCGAGTGTCCAGAGCGCACCTGCCGCCCGCGGGCCATACCGGGTAGTCATCGTCGATGACCATGCCATGTTCCGCACGGGTGTGAAGGCTGAAATTGGCCGTTCCGTGGCCGTCGTTGGCGAGGCGGCCGACGCTGATCGGGCCATCGCCGTCGTACTGCAGACCCAACCGGACGTGGTGTTGCTGGACGTCCACCTGCCAGGAGGCGGCGGCGTCGAGGTCATCCGTAAGGTGCACGAGAAGAATCCGGACCAGAAGTTCCTGGCCCTTTCAGTCTCCGATGCGGCCGAGGATGTCATCGGCGTGATCC
>JBKOUS010000109.1:0-9644 GCA_046723505.1 Actinomycetota bacterium
TCTTCGCTGAGGCCGCCCCAGACACCATGATCCTGACCAGCTTCCAGCGCCCACTGCAGGCATGCGTCCCTGACCTCGCATCGCCGGCAGACTTGCTTGGCCTCTTCAATCTGGAGAAGGGCTGGGCCGGTATTCCCGATCGGGAAGAACAGCTCAGGGTCCTCGTCCAGACAAGCGGCCCTGTGGCGCCAATCCATGGCGTTACACTCCTAACTGGTTGCTCTGGGCCCCTGGCGTAGGACCCCGCAGGATGGGGAAGCCACGAGTCCTCTACACTGAGGCTTGACTCGCGCCACCCAAGACTTTCAAGTATTGACAGGCAATACAAGAGTTTCGAGCGTTCGGTGCCTCACATTTGCATCCAGTTACGGTCTGCGGGTTCCTATCAACCGGTTGTACCCGCTTCTAGCGCCGCAAAACACCTGCTATGACACACACAGGTGCTCAGCCTTCGGGTCGACGCCCGCTCACCATCGTCGTAGCTGCTGCGCTCTTGGCGGTTGAAGCACTCAGTGCGTCGGCGTACGCGGCGGTCGAGGTGGGGCAGGTACGGATGTCACGCGCGGTTGTCGGAGTTGGCGTGTCGATCCTGATGGCCTGCTTCGGCCTCATGCTCCTCATCGTGGCGCGAGGTGTGTTCCTGGGCAGGAGGTGGAGTAGGGGACCCGCGGTGGCCACCCAGCTGATCTTGCTGCCGATCGCTTGGAGCTTCAAAGGTGGCGGGACCACCTGGGTGTCGGTGGTGCTTGCTGTGCTTGCGATCGCGGTTCTGGTAGGTGTGCTGCACCCACGCTCCACTGCCGTCTTCGTGCAACCGGCGGCTGACAGGAGGCAACGGTAAGAGATTGGCCGCTAGCGACTGCGCCCTTCGACGAGGCTCAGGGCGGCGCAGCTGCGGGCTGAGCCCGTCGAAGCCCTCGTAGGCCTCAGCTTTCGCTTTCCAAGGCCTCAGCCTCCGCCAGAATCCTGGCCAGCTCGGCGTCGTGCGCGGCCTCCGCCTCGGCGTCGTGCTTGACGCGGCGGAGGAATGACTTGGTGCGCTCCTCCCGGGGATTCAGCAGCACTTCGTTGGGCGGGCCCTCCTCGACGACCACACCTTGATCCATGAACACGACGCGGTCGGCAACTTCACGTGCGAAGGCCATCTCGTGGGTGACCACGATCATGGTCGTCCCCTCCACGGCGAGGTTGCGCATGACCCCAAGAACCTCGCCCACAAGCTCTGGGTCGAGGGCCGATGTGGGTTCATCGAAGAGCAGCAGTTCCGGCTTCATGGCCAGGGCACGCGCGATCGCCACCCGCTGCTGCTGCCCGCCGGAGAGCTGCGAGGGATAGTACCTGGCCCGATCTGCGAGGCCGACCATGTCAAGAAGTTCCAAGGCCTCCTTCGTGATATCCGCCTTAGGTCGCCGCTTGACCTTGACCGGCGCTTCCATCACATTTCCAAGGGCGGTCATGTGCGGGAAGAGGTTGAAGCGCTGGAAGACCATGCCAATCCGCGCCCGCTGCCGTGCGATGTCCTTGTCTTTACGCACGTGCAGTTTGCCGTTGCGGTCCTCGAACCCGATGAGCTCTCCGCCAACCCAGATCCGGCCACCCGTGAGAGTCTCCATCTGGTTGATCAGACGCAGGAAGGTGGTCTTGCCCGACCCGCTGGGGCCGAGCAAGCACACGACTTCTTTGGCGTCAACGGTCATGTCAATGCCTTTCAGCACCTCATTGCTGCCGAACGCCTTGCTGACATTGACCGCGTGTACGAGATGCTCGGTCTCTGGCGCCGTGGTCGTCATTTCGCTGCTCCGATCGCCAGGCCCTTGGCCGCCTCCTCCTTGTCCGCGCTCACCTGGACGCCGAAGCCGCGTCCGAAGTGCCGCTCCAGGTACGCCTGGCCAACCATCAGGACGCTGGAGGCAATCAGGTAGTAGAGCGTGGCTGCCACCAGGATTGGGAAGACTTGGAAGGTCCGATTGCCGATGGCCTGAAGCTGGAAGAAGAGCTCGGTGCCAACCGGAATGCCGATGAGCAATGAGGTGTCCTTGAGCATGGCGATCGTCTCATTGCCGGTCGGCGGCACGATGACGCGCATGGCCTGAGGAAGCACGACCCGACGCATGGCCATGCCGCGGCTCATGCCGAGCGCCTGGGCGGCTTCCATCTGGCCCTTGTCGACGCTGAGAATCCCTGCCCGCGCGATTTCGGCCATGTATGCAGCCTCTGAGGCAGCTAGACCGATCACGCCGCCGGCCAGGCCGACGAAGATCTCATTGGCATTGAAGGGTCCGATGCGCCAGTCGCCACTGAGACCGAGCCATTCGATGATCTTCCAGTCGAAAGGCACGCCAAGACCGAGGCCTTCTGCGAACAGGAGCCCAAGTTGGCCCATGATCACGAGTAGCACATACCGAGGGATGGCGCGGAAGAACCACGTGTACAACCACGAAACACCCCTAAGGATGGGGTTATCCGACAGCCGCATCACCGCGAGTATCACCCCGAGGATGACCCCGAAGAGCATCGCCAAGATCGTGACGAGGATGGTGCCTTTCCAGAAGCCCTCGACCACCGGATTCTGGATCATGGCCTCAAGGACAAACGGCCAGTTGAACGCCGGGTTGAAGATCAACATGTTGAGGAACATCAGGGCGAGCACTGCGATCACTGCGATGGCGACCCAGCGCCAGGGGTGGCGAACCGGTGTTGCCTTTATTAGCCCGGGGCGGTCATCGCTGACCGCCGGCCGGGCTTCTGTTGTGGTTGTCATGACGTCGGGTTCACGGCGAAGTCGGAGATGGCGCCCTGCTCGACGCCCCACTTCTCGAGCACGGACTTGTAGGCGCCCTCTTGGTCGAGCTGCTTCAGCGCCTCAGCGATCGCCTGAGCGAACTCGGTTTCGCCTTTGGGCAGCACGAAGCCGTACGGTGCAGCGTCGTAGATGTCACCCAGCGCCTCGAGCTTCCCGCCGGATTGCTTCGCCGCATACGCCACAATTGGCGAGTCGGCCAGCATGGCGTCGGCCTTGCCACTGACCACCGCGCTGGTGGCCTCAGCCTGGAGGCTATAAGACAAAACGTTGATCTTGTTACTGCCGCATTTCTTCTGACGCGGCGGAAGATCGGCGGTCTCCTGCACGGTTCCGGTCTGCACGGCAATGTTCTTACCGCAGGCGTTGTCGGGGTCGACGCCTTTGGGGTTGCCCTGCTGAGTGGCCCACTGGGTGCCGGCGTTGAAGTAGCTCACCATGTCGACCTGTTTCAGGCGATCCTTATCAATTGTGAACGAGGAGACACCTATGTCGTACTTCTTGCCGTTGACTCCGCCGATAATGCTGGGGAATTTGGACGGCTGCCACTCGGTCTTGACGCCGAACTTGGTGGCGACCTGGTTGAAGAGATCGACCTCGAAGCCCTCGACGGTCTTACCGTCGGCGGCGAGGAACTCGTTGGGCGCGTAGCTCGGGTCGGTGCCGATCTTGATCACGCCCGCGTTCTTGATGCTCTCAGGCAGCTTGCTGGCCAGGTCCACATTCTGGCTGACCGAGACCGACGGGGCACTCTCGGCGCCGGGCTCTCCGCTCAGCGAGCTTGAGCCACAGGCGCTCAGAGCCAGAGCGGCGACAGAGGCCGCGGCCACACCGAGCTTCATTCGGACATTCATGATGTGCTGCTCCCTTCCAACCAAGGTCTTTTTGAGCCTGGGGTTGATTACGCATATCCACCGCTCAAGTTGCGGCGGATGGGTCCTGACAACAAAGTGATCCTTGCACGCGATGCCTGAGTTGGATCGACGCAGGTCCGTTTGGAATGTGATCGAGACGATAGCTACGGCTCACTGAAGGCGCTCGGCGCCAGCCGACGGAACGGCGGCGAAATGCACGGGCTGACGGTATCCAGCGCGCGCAAAACTGCGGGCGATCTCGCTTCCGACCCGCTCCACCCCGCCTGCCGGGACCAGGGCGATGATGCATCCGCCGAAACCGCCACCGGTCATCCGAGCGCCAAGGGCTCCGGAGGCCAGTGCCGTTTCAACGGCGAGGTCTACCTGTGGCGCGGTGATCTCGAAGTCGTCCCTCATCGAGGCATGCGAGGCGTCAAGGAGGGGCGCCAGATCGGCGATGCGGCCCGCTCGCAGCACCTCGACGGCCTCCAGCACCCGAGCGTTCTCGCTGACCACATGGCGTACCCGGCGCTGGATCAGAGGATCGGGGAGCTTGTTTAGAGCGGCATCCAGGTCAGTTACGTCTCGCAACGCCGGCACGCCGAGCAGACGCGCGGCCTCCTCACAACTGGCTCGGCGGGCGGCGTATTCGCTGTCTACCAGCGCATGAGGTGTCTTGGTGTCCAGGACCAGGATTTCCAGGCCGGCGCTGATCGTGTCGAATCGAACCTGCTCAGCACCGCCAGTTCGGCAGTCGAAGAACAGGGCGTGCCCGGCGGTGCACAACGTGGCAGCGGCTTGATCCATCAAGCCTGTCGGGGCACCAACGAACGCATTTTCCGCGCGTCTCGCGAGCTTGGCACGCTCCAGTCCGGCAATGTCGAGGCCGTTGAGGTCTGCGAGCGCAGCAAGCACGGCACACTCCAGTGCGGCCGATGATGACAGTCCGGCGCCCGCCGGCACATTGGAGGAAAGCACCAGGTCGGCTCCGCCAATCCGATGCCCATCTTCCTGAAGCGCCCACACCACACCGGCCACGTACGCCTGCCAACCTGCCATTCCTGGCTGCAGGTCGGCGGCGCCAAAGACTTCAGTCGAATAGTTGTTTAGGGAGGTGACGCTCCAGATGCCGTCGCGTCGCGGAGCGGCGGCTATCAGTATCCGCTGCGCCAGAGCGAATGGCATGACGTAGCCGTCGTTGTAGTCGGTGTGTTCGCCGATCAGGTTGACCCGACCAGGGGCAGCCCAGACGCCCGTTGGCCGCCGCTCAGTCCGAGCACGGAAAGCCTCGACCAGGGGGGCGGCGTCATTGCTCACGCGAGGCACTGTAGACGCGTGTGTCGCGCGAAGCCACCTGACTCAGTCAAGCGGCAGTCTGCGCTCATAAGGTGAGGGCATGATGGCGGCCTACGCGGTACGGGCGGATGTGGAAGCGCCCCTAGACGCTCTCGTGGTAAGCGAGATTGAGCCGCCGGGCGTGCCAGCCGGCTGGGTGCCGGTGCAGGTAAAGGCGGCTGCGCTCAATCATCACGACATCTGGTCGCTGCGGGGGGTTGGCCTTGCGGCCGACCGACTCCCCATGATCCTTGGCTGTGATGCTGCGGGTGTCACCGACGACGGCCGGGAGGTCATCGTGCATGCGTTGATCAATGCCCCCGACTTTGTCGGCTCCGATGGCACGTACGACCCGAAGCGTTCATTGCTCTCTGAACGTTATCCGGGCACCTTTGCGACGCAAGTGTGGGTGCCGCCGGCCAATCTGGTGGACAAGCCGCCCGAGCTGAGCTTTGCCGAGGCGGCCTGCCTGCCGACGGCTTGGCTGACGGCGTACCGGATGCTCTTCAGCCAATCTGAAGCCAGGCCGGGCGACACCGTTCTGATCCAAGGAGCAGGCGGGGGAGTGGCCACTGCTCTCATAGCGCTCGGCCGGCACGCCGGGATGCGTATCTGGGTGACCTCCCGGGACGAGGCGCGCGGAGCTCGCGCGGTCAGCGTTGGGGCGCACCGGGCTTTTCCAATTGGAGCCATGCTCCCGGAGCGAGTAGATGCGGTGATGGACAGTGTCGGTGCTGCCACCTGGTCACATTCGATCAATGCACTGAAGCCGGGCGGCACGCTCGTGATCTGTGGCACGACGTCGGGCGACAATCCGGCCAAAGCTGAGCTCACCAAGATCTTCTTCAAACCGCTTCGTGTGCACGGCTCGACGATGGGCACCCGAGACGAACTGATCGCCTTGACCAAGATGCTGGTGACGACCGGGATCCGGCCCGACATCGACCGCATACTGCCGCTGGCGGATGCGGCCGCTGGCTTCGCTGCAATGATCGCAGGTGATCATTTCGGCAAGATCATCTTCGAGCCGTGACAGGCCACGTCGTCATTGGCAGTACAGCCGGGCGACGTTGGATCGGCCATCCTCTTGCTCGAAAGTGGTCAGAGACGACATCGTCCTCGCCGGTTTTCGTGTCGTCCTCGACCACTTTCGAGCAATCTCAGCAGCGCGGGTAGTTACTCATCTTCCTCGTCGAGGCGGGCAAGCCAAGTCGCGAGGCGCTCCACGGGAGTCTCAAACTCAGGATGGAGGTCGACGAAGGTGCGCAGTTGATCAGCGAGCCAAGAGAGAGTGACCTCATCTTCCCCCCGGCGTGCCTGGAGCTCCTCGATACCCCGATCGGTGAAGTACACATTGACTCCTATGCTCGACTCACGCACGGCGTGGGGATGCTGGGTGTGGTCGTCGCTCTTCGCGCAATGCAATCGTGGCGAATGAGCCCCTCCAGAGGCCCTGGGTATCGCGCTCATCGTTTCTCCGATCACCAGCGCGCGCCTCCGACGCTCGCCGAGCGGGATACTCCTCCCGCCTAAGCGAAGGCGGCCTCCATCAGGGCACGCTGCTGCTGCAGGTGAACGGTCGTTGAGCCGACTGACGGCGCCGACGATGCCGGCCGGGCTACCTTGATCAGCCGCCAATTTCGGCTCGGCTCGAGTTCGGCGAGCCGCTGCGGCAAGTTAAGTGCCATGAACGGCCACGCACCTTGGTTGCCCGGCTCGTCTTGCACCCAGCGCACCTCCTTGACGCGGTCGAAACGCCTGAGCTGCTTGACGATTTCCTTTGCAGCAAGCGGGTAGAGCCGTTCCACAGCGATGATCGCGACCTGACCATCCTTGCCGGCCTTATTGCGCGCATTCAGCAGGTCCCAACGGATCTTCCCCGAGCAGAGCAGCACCGAGTTGACCTGGCCCGGATCTTCGATCGTCGGATCGCCGATCACCGGCTTCCAGGATCCTTGAGTGAAGTCTGAGGGGTCAGAGACGGCGAGCTTGTTACGTAGCATCGACTTCGGGGTCATGACGATCAGCGGCCGATGCAGCTCGCCCAGCGCCTGCTGACGGAGCATGTGGAAGTAGTTAGCGGGAGTCGAGGGCTGAGCAACCGTTAACGCGTCCTCGGCGCCAAGCTGGAGGAAGCGTTCCAGCCGTGCTGACGAATGGTCTGGACCCTGGCCCTCGTATCCGTGCGGCAGGAGCAGTACGACCCCAGACTGCTGAGTCCACTTGGCCTGACCGGAGGTGATGAACTCATCGATGATCGTCTGCGCGCCGTTGGCGAAGTCACCGAATTGGGCCTCCCACAGGACCAGTGCCTCTGGGCTTGCCACAGAGTAGCCATATTCGAAGCCCATCGCCGCGTACTCACTCAACAGCGAATCGAAGACATGGAACTTCCCCTGGGTCTCATCCAGCTGCTTGAGGGGCACCCAGGATTCGCCGGTCTTGCGGTCCACGATCGCCGCGAAGCGCTGCACGAAGGTCCCGCGACGGGTGTCTTGTCCGGTGAGCCGGACTGTGCGTCCTTCCAGAAGCAAGGAGCCAAGAGCCAGGATCTCCGCAGTGGCCCAGTCGATGGGTCCCTGGGTGATCGCCGCAGCCCGGCGCTGTAGCTGAGGCATCACCTTCGGATGGACGGTGAATCCGCTTGGGAAGGTGGTGTGCGCGTCTGCGATCTTCTTCAGTGTTTCCATGCTGATCGCAGTGCCGTGCTTCGCAGCAGACTTCTTGGGGTACTCCGGCACTCGGCTGTAATCCATGTCACTAGGTGGCTTACCCGCACCTCGCACCTCATTGAAGACGGTCTCCAGGCGTTGCTGGAAGCGGGTCATGACGGCTTCGGCGTCCTCGACGGTGATGTCGCCGCGGCCGATCAGAGCCTCGGTGTAGAGCTTGCGGACCGACCGCTTTTTCTCGATGAGGTCATACATCCGAGGTTGTGTGAAGCTCGGGTCGTCGCCCTCGTTGTGACCGCGGCGCCGATAGCAGATGAGGTCGATGACCACGTCTTTGTTGAACTCTTGGCGGAAGGCGAATGCTAGCCGCGCCACGCGGATGCACGCCTCGGGGTCATCACCATTCACATGGAAGATCGGGGCCTGAATCATCCTGGCCACATCGGTGCAGTACATCGAAGATCGCAACTCGGTCGGGGATGTGGTGAAGCCGACCTGATTGTTCACGACAATGTGGATCGTGCCGCCGGTCCGGTAGCCGCGCAGCTGGCTGAGGTTGAGGGTTTCAGCGACGACACCCTGACCCGCGAACGCTGCGTCGCCGTGCAACAGCACAGGCAGCACCGGGAACTCCGCTCCGCGGTCGAGGATGTCCTGCTTGGCTCGGGCGATGCCTTCCAGCACCGGGTTGACTGCCTCGAGATGGCTCGGGTTGGCCGCTACCGAGGTCCTTATTGTTGCGCCGCTGAGCGCGGTGAACTTGCCCTCCGAACCCAGGTGGTACTTGACGTCGCCGGAGCCCTGGACCGTGCGCGGGTCGAGATTGCCCTCGAATTCGCGGAAGATCTGCTCGTACGACTTGCCGACGATATTGGACAGCACGTTGAGCCGGCCGCGATGCGGCATGCCGATGCAGACTTCCTCAAGGTTGGCTTCGGCAGCCTGCTCGCACACCTCGTCCAATAAGACGATGGCCGACTCGCCCCCTTCCAGGGAGAATCGCTTCTGTCCGACGAACTTGGTCTGCAGAAAGGTCTCGAAGATCTCGGCCTCATTGAGCCTGTCTAGGATCCGGAGGTGCTCCTCGCGGGGGAGCGACTCGTGTGGCCGCTCCACCCGATCCTGGATCCATCTGCGCTGCGCCGGTTCTTGGATGTGCATGTACTCGATGCCGGTGGTCCGGCAGTAAGAGTCGCGCAGGATGCCCAAGATCTTCCGCATCTTCATCCGGCCCTGGCCGCCTGCGAAGGATCCAGTCGCAAAGTCGCGGTCCAAGTCCCAAAGCGTCAGGCCGTGCGACTGTACGTCAAGATCATGATGGCGCCGCTGCCGGTACTCCAACGGATCCGTGTCCGCCATCAGGTGGCCGCGCACCCGATAGGCATTGATCATTTCCATGATGCGGGCCTGCTTGGGGATCTGGTCCTCGTGGAAGCTACTCACATCCTGTGCCCAGCGGATCGGCTCATAGGGGATGCGTAGTGCGCCGAAGATGTCGTCGTAGAAGCCATCCTCGCCAAGTAGCAAGGCGTGCAGCCGAGCCAGGTATTCGCCAGATTGGGCTCCCTGGATGACGCGGTGGTCATACGTCGAGGTCAACGTCATGATCTTGGACACGCTCATGTCGCTGAGTCGATCGGGATCCGACCCTTGGAACTCTGGCGGGTACTCCATGGAGCCCACGCCGATGATCGCCCCTTGGCCTTGCATCAAGCGGGGGACCGAGTGGCTGGTTCCTATCGTTCCTGGATTGGTCAGCGTAATCGTGGTGCCAGCAAAATCCTCCAGCGTCAGCTTCCCAGCACGGGCTTTTTTCACCACCTGCTCATAGCCAGACCAGAACTGGGCGAAGTCCAGCGACTCGCACCTCTTGATGCTCGGCACCAGGAGTTGACGGGTGCCATCCCCCTTGGGCAGGTCGATGGCTAGGCCGAGATTGACATGGGCGGGTACGACCAGAGTCGGCTTGCCGTCTGTAACGTC
>JBKOUS010000072.1:0-6946 GCA_046723505.1 Actinomycetota bacterium
GTTACGCGGCGTACCTTGGCGCAGCAACGCTGGTGCTCTACCTCTTGAGCCGCAAGAGCTAATCGTGGCGCATCAGCCTTTCATGACGCGCCTGACGGCAAACCCTGTTGCCACTGCACCGGCAGTCGCACCGGCTGCCCCTGCCCCAAACAGCCCGAAACGCGCCGCCCTCCGACCGCTCCGATAGTCCTGAATCTGCCAGTCTTGTTCCTCGGCGTGCGCCAGCAGCCTGCCGTCGGGATTGATCGCGCACGGGTGCCCGACCAGCGAGAGCATTGGAAGGTCGTTGTAGGAGTCTGAGTACGCGAAGCAGCGGGCGAGATCTAATCCGTGCTCATGTGCTAGCGCGCGTACCGCATCAGCTTTGGCCGGGCCGTGGAGCAGATCACCTTTGAGCCGGCCGGTGTAGACACCGTCGATGTGCTCGGCCGTCGTACCCAGCGCGCCAGTTAGTCCCAGCCGCGCAGCAACGATGCCGGCCACCTCCACCGGTGCTGCAGTCACCAGCCAGACCTGCTGCCCCACGTCGAGGTGCGTCTGAGCAAGCGCCCTGGTCCCGGGCCAGATGCGAGCAGCGATGGACTCCTCGTAAACCTCGGTTGCGATCTCGGTCAGTTCCGTGACGGTGTGCCCTTCGATGAAGCCCAATGTCACGCTGCGGGCATCTTGGATGTGGCCGGGCTTCTCTCGGCCCACCACGCGGAAGTACGCCTGCAGCCAGAGGCCCTTCAGGATCACTCGTGGCGGGAAGAAGCCGCGCCGATACAGACCCTTGGCAAGGTGGAAGAGCGAGGCGCCCTGGACCACGGTGTTGTCGAGATCGAAGAACGCCGCCGCGGTCGGATCCTCATGGATCAATGGAACATGCTGCTCGTCGTTGGCGCTGACCTCATCCGGTGCGGGACGGAGGGGGCCAACCGCGGCCAGCGGATCGCCGTGGTCGACGGGAATTGCCGACGCGTCTGTGCCCGGCAATGACTCAACATCGCCGACGTAACCGGGCGGCTTGCCCTCCGATCTACTCATCGCACTCTCCGGTCCTATCACCTCATCACCATAATGTCCGGTCTGCTGTTCTTCGTGCCAGACTCAGACGAGTGAACGACCAGGACACACCCGTCCAGTTGGTTGACGCTGAACAGCTGGAGAACAACCTTGCCGATCTTGTTGCTCGGCAGGCGGAGGCCCAGCCCGGGGCCGTGGCGCTCGTTCAGCCGATGCCGGTACACCGCGCCATGACCTGGGCCGAGCTAGACCGCCGGATCGACGCCGTCGCCGCTGGATTGTCAGCCCACGGCCTGGTGGCGGGGCATCGAATCGCTCTTGTCGGTCCGAACAGTATCGAATTCGTCGTGGCCTACTTCGCGACCTTGCGAGCCGGCTACGTCGCCGTACCGATCAATCCCCAGTCCACAGCCAACGAACTGCGCGCACTGATCAACGACTGCGGCGCACGGGTGCTGTTCACAGCTGCAGTCCAATCGCTGGAGGGTGTGCATCAGGTAGACCTCACTCCTCAAGGACTCGATGAGCTGTCCGACGCAGCAGCCGAACCAGTGAGTTCGCCCAGGGACCCCGAAGCGTTGGCCGTCCTGCTCTACACCGCCGGCAGCTCAGGGGAGCCGAAGGCAGCGATGCTCAGCCACCGCGCGCTGCTGACTCACCTGGGCAGCGTCGCTTCACTCGAGATTCTGGACCGAGAGTCGGTGGTGCTGGCCACGCTGCCGTTGTTCCATGTATTCGGCCTGAACGCGGTGCTCGGGAGCTGGGCCATGTCCGGTGCCCGCTTGGTGATCATGGATGGGTACGACGGCTTCGCTGAAGTGCTGGCCGGTGAGGCCATCACCAACTTGCCGTTGGCACCGCCAGTGTTGGCCCGGATCCTGGAGGACGAGCGGGCCGTTGCCAGCCTCAGGTCGGTGCGGACCGTGGTGTCGGGTGCCGCGCCGCTGCCAGTTGATCTTCGAGAGCAGTTCACTGGGCGTACTGGACTCAGGGTCGATCAGGGGTACGGTTTGACCGAGGCGGCGCCGGGCGTCTCGACCACTGTGGGCGGAGAACTGTTCGGGCATGGTCACGTCGGTCGCCCGCTGCCCGGCGTGGAGGTCAAGATCGGTGACGGCACGGAGGAGACCGAACCCGGTGAGATCTGGGTCCGTGGTGACAATCTGTTCTCCGGCTACTGGCCGGACGGTCGTGGCGGTCCCGGCGAGCTCGGCTGGTTCCCGACTGGAGACGTCGGCTACTTGCTGGACGGGGAGTTGTTCCTCGTTGACCGGGCTCGTGAGCTGATCATCGTCAATGGCTTCAATGTCTACCCTGCCGAGGTCGAGGAAGCGATCGGCGAGCTGCCAGGCGTTGCGTCGGTGGCGGTGGTAGGCCGGCCCTTCCGGCGGACCGGCGAACAGGTTGTGGCATTTGTCACGGGAGCTGGACTGACTGTCGAGGCGATCAACGATCATTGCGCCAACCGGCTCGCGAAGTTCAAGCGCCCGAGCCTGGTTCAGCTGGTCGAGGACCTCCCGAGGGGAACAACCGGGAAGGTAAGGAAGGGTGTTTTGCGGCACAGCCTGGAGGCCGTTGGTGACAGGAATTGAGGCTCAGCGGTGGCGTCGCTGACGGTCTTCGCCGCGAGGCCAGAGCGGGTCGTCGTGCTGACCCGGCAGGGCTGCCATCTGTGTGACGAGGCGATCGCGCAGGTGGCTGCTGTCTGCGCGGAGATCGGCGAGGCGTACGCGGTGCTGGATGTCGACAGCGACCCGGAAATGCAGCGACGCTACACCGAACAGGTGCCGGTCACGTTCGTCGACGGGGCGCAGCACGACTTTTGGCGGGTAGATCCTGTACGGCTCAAGGTTGCCCTGCTGCGGACTCGCTGAGCGCAATGTTGTTCACCGCCGCCACACTGCATGGTCTGATTGAAGGCAGAGTGAACTGCACGTACCGCCGCTGGGAGGTAGTACGACCCAAGGTCGGGTCCAGATTCACCACATCTGCTGGAGTCGTTGAGGTCACCTCGATCACACCAGCCGATGAGGGGCAGTTGACCGACCAGGACGCTGCTGACGCAGGCTTCGACTCGGTCGCCGCGCTGGTCAAGTGGACGAGCGCGAAGGGGCGCGGTGATCTCTACCGGATTGGCATTGTCGTGGCTCGACCTGACCCGCGCCTTGCTCTGCGTCGCTCAGCCAAGCTAGCTCCCGCAGACGTCTCGGCCCTGAGTGCACGCCTTGACCGGATGGATCGTGCGGCCGACCAGCCGTGGACCCACAGCACACTTCGACAGATTCAACGGCTGCCTGGTGTTGTATCGACCGAGCTCGCGTCGGAGGTGGGCCAGGAGCGTCGCACGTACAAACTCAGGGTCCGCCGGCTCAAGGCGCTTGGATTGACCGAATCGCTCGAGCGCGGCTATCGACTCTCGCCGCGCGGTCAGGCCTATCTCGCAGCACTCGAATCGTCGCCCTCGTGAGTCCGAGCCGGGCGGTCGTTGCTCCTAGTCGTCTTGACCAGTTGTGATGGGAACCGGTCGCTTGGCGGCGGGTTCAGTGGTGCGTCTTAACGGTTGTGATTGAAAACGGTCGCTTCTTGACAGTTGTGAGCGTGGAAAATCGCGCGCCCTGTCTGGACGAGTGAGCGAGCCGGCGCGCTTTTCGTCGGCGAGCGACGGAGGAAGACAGGAGATCGGTTCGCGCGATGCGCGAGCAGCTCGGAAAAATTGTGCGGCTGTTCACAAACGCCTTAGAGTGGCGCTGTTTGGACCGGATCCGAGCGCCGATTCAGGAGTTGTGTGTCACAAACCTTCCCGAGTGACCCGCCGACGCGGACGGCAGCGGGTCAGCATTGGCGTACGGTCGCCACCCTCAAGGGGATTCCAGACGCCACCGTTGCCCGGCTGCCTGTCTACCTTCGAGCGCTCAACCGGCTGGCGGAGGAGCAGATCGACACCATCAGCAGCGGTGCGCTTGCGGAGGCCACCGGCGTGAACTCCGCCCAGCTTCGCAAGGATTTGTCGTATCTCGGTTCGTATGGCACTCGCGGGGTCGGATACGACGTGCAATACCTGCGGCTCCAGATCGGCCGAGTCGTCGGCTCGGCCCACGACTGGCCAGTGATCATCGTTGGCCTCGGCAACCTCGGCACGGCTCTGGCCAACTACTCCGGGTTCTACTCGCACGGCTTTCGGGTCGTCGGCTTGATCGACACCTCCCCTGAACTGGTTGGCAAGCGGATCCATGGTTTAGCGATCTGCGACCTTACCGAGCTCGAGGAGGTAGTCGCAGATACGGGCGCGGTGATCGCGGTCATCGCGACTCCGGCCGAGGCCGCCCAGGCGGTCGCCGACAGACTTGTGTATCTGGGTGTCACCAGCATCCTGAACTTCGCCCCAACGGTGCTCGTGGTGCCCGATGGGGTCAATGTCCGTAAGGTCGACCTAGGCCAGGAGCTGCAGATTCTGGCCTATCACGAGCAACGCAAGACCGACGACAGCAACCAGATCTTGGCTGAGAGCAGAGGGACGGGTTCATGAGCATTCTGGTGGTCAGCGTCTCGCACAAGTCGACGTCGGTGTCACATCTCAGCCAACTGGCGCTGGATTCGCCTGCTACGGCGAAGCTCGCCGAACAGCTCGTGGAATCGGAGCACATCGACGAGGCCGTGGTGTTGTCCACGTGCAACCGGACAGAGCTGTACGCGTCCGTCTCCCGGTTTCATGGCGCTTTGGATGATGCAACCCAGGTCCTCGCCGATATTGGGAGCCTTCGCGGCAGTGAACTGCGGGCGTTATGTGCGGTGTTCTTCGACGAGGGTGCAGTTGCCCACGCGTTCTCGGTTGCGTCCGGCCTTGATTCACTGGTGATCGGTGAGAGCCAGATTCTCGGGCAGGTGAAGAGTGCCCTCACGCTTGGCCAGTCTCATGAGACGGTGGGTCCGGTCCTCAACGCGTTGTTTCAGCAGGCGATCCGAGTGGGCAAGCGGGTCCACACCGAAACCGGGATCGGCTCGGCCGGTCGTTCGCTGGTCAGTGCCGGGTACCGGCTGCTGACCGACCAGCTGGGCGGGTTGGAAGGCCAGCGGGTGCTGGTCGTCGGCGCCGGCGCGATGGCTGGGTTAGCTGCACGGACTGCGGCGGCGAGCGGCGCATCCGTCATCTGCGCCAATCGCACGCTGTCCCGCGCTGAGCGGTTGGCAGAAGCAGTCGGCGGGAAGGCGGTCGCGCTCTCAGATCTCGCCCAGACGCTCGCAGAGACCGATGTCCTGGTGACGTGCACCGGAGCCCGAACCTTGACCATTGGCGTCGAGGACCTGGCGGGTACCCCAGTGCGTGGAGTTGTCGATCTGGCCCTGCCAGCCGACGTAATTCCGGAGGTTTCCGAACACGGCGTCTGCCTGGTGAACCTGGATCGGCTGGTCACCGAACAGCCAGACGCGGCGAGTGCCCAGGAGATCGAGGACGCCCGGGCCTTGGTTCGAGAAGAGGTTGCCGACTTCTTAGGCCTACGCCGCGCCGCGCAGGTCGCGCCAACGGTCGTCGCGCTGCGCTCCATGGCCTCGGAGGTGGTGGCCAGCGAACTCCGCCGGCTGGACGCTCGGCTGCCCCATCTTGATGATCATGAACGCGAACAGATCCAGCGGAGCATGCGACGTATCGTCGACAAGCTGCTGCACGCCCCGACCGTACGAGTACAGGAGCTGTCAGCGGAACCGGATGCCGTCGACTACGCCGCCGCCCTACGCGAACTTTTCGCCCTCGACCCGCAAACCGTCGCTGCGGTGATGTCACCTGAGGTCGGGCCCTAATGCGTTGCTGGACCTGATGTCTGCAGCCTCCCTGACCCGGCCCATCCGGCTGGGGGCGCGTACGTCGGCGCTCGCCCGCGCGCAGGCGAGCCAGGTAGCCACCGCGTTGGCCGCCGGCGGCAGCGACACGATCTTTGTAGGCATTACGACGACCGGTGATCTTGATCAGCGCCAGCTCACCGAGATCGGTGGCACTGGGGTCTTTGTCAGCGCGGTACGCGATGCTCTGCGCCGAGATGAGATTGATGTCGCGGTGCACTCCCTCAAGGACTTGCCGACCACGCCCGCAGACGATCTGGAGATCATCGCGATCCCAGCGCGCGAGGACACCCGAGACGTGCTGGTGGGGCGGCGACTCGATGATCTATCCGATGGTGACCGGGTCGGTACCGGAGCTCCGCGACGTGCGATGCAGATGATCGACTGGGCAGCCGAACACGACATCGAGCTGGAGGTCGTGCCGATTCGGGGGAATGTCGAGACCCGAATCGAGCGGGCGCGGGAGGGCAACGTGGATGCAGTGATCTTGGCCGCGGCTGGCCTGCGCCGGCTCGGCCTATTGCTGGAGCTGGATGCGCACCGCGAAGGCATCACCATCAAGCAGCTCCCAGCACAGATTCTTGATCATCAGGTGATGCTTCCAGCACCTGGACAAGGGGCCCTCGCTCTAGAAATTCATCGTTCTCTCAGCATTGCGCTGCGAGACCGCTTGGCACTTCTCGACAACTTGGTTGCGCGAGCAGAATCCCTTGTGGAGCGGGGTTTCCTCAGTGCACTGGAGGCCGGTTGCACCGCACCGGTGGGGGCCCGTGCGGTTGTCACTGCCGTCCGTGGTACAAGTCTCGATTTGACTCTGACGGCGGTAATTGGGAGAACGTTACTGAGCAACTTGTCAGAACCCACCAAAGCAGGCTCAGTCCTACGACTGGAGGCGCACGGATCGTCGGCTGATCCGGAGCAGTTCGGGGTCGCCCACGCTGGTGAGGTGCTGGCGAAGTTGCGACAGCAAGACGTTTGAACAACCTAAGGCTCAGACCGCCAAAGAGGCGGCCGGCTGGACAACAGAACGCGAGAAGTCAGTGAGCACATCCTCGGCTCGTAGGCCCCGGACCTCCACCTCAGCCACTCCAACCGCACCTATCGC
>JBKOUS010000129.1:0-12577 GCA_046723505.1 Actinomycetota bacterium
TCCGTCGGTAGTGGCTCTCCTTGTGCATCTGATAACCCGGAGGCCCTGTGCCTTCCTTATGCCACTTGTAGATGGTGTCAAGCGGAACATTGAGCAGCGCCGCAACCTCATCAGTCGTGAAGGGACGTTCCGACTCAGCGCCGGCCGCTTCGCCGGACTCAGGCACGTCTGCCGGAGCGACCTCCGTAGGTGGGCAGTCCGACTTAGGGCAGGACCACAGTGTCGCCATTGCTCCATCCTCCACTTAGCGATCGTTGCGGCCTATGCCCAGCAGGAACGACCCCGACGATCCGCCTTTCACGAGGACGTGGCACCTGGGTCGAGGAAAGTGGGGTCACCGCATTGGGCTATGCCGGACGCTCCGGGGCCGACTCCGTATCACCTGGCGAACTGGTCGACCAGCTCGCGCGCTTCCTCGTCGCGGTACTGAATGGGCGGGCTCTTCATGAAGTACGCGGACGGGCCGAGCAACGCGCCGCCGATGCCGCGGTCTTGGGCGACCTTGCAGCAGCGGATGGCATCGATGATCACGCCGGCCGAGTTGGGAGAGTCCCAGACTTCGAGCTTGAGCTCGACGTTGAGGGGCACATCGCCGAAGTTGCGGCCCTCGACGCGGATGTAGGCCCACTTGCGGTCGTCGAGCCACGGGACATGGTCGCTCGGGCCGATGTGGACGTCGTCGTCGGAGATGCCCTGGTCGATCTGGCTGGTGACCGATTGCGTCTTCGAGATCTTCTTGGACTTCAGGCGCTTCCGCTCGAGCATGTTCTTGAAGTCCATGTTGCCGCCGAAGTTCAGCTGGTAGGTGCGGTCGATCGCGACCCCGCGATCCTCGAACAGGCGGGCAAGCATGCGGTGCGTGATGGTTGCGCCCACCTGGCTTTTGATGTCGTCGCCGACGATCGGCACACCGGCCTCCTCGAACTTCGCAGCCCACTCGGGCTCGCTCGCGATGAACACCGGGATGGCGTTGACGAACGCGGTCTTCGACTCCAGGCAGGCTTGCGCGTAGTAGCGCTGCGCCTCCTCGGAGCCGACCGGGAGGTAGGACACGAGGACGTCGGCGCGGATGTCGCGTAGGACCTGCGCGACGTCGACCGGCGCCGCCGGCGACTCCTCGCAAATCTCGCGGTAGAACTCGCCGAAGCCGTCGAGCGTCGGTCCGCGCATGACGGTCACGCCGAGCTCTCCGACCTCCGCGAACTTCACCGTGTTGTTCTCGCTGGCCCAGATTGCCTTGCCGGCGTCCAGGCCCACTTTCTCGGCATCGACGTCGAACGCGGCCACGAGCTCGATGTCGCGGATGTGGTAGCCGCCGAGCACCACGTGCATGAGGCCGGGCACCTCCTCAGACGGGTCGGCGTCCTTGTAGTACTCGAGCCCTTGGATGAGGGAGTTGGCGCAGTTGCCGACCCCGGCGATCGCCAAACGGATCTTGCTCATGGATGCGTGCCTCCTGTGTCGGTGATGACCGGTTGGGGGACGACCGGGACGAGTTGCTCTTGGGTGATGCGGCTGAGTTCATCGAGCCAGCCGAGGTCGTCGATCAGCGTTCTGATGTCGCGCTCCTTGAGAGAGCGGATGTACGGGTCGGTGGTCGGAGTGTCCGAGGGCCGACGGCGCTTGGCCAGCTCGGTGGTCAGGTGGGCCCGCCGCCGATCGAAGAGGCCGAGCCGTGTGAGGGGTTCGAGGAAGCGACAGAACGCGACCTGCACGTGGAAAGCACGGTCGTCGGCGGGGTCAGCGTTGACGAGCAGCTCACGCAGGCGGGTCACGCCCTTGTCGGTGATGCCGTAGACCTTGCGGTTACGTTTCTTGTCGCGCCGGCCGGACTTCGGCTCGCTCGTCGCCGCCTTGCGCTGGTGGCGCAGGGCCGCCAGCTCACTGCCGATGGCGCCGGTCATCGGGCCGACGAGCCGGGGCCGGGCGTGATCAATCATGCGGACGGCGCCGGCCAGCTCGAGCCGGTTGAGCGCGGGGTAGAGGGAGCCGAACGAGACGCCGCCGGACCCCCCGGCGAGCTCGGCCATCCGCTTCTTCAGTTCATAACCGTGCGCCTCGTGCTCCTTGAGGATCCCGAGGATCGCCATCTCGATCACGAGGGTAAGAGTATCGGTTCGATATATCGAGCCACAACCATCGGAAGCCGAGGTGTTCGAGGCGCCTATGTCGACGGGAGCAGGGCCATCTCAGCCTTCCTCGGTCGCGGCCGACGCGGCCCAGCCCGACCAGCGGCTTACGTCGATGGCGAGCACTGCCCCGCGCGCGGCGAAGCGCGGGTAGCGGTCGGCGAGCAGTGACAGGGCGCGTACGCCCTCGGGGTCCTCCGGGTCGACGACGCGGCCAGTGCCGTCGGCGCGTACCCACCACAGTTCGTTCCAGTCGTCCGCGTAATGGTCGACGAGCAGCGCGACGGCCGGGTTGGCCGCGACGTTTGCGAGCCGCTTGAGCGCAGTGCTCCGCTTGGGTTTGGCGTCGACTGCGCTGTAGACGACGTCGCCGTCGACCGCGAACGTGACCGGCACGATGTGCGGCCGGCCGGCGGCGTCGGCAGTCGCAAGACGGGCCACGCGGGCGGCAGCGAACCGCCGCCGTGCCTTGTGCGGCGTCATTCCGGGTTGTACTCCGCGATCGCCTTCTCCCACTCCTCCAAGGCTTGTTCGAGGCGCCAGCGCGGCCCGGACGGGAACCACCGCGCGACCCGCTTGACGCCAGCCTCGCGGAGTTTCTCGAACACCTTCGCATCGGCCGGCACGCTCATCACCTGCACCCGGACGGGCCGGTCGGCGCGGCTGCGCAGCTCGGCGATGCGGTCGTACACCTCGGGGTGGTAATTGGGGAACCACGCGTCGCCGAACCCAAGCACCCGATCGAGTACGGTTGGGCCAGCGCCGCCAACGAGGACTGGTGGGTGTGGCCACTGCGCCGGCTTGGGCCACGACCGGATCCGGTCGAAGTTGACGTATTTGCCGTGGTAGCTGGCCTCGTCCTGGGTCCAGATCTCCTTCATGGCCTCGACCCGCTCGCGCATGACGGCCATCCGGACGCGCGGGTCGGTGCCGTGATTGCGCATCTCGGTCCGGTTCCAGCCCGCGCCCACCCCGAACTCCAGGCGGCCGCCCGAGAGGTGGTCGACGCTCGCGACCTCCTTCGCCGTGATGATCGGATCACGCTCAACGATCAGGCAGATGCCGCTGGCGACGCGGATATGGCGGGTCGCCTCCGCAGCGGCGGTGAGCGCGACGAAGAGGTCGTACGTGCGCCAGTACTTGGCCGGCAAGGGCCGCCCGGGCGCGCGGTCGGTCTCCGCCGCCGGGATGTGGGTGTGCTCAGCGAAGTAGATGGCGCTATAACCGCGCTCCTCAGCCATCCGCGCGACCTCGCCGGGCCGCATGCCGTCGTAGGTGGGAAAGTATCCAAGGCCGAATTCCATACCCAAGACCTACCCAGCACGCCGGCCTTCCACCACCCGCGCCACGACTCCCCTCCCGCGTCGACATGGTGGCCACCTTCACGACGACCTCGTCCGCCGGGCGCCGCAGGGTCAGCACTGCCACGGAGGATAGCTCTGGTGAGGACCGCACCCCGGTCGTCGTGAGGTGTCGGCGGAGAACCAACCAGATGTGTTCTCGAGGGACCGCGACCACTCCTGCGGCCGGTTCGGTTCAGCCCAGTCGCGAGATGAGACGCTCGCTGAGCTTATTGAGGCAACGCCGGCACCGACGGGACGGGCCCGGAACCGGCCCTAGCGGCCAGGTGCGCTGCAGAGTCGAGTCATGCGCGGGCTGATGCTGTCGATCAGTGAGCCGAGGCTGTTGCGTTCGACGGTTCTTGCAGCCCGTCCGGCGGACATGGTGATGTCGAGGTCAAGCAGCATGCCGACGAGCCGGAGGTCCTGCTGGCGCAGCCGCCGACCTCGACCGTGACGCTCTAGCGGCCGCCATCCGCTCAGTGCTGGCGGCCCAGGGAGTCCGGCCGCACATTCAGATCCGGGTGAGGTCGCCGCGATTCCGCGTACCGCGATGGCCAAGTGTGATTGGAGTGCGACGGCGCGCTGAATCCGCCCTATGGGGAGCTCTTGTCATCGGCCACTTCGATGACGACCTTGCCGTGCTTGCCCGACGCGAGGCTGCGCTCGAAGGCCGCGGCTGCCTCGGCGAGCGTGAATGTGGAGTCGATTGCAACGCGAAGCTGGCCGCTATCCACGAGTTTCGCGAGCTCGATCAGCTGCGCCCGGTTCGGTTCCACTACGAAGTACGACCCTTCCCCGGGGGGCTCCGCGGCGACCGAGACGAGGCGACCGCCCCTCGCGAGTAGCGCGGGCGCGCGCACGAGGAACTCGCCGCCTACCGTGTCGAAGACGAGATCGACCGGTTCGCGCTCATCGTCGAACTGTCCGCTCCGGCCGTCGACAACCTCGTGCGCTCCAAGCGCACGTGCAGCCTGGAACGCATCCGGCGACGCGATCGCGATGACGTGGGCGCCCCGCCAGCGCCCGAGCTGCGTCGCGAACTGACCGACACCGCCCACCGCTCCGTGGACAAGCACCCTCTCGCCGGCCGCGAGATGACCGTGGACGAAGAGCCCCTGCCAGGCGCTGAGCGCGGGCAGTGGGACCGCCGCGCTCTCCACGTGGCTGAGCGATGCCGGCTTCGGCGCCAGGAGCGTAGCCGTAACGGCGGCATACTCGGCCGCAACCCCGTCGCGGTCGAACGGAGTAAGCGCATACACCTCGTCGCCGACGGAGACCTCGGCGACGTCGTCTGCGGCCGCGACCACACCGGACAGCTCGTACGAGGGAACCGCCGGCAGCCGATCGAGCGGCCACTCGAGCTCGTCACGCGTGATGGCGGCGGCGTGTACTTCGACGAGTACCTCGCCCGCTCGGAGCGGTGGCGTCTCGATCGTCTCGTACCGAAGCCCGTCGACGCCGGGGGCGTGCAGGCGGATTGCCTTCATCGTTCGAGGAACAGTCATGTCGGCTCTACTCTCTTCTTCTCTCTCTAGCAAGATATACTCTAGAGAGTTTCTTCTCGCTACGATACACTCTCGACGGTGAACGAGGCACAGGACCACGTGGACGAGGTTCTGGCGCAGTGGCGGAGGGAACGCCCGGATCTGGACGTCGCTCCTCTCGGCGTCTACGGGCGCCTCTTCCGCGCCGCCCAGCTCTCCGACGACGAGCTCGCGAAAGGACTCGCCCAGTACGGGCTGCAGCAGGGCTGGTTCGACCTTCTCGCGGCGCTGCGGCGAGTCGGCGCACCCTACGAGCTCAACCCGACAGGCCTCATGCGCGCGACCCTTCTCTCCTCGAGCGGTATGACCAAGCGGCTCGACCGGATGGAGGAGGCGGGACTGACCGAGCGGCGCCCCGACCCGAGCGACCGCAGAGGAACGCTCGTGCGCCTCACCCGCCGCGGCAAGAACGTCATCGACCGGGCGGTGGAGACCCACGTAGGCAACGAGGAGCGCCTGCTCGGTGTCCTCACTGCGGCCGAGCGCCGCACGCTCGACCGCGTGCTCAAAAGGCTGTTGATCGAGCTCGATCGGACCGAACGCAGGTCATGAGCGTTGTCGACGTCGGCCTCGCTCCCTTTCGATGAGGCCGTGCCTCGCGCTGCGGCACCCGCGCGCCCGTAGCGGGCGGGTTGGTCGAGCGACTCGCAGCGGCGCTGGTGAAATCGTGGCGATCTAGGGCTAGCGAGACCATGAGCGGCCGCAGAGCGACCGCGCCTCAACTTCGACCCCGGGTTCTCGCACACGGAAGAACGGGGCTGCGACGTGGTAGCGCAGATGACGGGAGCGGACTACCGCCGATCGTCGAGCAGAACGCCAGCGCGACGGGCACCGACGTCGCCGGTTACCTCACCGGGAGCCCCGGCTACAGCGCGTTCGTCCGAGACGACGGGGCCGTCTACCACACGTACTCGACGAGGGGATTGGAGTTCGTCATGGCTAGAGGTAGGCGCGACCGGAACCCACCCAGTTGTGCATAATCCGGAACGCGTTGGCGAAGATCGTCAGTACCGGGTTCACCCCGCCGTTGGTTATGTGCAGCGAGCCGTCGATCACCCTCAGGTTGGGATGGTCCCAGACCCGGCCGTACGGATCGGTGACCGAAGTTGCCGGGTCGGTACCCATCCGGCAAGTTCCGGCCTGGTGTTGTCCGCTGCTCGGCACCTCGTTCCCTGGACTTGGGAGGTAGGCGATGGCGGTGGTGGCGCCAGCGGCCCGCAGCCAGTCGGCAGCGCGCTCCCCCAGCAGCTGCTGCACCGCGAGGTCGTTGGGGTGCAGCCGGCCACTGAGCCGGGCAACCGGCATGCCCAGGCTGTCGGTCACCGAGGGGTCGAGCCGGACGCGCGAGCCGGCCGAGGTCACCTCCTGCGCGGGACCAACCACGCGCTGCATCCGCGGCAGCAGGCGCCGCAGGCCCTGCTTGGCGGCCAGCCCGTGCGGCCCGATCAGGCCGGCGTGCCGGAGATAGCCGAAGGTGCTGACCGGCGTGGGCACGAACTCGTTCGCGATCATGCCCCCGCCCACCAGACCGTCGTTGCCGTGCCGGAAGTCGTGGGTGGAGATCGACGGACCCGGCCCCACCAGATCGTTGACAACCTCGTCGAAGATTCCGATCGCACCGCCATACAGGTGACCTTGTAGGTGGCGGCCGACCTGGTCGTGGGCATTGCCCAGGCCGTCGGGCTCCCGGTCGCTCCCGCTGGCCAGCAGCAGGCGCGCCGACTCCACGGCACCGGCCGCCACGACCACATCCTCCGCGCCCACCCGCAGGCGCCAGCGTGAGCCGCCGACGTCCCCGACCAGGTCGACGCCTGTGACCCGTCCGGTGGCCTCGGTGACGATCCTCTCCGTGCGAGTCCCGAGCAGGACGCTGAGGTTCCCGGTCGCCGCCGCCCGGGCAAGCACGGTGTTGTGCGAGCCGTTCTTGGCCTCGACGGGGCAAGTGAAGCCGACGCACTGCCGGCAGCGGGCGCACGCCGCCCTGCCGTCGTACGCCGTGGAGTTGATGGCAAGCGGCACCGGCGCAGTGGTCAGGCCGATCGCCTCGGCACCCGCCAGCAGCCGAAGGGCGGGCGCCGTCAGGGGCATCTGCGCCATCGGGTACGGCCTGGAACGTCGAGTCGACCCGGCATGGGGTTCGGCGGAGCCACACACCCCGATCTCGTACTCGGCCTGGGTAACGGCTCCATCTCGTCGTAGCCGATCGGCCAGTCGGCCAGCGCGCTGCCGTCCGGTATCCCGTACGTGCTCGCCATGGCGAAGTCCTCCGGCATGAACCGCCAGGCCTGCGCGCCGTACACCCGGGTGCCGCCGCCGAAGGTGTCCGCATTGCTTCCGTAACGCGGATCCCACGCCGGCACGACGACCGGATCCGGACCTAGCAGCAGGGTGCGGGGGTTCTCCGCCGAGGAGCGCAGCGTCCGATGATCCAGCCCGCTGTCGGTGCGGGCGTTGCGCAAGTGATCCCGAGCCAAGTAGGCCGTGTCCGGGTAGTCGCCCCGCTCCACCAGCAGGACCGACCGGCCGGACTGCGCGAGTGCCCAAGCCGCCACCCCGCCGCCAGCACCCGAACCCACCACCACGGCGTCGTAGCGTGCAGCCACCTGGTCACGCCGGATGATCGGGCCGCGGTCCGGCACCCAGACCTCCTCCGCCGGCCAGCCACCGGCTGGCGCCGGACTCCAGCCCAACATCCTCCAGGAGACGGCGTCGTCGTTGCCGCCGTTGCCGGGGTCAGCGTAGAACCCGGCGTTGACCAGTTGAGCGAACCAAACGAAGTTGGGGTTCTCGACCAGACCGTCCAGGACGGCTCCGCGTGCGCCGACATCCAAGTCGCCGAACCGACCCCCGGACTGGCGGTCGAGCAGGTCCAACACCGCGATCACCCGGTCAGCCCAATCCGAGCGCTCACTCCCCGTGATCAGGCTCCAGAACCGCAGCCCACCAGCCTGGGAGGCCGATGGGAAATCGTCGGCCGGCACCACGGCATCCATCGCGACCCGCAGCCGCTCGACCTCGGCCTTCAGCACGTCCATCAGAACGTCCTTTCAATTGTTCGCAGGGTTCACGTTGAACGCCGTCCAGCCCACCGGCTGGGAACGGTGCAACTGCGGCGATCATGGCCTGTAGTGAGCATCAGCAGCGCGTGGAACAGGTGCCGATCTTCCCTGCACAGCCTGCACCGTGCGCGTGATCATCTGTTGTGGGGCAAAACATGGAGCGGTCGAGAGTCAGCAGGTTTCGGTCGAGGAGCTCGGCTTGCAGACGCCGTCGACATGAGCAGGCTTGACGGAGCCCAGGCGTGGCGACCGCATGCCTGCTGCGGCGGTGCAGGGGTTAGCCCTTAATGCCGGTCTCCGCGACGCCCTGCACGAGGTACCGCTGGAGGAACACGAACACCAGCACCAGAGGCAGGATGGACACCGCAGCGGCCAGGAACAGCTCGTGCAGGTTGATCGTCTGGGCCGTAAGGAAAGTACTCAGCGCAACCTGGACCGTCCACATTGACGCGTCCTGCCCGATCACCAGCGGCCAAAGGAACGCGTTCCAACTGGCGATGAACGTGATCACCGCGATCGCCGCGAAGAAGGCGCCGGAATTGGGCACTACCACCCGCCAGTACGCGCCGAAGTACCCCAGTCCGTCCACTCGCGCCGCCTCCTCGAGGCTGCGCGGGAAGTTGAGGAAGTACTGGCGGAACAGGAACGTCGTGAAGCCGCTGAAGAGTACCGGCACGATGATCCCCTGATAGGTGTCCACCCACCGCAGCTGGGAGACGATGATGAACGACGGGATGAACGTCACCGCCGGGGGAATCATCAGGGTGACCAGGATCGCGTAGAAGATCGGCGTCGCCCACCGGTACGGGATCCTCGCCAGACCGTAGCCGGCCATCGAGCAGAGCAGCAGGATCCCGGCAGTCTGCAGCACAGCGATAATCGCCGAGTTCAGCAGCCCTTGGGTGATGTTCACACTGGGGTCGGTGAACAGCTCGGTGAAGTTCTCCCAGTGGATGTTCTTGGGGAACAGCGTCCAGCCGGGCGCGGTGATGTCGGTGTCCAGGGAGATCGCGTTTCGAATGATCAGGTAGAACGGCAGCAGGAACAGCACGGCCGAGATCACGAGGGCGATGTAGCGGAGCACCGCAACCACCACACTCCCGGGAGTGATCCGGCGCCGCCTGCGCCGCACCTCGGCTTGCTGCACGCCGGGCTGCTGTTCGGCCAAGGCCGAGGTCGGCGCGCTCATTCGGCTTTCCCGAAGCCCAGGATCCGGCCCTGTGCGAGTGTCACTACCATGATCAGCAGTGCCAGGATGACAGCGCCGGCGGTGCCGTGGCCGAAGTCTTGATTGCCCTGCGCCGTGTAGTACAGGTACACCAACGGCGGACGAGCGAACGAGGAGTTGCCGAGCAGGTTGAAGAACTCGTCGAAGGCCTGGTACGCGTTGATCAACAGCAGCAGCAGCACCGCCACCGAGGTCGCTCGAAGCTGCGGGAATGTGATGTATCGGAAGGTCTGCCAGGCGTTGCGGGCGCCGTCAACTGCCGCCGCCTCGTACAGCTCGGGCGAGATCCGCTGCAGGCCTGCCAGGAACAAGATCATATAGAAGCCGATCTGGAGCCACAGCCGGACGGTCACGATCACCAGCCAATACCAGGGCGGGTCCGTGGTCGCCAGCCAAGGGATGTTCTCCACGCCGAACCAGCCGAGGACCGTATTCGCCAGCCCGAACCGTACGCCGTTGAAGATCGACAGCTTCCAGACCAGCGAGGCCACCACATATGAGCAGGCGGTAGGCAGAAAGTACACCGACCGGAAGAATGCGCGCATGACCCGGACGCCGTTGAGTAGCAGTGCCAGGCCGAGGGAAACCACAAACGTCAGCGGCACGATGAACGCCGCGAAGATCGTGAAAGTGATCAGACTGTCCAGAAACGGCCCAGGCTGTAGCAGGTCGATGTAGTTCTGCAGACCCACCCAGTCGCCAGGAGTCACAGTGTTCTGGGCACGCGAGAAGCTGAGGATCACCGACCACACGATCGGCACGAAGACGAAGATCACCAAACCGACGACAAACGGCCCGACGAACAGCCAGAACGCGCCTGTGACGCCCGAGATCCGCGCTCTGGCCTGACGCGCCGGCGGGGCTGCGTCCGCCGCCGGCGCCATCAGGGTCGGAGCGGACATGTCAGCCGAACAGCCGGGTGAGCTCGGCGTTGACCGCCTTCTCCGCCTTGGCCAGGTTCACATCGATGTCGCCGCCCTTGCGGACGATCGCGGTGGCCGCGTCCGCATACGCGTTCATCATCTTCGGCGTCCAGGCCGGATTGCTGGCGACCGCGTAGTCATTGAAGATCTTCAGCGCGTCGGCAGCCGGCCCGGACTGCAGCTTGGTCGCCGTGGCCGCCAACGACTTCCGCGGCGGGATGTGGAACCCGTAACTGAGGTTGAAGTCCTCCTGGTTCTTGGTGTTATCGATCCACAGCCACTTGATATAGGCCTTGGCGGCGTCGACGTTGGACGACTTGGCGCTAACCATCGCACCCCACCCGCCCAGGAAGGTCGACGGCTTGCCCACCGAGCTACTGAAGGCCGGCCAGGCCACTACACCGAAGTCGTCACCGATGGCCTTCTTGACGCCCGGCATCGCCCACAGCCCGCACCACTGCATGGCCGCGAGGCCCTGGGTGAACGAGGAGGGATCCCACCAGTCGGTAGGGGCACCGAGCAAGATCGACTTCGACAGGAACAGCTCGCGCATCTTCTCGAACGACTGCTTGACCTCAGGCGTAGTGAAGCCCGGCTTGTTCTCGGCGGTCAGATAGTCGCTGCCCACGGTCCACAAGATGGGCCCCAGAAGGGAGCCGCCGCCGAACGACGGGGTCACGCCCGCGTCGTTGCCGATGAACAGGCCCTTCTGGTCCTTCGTGTTGAGCGCCTTGGAGGCCGCGATCAGCTCGTCGATGGTGGTCGGGGGCTGCACACCGGCCTTGTCCAGGATGCTCTTGCGGTAGTAAAGCACTCCCATGTCGTCGACCATCTTGACCTGATAGATCTTGCCGTCCACGGTCGAGGACTTGATGTCGGCCTCCGTGTAGTCGCTCTTGGTGTCGCCGATGATGTCGTCCAATGCGACGACCTGGCCGCTCTTGACCTGGTCGATGTTGACGCTGCTCTCGAACACGTCAGGTCCGGAGCTCGACAGCAGACCGGCGTTGAGCTTGGAGGTGTAATCGCCGGGCGTCCACTGCACCTTCACCGCGGCATCGGGGTACTCCTTGGCGTAGCGCGTCACCGCCTGCTGGGTGCCGGCCTCCCCGTACTGGTGGTACCACACGTTGAGGTTCGGCTTTTCCCCGCTGGCTCCCCCGGACGCTCCGCCGCCGCCCTGATCCCCGGAAAGCCCTGAGCTGCCTCCGCCGCATGCGGCCAGCAGCTGCCCGCCCGCGATTGCCGCGGCGCCCAGCCCCAGGCCGCGCAGAAACCGGCGCCGATCGATGCCCTGTCCAGTCATGATCACTCCCTTGTGAATCGAATCAGTGAGCTCAGTCTGGCACCTGGAACTGTGAATTCGTGTGCCAACCCGGGCAGCCAACGAGAGCCATGCCATGACGGCTCTGCGCGATCGTGGGCCCACGGACAGTAACGCGATGCCTTGGGCCGCGGTGGAAGGCAGCCCTGCCGCCGACACGCTGGTGAACTTCTCAGACCGCCCCCGAAAGGGGCCCACACGGTCGCCTATAGCGAGGGCGGAGGACATTGAAAAGGGCAACCATTGCCGGGGCGAGACAGCATATCGCCTAGTCAACCGATGGTTGAATTAGTGGAACTCAGGGGACTCGAACCCCTGACCTTCTCGTTGCGAAGGCATGGCGTCGATCTGATCAGGCGCGAGCATGGCGTGATTGACGTGCAGGTTGCAGCAGCAGGCGCGCCCTGGTTGCACCGCGGGGGCACACATGGGCTGAGCAGGGTGTGAGGATGGCTTTGAAGATCGATACCTTGCAATGCAGCGTTGCCGTGGCGGCGCTCAGAGACGCCGGCTGCGGCGTGCTGCGGCCGGTCAGGGTCGTTCAGGCTCGCCGTTGCGGATGACTCTTCCTCTCGTGCGGAGTTCAGCGGGAGACTGGGGCATGAGCGCCTCAGCTCAGGATCGGGCAACGGTGATCCTCACCCCTGACCAGCGGGTCCGGGTGTTCATTTCCTCGACCTTGGAGGAGTTGGCTGAGGAGCGGGCGGCGGCGCTGCGGGCGATCCGGCGGCTGCACCTGGTTCCGGTGTGGTTTGAGTCCGGCGCCCGGCCGCATCCGCCGCAGCGCATGTATCGGGCCTATTTGGAGCAAAGTCAGATTTTCGTCGGCATCTATTGGCAACGGTACGGCTGGGTCGGTCCGGGGATGGAGATCTCGGGCCTGGAAGATGAGTTCCGGCTGGCCGCTGGGAAGCCGATGCTGTTGTACCTGAAGCGCCCGGCCCCGAACCAGGAGCCGGGACTGACCGCGATGATCGACAGTATTCGGGAGGCCGGCACGGTGTCCTACCGCAACTTCGCCACGGCG
>JBKOUS010000212.1:0-8769 GCA_046723505.1 Actinomycetota bacterium
GGGTCGTGTCCCGGCATGTGCAACAGCAAAGGCGTGAACCCGCCTACAGCTTGTAATCCGTGCTCGGACAACACACTGGCCATCGCCGCCGGTTCGCTCGGCAAGAAGCCTTCGGGTCCGAGTTCGGTCGCCAGTAGGCCGACTTCGCGCATCTCCTTGAGCACTCGGTCAGGACCCAGCTGGTAGCCCCAGCCCGGCACCTCGCACACGCCCCAGGAGATTGGCGCGCCGGCGATCTTGTGTTCTGGACGCGTCGTCTGCTCGGCGGTCACGTGATCCGCACCTCGTCGAGGGCGTCCACCCATTCCGGATTTGCCACCGCCGCCGGCTGGCGACCCGCGAGCACATCGACGATGCCGCGCGCTGCGTCGACGAAGGTGGCAGCCGCGGCGCGACGCGTCATGCCCATCAGGTGCGGTGTGAGTACCACGTTATGGTGATCGAACAGGGCGTGGTGCTCTGGCGGTTCGTTCTCGAACACATCGAGTCCCACGCCGGCGAGCTGCCCCGACTCGAGCGCCGCGAGCGCAGCGTCAAGATCAACCAACCCGCCACGACCGCAGTTGATCAGAATCGTTTCCAGCCGTACGCGATCCAGAAATGCCTTGTTGACCAGGTGATGGGTTTCTTCGGTCAGGGGCACGTGCAGGGTCACGATGTCGCTTGCCGAAGCGAGTTCCAACACATCAGGAGCTGCAATCTCGGGCGGCGGCGCGCTGAATGGGTCGTACGCCAACACGTGCATACCGAACGCGATGGCAAGCTCGCCGACCCGACGCCCGATCCGGCCGTAGCCGATAATGCCGATCGTCGCCCCGTCCAGGTCACCCATGGAAAGCTGACCACGATCCGCCCACTGGCCGTGCCGGACGAGATCGGTCGACGGACATAGTCGCTTGAGGAGATGGAGGGCCAGCGCGAACACACCCTCGGCTACAGCCCTGGTTCCGCTACCCGGCGTAATGACGACCGGGATGCCTCGTGAGTTGGCCGCCTGGAGATCGACATGGTCGACACCGACACCGGTGCGTGCAAGGACCCGTAGCCGTGGGGCACGGGCCAGGAACGCGGCATCGACGACGGCATCGGCACGAACGATCGCGCCGACGGCGTTGGCGATGTCCTGCGCGCTTGGATCGGTGACGAACGCAACCTCCCCGCCGAGGACCCCAGTGACTAGCGCCGGATCTACGGTGCCAAGTGCCACGACCACCGGACGGGCGCCAGTCATGACCTCACCCGCGCGCCGTGGCAGGGGTCGCCGGGTCGCCGCCGAATGTCGCCTGTGGCACGGCTGGGACTTGCTGCCACGTGCCAGTCTCGGCCGAGGCTGCGGCGGCCGCAATGACCTCAGCCACATGATGGGCGTCGTCGACTGTGGAGTTACAACGCTCGCCACCGGTCACCGCCAGGAGGAACTTCTTCGCCTCGATGACCTTGAGATCGTCGTGGCCCATGCTGGTGCCCGGACCAGGCTGAAAGTGTGCATAGTCGCCGAGGTAGGAGTTGCCGAGCACGGTGGTGTAGCCGAAGTGCGGGCCACCGCGACCCAGGCAGATCCGTAATTCGTTCATCTGCTCGAAGTTCCAGGTCACCGAGCCTTGGGTGCCATAGACCTCGAAGCCGATGCCGCATTGGGGTCCGACGATGACCCGGGAGGCCTCCAGCGTGCCTACCGCCCCCGACGCCCGCGAGTCGGGTGCAAAACGCACCAGCGCCGCGGCGTAATCGTCGTTTTCCACTGTCCCCAGCTCGCCGTCTTCGATCACCGCAAAGTGGGTCCCAGAGCCCATCGGCAGAATCGGCCGCTCGGTGTAGACCGTACTCGTCAGGGCGGTCACCTCGCTGATCGGCCCGAGCAGGTACTGCACGAGGTCGATGACATGGCTCAACAAGTCGCCAAGGGCACCGAAACCGGCGAGGTCGCGGATGAATCGCCACGACAATGCCCCTTGAGGTTCGGAGGCGTACCCGTTGAAGAAGACCGCGCGGACATTGGTGATCCGGCCGAGGTCACCGTTTTTGACGAGCTCCCGTACGTGCTCTACTGCGGGGGCATGGCGGTAGTTGTAGCCGACCGAGGTGACGACACCGGCCCTGCGAGCGGCCGCGGCTACGTCGGCCGCCTCCTTCGCGTCACGTCCGACCGGCTTCTCGATCCAGAACGGCTTGCCCGCCTCGGCGGCTGCGACGCCGATTTCTCGATGGAGACCAGTGGGCGCGCAGATCGAGACCACATCAACGTCCGGGTCAGCGAGGACATCCTGATAGTCAGTGCTTGCCTTGGCATAGCCCAGGACATCCCGTGCGTATTCGGCCCTGTCCGGTGCGGTATCCACGGCATGCACCAGACGGGGCCGCAGACCCAACTCGGGGTAGACCGTTGGAAGCGCCTGGTACGCCCGCGTGTGCAGCTTGCCCATCCAGCCGACGCTGATGAGACCGACGCCAACGTCGTGGACGGCGCCGCCCTTCGTAACGGTCATGCCTGACCTCCCGTTTGGGCGCTGGCGAGCTCCGCTGTCAGGGCAGCCGCCAACAGGGTGGAATCGGAGCCGACGGCCACGAACGTCCAGCCCTGTGCGCGCTGCTCCGCTGCCGCCGCACCATTTGGAACGAGGAGCCCGCAGCTTTTGCCGAACTGCTGCGCCGCGCTGCGCACCCGGTCGAGAGCTTCCAGGTAGCTGGGCGCCTGCACGTTGCCGGGCACCCCAAGGTCATGGCTCAGGTCCCGCGGGCCGACGAACAAGACATCGACCCCGTCCAACGCCGCAATCTCCTCCACCTGCTCCACCGCCCGAGCCGACTCGATCTGCACTACCGCGAGGACTTCGGCGTTGGCGCGGTCGAGGGCAGCCGGGTCCAGGCCGAAGCGGCACGCTCGGTTGTAGGTGGCCACGCCGCGATCCCCCGCTGGCGGATAGTGCAGGTGCCGGATCGCCGCCCCGACCTCTTCCGCACTGTCCAGCCGGGGCAGCATGACACCGGCCGCGCCTTGGTCAAGCACGCGACCCAGCCGAATCCTCTCCGCAGACTCAACTCGGACCACGGTCGGAACCCCATACGCGCCAGTCGCGACAACGACCGGACCGACCTGCTCCTCGCCGCCAGCACCGTGCTCGAGGTCGAGCACGACCCAGTCGACGCCGGTTGCGGCACATACTTCCGCTGTGATGGCCGAGGCGGCGCCTACGAACGTGCCCACAGTGGGGTTGCCCGCAGCGAGGCTGCTGCGCAACCTGCCACGATTCAAAGGGGAAGTGACGCTCCCCGCGATATCGGTAGCCGCGGTCATCCGAACCACCGCTGTGAGGCCAGGCCAGCTTCGTACTCAGCCCGTAATTGGGCAACCGCCTCGGAGTCGGACACCTCAGCGGGGGCGACATCCCACCAGACACCGGCCGCAGGCAACTCGGCGTGCGGGATGGCGGGGATGACAACGACGACGGGGCCGTCGTGGTCACGGGTGTCGGTCAGCGCGTTCCGCACCTCGGCAGCGGTGGTTGCGCGGATCGCACGTGCTCCTAAGCCGCTGGCAATCTGGACCAAGTCCACCGCAAGGTATTCGCCGTCCAGTCGAGCCGGCTTATCCACCAGTTGTCCGTTACCGAGCGCGAGCGCGTCATCGCGATAGCGGAATTCGTTGCCGAACTCCCGTCCGCTGCGCAGCATCTGCAGCCGGTGAATGGCCTGGTAGCCGTGATTCTCAGAAATCACGACGGTGACTGGCAGCCGCTCCTGAAGGGCGGTGACCAGCTCGGTCGGAGCCATCAGAAACGTGCCGTCTCCGATGAATGACAGCACCCTTTTGCTTAGGTCCGGAACAGCCAGCCGAACCCCAAGCCCGGCTGGGATCTCATAGCCCATACAGGAAAAACCGAACTCCAGGTGGCAGTAACGGCGGTCAGTGGCGTCCCACACCTTCTGGAGATCGCCGGGCGGCCCACCCGCTGCCGCGATGATGGTGTCCCCGGGTCGAGCGTGCTCTTGCAACAGGCCGATGATCTGCCCTTGCGTGAGCACCGCGTCTGTGCTGGTCACCACGTCGGAGTCGGCCGGGACAGCCGACTTGTCGAACGCTGTATCAGGATCCAGCGCAGCCGCGCGCTTTGCCAGCCACTGCTCGTTGCGGGCGCGGACCTGCCGCTGCCATTCGGTGGGGCTCTTGATACCGGCATCCTCGACCGCCCTAGTCAGCGCCGCCAACGCCCGGTTCGCGTCTGCAACGATTGCGGTCGCTCCCAGCCGGTCGGCATCGTGTGCGTCGACATTGATGCTGGCGAATCGAACATCGGGGTTGGAGAACAACGACTGGGAGGCTGTTGCGAAATCTGTCAACCGGGATCCCACCGTGAGGACGAAGTCCGCTTCGGCGGCTAGCTCGTTGGTGGCCGGCGTACCCTCCAAACCGATTCCGCCTAACTGCCACCAGACCCGCTGCTGCACCGCACCCTTGCCGGCGAACGTCTCGGCGACCGGGATCCCGGCAGCGGCCGCCAGCTCACCCAGCCCTGCGGTAGCCCCGGAGTAGATCACGCCACCGCCGGCGATGATCAATGGCTTTTGCGCTGCGGCCAGCTGTCTGGCGACGGCGGCTACTTCTTCAGGGTCTGGCGCCGGCCGGCGGATCACCCAGTCGCGTTCGTCGAACATCTCGGTCGGCCACTCGTACGCATGCGACTGAACATCCTGCGGAAACGACAGCACCACCGCACCGGTGCCCACTGGATCGGTGAGCACCCGCATCGCCGCCGGCAGCGCCGTCAACAGCGCCTCGGGCCGACTGATCCGATCAAAGAACCGAGACACCGGCCGCAGTGCGTCGTTCACCGACGTATCTGCCTCGACGGGATGCTGTAGCTGCTGCAAGACAGGGCCCTGCCGCCGTGTCGCGTACGTGTCCCCGGGCAACAACAAGACCGGCAACCGGTTCACTGTTGCCAACGCCGCCCCGGTCACCAAGTTCATCGCTCCTGGGCCGATCGATGCAGTCACTGCCAACGTCGCGTGCCGTCGCACCGCCTTGGCGTAGCCGGATGCCATATGCACCAGTGCTTGCTCATTGCGGCCCTGAATGAATGGCAGCTCGTTGCTGAGCTGGTCCAATGCTTGGCCGAGCCCGGCCACGTTTCCGTGGCCGAAAATCCCCAGCGCCGCCGGGATCAGCCGACGGCGATGGCCATCCGCCACCGAATACTGCCGAGACAGGTATGTGACGAGGGCTTGCGCAACGGTCAGCCGCACTGTGCCTCGAGATGTGCCCATGAATCGAACTCCTTTACCTACCAGGGCCGGCCGTGCAGGATGACCGTCTTAAGCTCCGTCATCTCCTCGACGGCCCATCGCGGTCCTTCCTTGCCGATTCCGCTCCCCTTGAGCCCGCCATATGGCATGAGATCCGCGCGCCATAGCGGGGTCCAGTTGATGTGAATGCTCCCGGCGTCGATTTCGCGCATGGCACGCACGGCGCCACCGACGTCGGAGGTGAAGATTCCCGCGGCCAGCCCGTACGCCGTCCCGTTGGCTTGCCGCACCGCGGACTGCCAGTCTTCAGCTGTACTCACTGCTACGGCAGGTCCGAACAGCTCGTCCTGAGCGAACGGAGACGAGGGGTCGACGTCGGCGACCACGGCGGGGGACACCATGCTGCCGTCCCGGTCCCCGCCGGTGAGGACACGCGCTCCGGACGTCGCTGCCGCGGCGATCGACTGCCGAACTCGTTCGGCCTCGCCGGTGGTGATGAGTGTCCCCATGCCGGTCGTGGGCGACGACGGGTCGCCTACGCGGATGGCCTGGACCTTGGGCACCAGCGCGTCGAGGAAGTCGACGCTGACCGCCGGATGAGCGATGACCCGCTGAACGGAGATGCACACTTGGCCGGCGTTGACGTAGCCTCCGGCGGCCACCGCGCTGGACGCCAGCTCCAGGTCGGCGTCCGGCAAGATGATCACTGGGCAGGAGGCACCGAGCTCGAGGGACAGCTTCTTGACCCCCGCCATCCGTGTAATGCGCTCGCCAGTTGCCGTCGACCCCGTGAACGAGATCCTGCGTACGCGCGGGTCGCTGACCAGCAGGTCGCCCAACTCGGCACCGGGCCCGGTGAGCACGGAGAGGACGCCGTCAGGTAAGCCGGCGTCGACGAAGCAGGCGGCCAGTGCCAGAGCGGTCAATGGGGTGGTGCGCGCCGGCTTAAGCACCACCGCGTTGCCGGCTGCCAATGCTGGGGCGATCTTGTGCAGCACCAACAAGGCCGGGTAGTTGAACGGTGAGATCGCAACCACGACACCGCACGGCTGGCGCAGCGTGAAGCCGATTTTGTCCAAGCCGGTTCCTGGATTGGCATCGAGCGGAAGCGTGTCGCCGTACAGCTGAGTGCCCTCGAAAGCCGCTAGCCGGATGATCTCCCCGGAGCGAGACGCCTCGCCGGTCGCTTCGGTGATCGTTTTGCCGGCTTCAGAGCTGATGGTCCGGGCGATCTCGCCGGCCCGCTCGTCCGCTAGCTCGGCCGCCTGGAGCAAGATCTTCATTCGCATGTGCGCCGGAGTACGCCGCCACCGTACGGCTCCTGCCTCGGCGGCCGTCAGCGCAGCATCAACGTCGTCCCTTCCGGCTACCGGTACGGTGCCCAAGATGGAGCCGTCGTAGGGCGATGTGACGTTCTCGCTTCGCGCCGTCCCGACAGCCGAGCGCCAGTCCCCTCCAATCAGCATGGGTGTCAGATCCATGAACATTCCCCCAACAAACAAAGACGTGGGTGTCATCCTAGGAGGAGAAACCGCCGATTAAGTGTCAGAAAACCGCCAAAAACCCGCCAGGAGCAAACGCCCGTGGGACATCCCTACCGGATCCGAGAGATAGCCGTACAGGCCGGACTGAGTGAGCGAACCGTCGATCGGGTACTGAACAACCGCGGCCAAGTGCGAGAGAGCACAGTGCGGGAGGTGCAGCAAGCCATCGCCGATCTTGACCGGCAGCGGTCGCAGCTACGTCTTGCTGGGCGCACATTCATCATCGACGTTGTGATGCAGGCGCCGCAGCGGTTCTCATCGGCGGTTCGCGACGCCCTGGAAGCGGAGTTGCCCTCGCTGCAACCAGCCGCTATGCGGGCTCGTTTCCACTTCCGCGAAACCGGTCCGCTCGAGGACCTGGTGGCAGCGCTCGACCGCATTCGGTCTCGTCGCTCTCATGGAGTGATCCTGAAGGCACCCGACGTTCCCGAGATCATCACCGCTTGCTGGCGACTGATCCGAGCGCGCATTCCGGTCGTGACCCTGGTAACCGATCTTCCTGGCACCCAGCGGCTGGCCTATATCGGAATGGACAATCGGGCTGCTGGTGCGACCGCCGCCTATCTCATGGGCCAGTGGCTAGGTGACCGAGCCGGAGACGTGCTGGTCACGTTAAGCCGAGGCTTCTTCCGCGGTGAGGAAGAACGAGAGATGGGGTTCCAGGGTGCGATGCGAAGCCGGCACCCTGACCGCGCCATGATCGAGATCGACAATAGCGATGGCCTCGATGAGACCATGGGTGGTCTCGTCTTGGCTGCCTTGGACACCAACCCCAATATCAGTGCGGTGTACTCCATCGGCGGCGGCAACCTGGCCATTGTCGAAGCGTTTGCCGCCAGGCGGCGGACGTACTCGGTCTTCATCGCTCACGACCTGGACCAGGACAATACACGGCTCCTCCGTGCCGGCCGGATTTCAGCCGTACTGCATCACGACCTCAGGCAAGACATGCGTCAGGCCTGCCATGCCATCATGCAGGCGCACAAAGCGCTACCTGGGGCCGTCTACTCCTGGCCCTCGAATATCCACATCATTACGCCGTACAACATGCCTGCACCGGCTCTCGGCCATCCCTGAAGCTGACGCTCACACGAATACATCGCCGAGGTCCGCCTCGGAGTCGAAATCCATTAGCTCTGCCATCAGCAGGAGAAGTTGCTCTTGTTCTGGCATGATGGTCCGGCCGTACGGGCCGCGGTTACGGGCGATCTCGGCCCCAATGCGGAGCAGCGCGAATCTAAAGTCGCTGGATGTCTCTGGCTCGATTCGGTCGAGGATCTCCATGATTTGCCGCAAACCCGAGACCACGGGGCGGTCGTCGAGCTCGAAGTCGAGAAGTAAGCCGGAACGGTCCTCTGCGAGGGAGGTAAGAATGTCCCGTGCCGGGAACGGCGTACGCAACGCGACTGCGACGACCGTGTCCCAGAACGCTGCGAGTTCGTAACTCTTGAACCGGTTATAGGTGCCGGCTACTGCGCTCAACACCCAAAACGGTCCGAACTGGAGAGTACGCATCTCAGCAGGTTCCAGATCCATGGAATCCACCGCCTTTCCTGCGCCAACGATCCGCCGCTCACTATCACCAGACAAGCTCAAGGAACGACGACCAAGGATGCCTCGCCAGCCATCTTGAGATAGCAAATGCGCTGTCCCTAGACAACGCTCCCATTGCCCAGTTCGCCGCAATCAATCTCACAACCGTCAGCCAAGAAGCGCATACTCTGGCGCGGTGGGCCGTACGCGCAGCCATCGAGCGGCTGGAAGGAGCTCGCGAGGACCCACGCGAATCGATCTTGCAACCGCGCCTGGTTGTGCGCGGTAGTACAGGACCAGCAAGATGAACAGGGCGGCGCTAAGAAGGGCCGAGGCCGGCCCGTCGGGCCGCATCGAGCAACACTCCAGCGGCCACCTCGAGGCCCTCAATGCGGCCGAGCGAGACATCCTCATGCTCGATGTTGACGAGCATCTCTGGATCGACTAC
>JBKOUS010000156.1:0-8002 GCA_046723505.1 Actinomycetota bacterium
ATCGACCAAGGCCGGCGGGTGCAGGTCGAAGTAGGCGCGGGCGCCGACATCACCGTTCGCGGCCGCGAGAATCCCCGGCCAGTGGGCTCTGCCAAGGACAACCGGGTGCCCGGGCCGCCCGCGATACGTGGCCCGCGTCAACGTAGTTGGTCCGGCACCTGTCTCTAGGACACGCCTAACCACCATCTCTCCGACATCGGGAAGGTCGACCAGTGTCACCACAGCCGCCGGTGCGCCGACTGGGATCGCGCCTATCCCGGCGCGGAGCGACGCACCGATGCCCTCGCTCCAGTCCGCGGCAGCCGCCACGATGACGGCTTGGCCCTTCAGCAGCGCCCGCGCCTCCCGAAGAGCGGCCCCAAGGACCACGACCACCGGAACGCATCCACCTGCGGTGAGAACGTCAATTCCACGTAGCAGCCAGTCGTCGACGACGGCCTTAGGCTTGCCCATGCGATGTCCCGCACCCGCGGCGAGCAGCAACCCGGCTGGCGACTTCGGCGCCCCGCCCACGGCGGCACTATCGGCAGTGGGTGTGAAGGCAGCGCCCGTTGTTGCCGGATTCACGTTGTGGACGCGGCGCGTTTGATCGCCTTGCGGATCCGGCAGTACGTGCCGCACCGGCACACGTTCATGATCCCGTCGATGTCGGCGTCGGAGGGGTTCCGCTTGGACTTAAGCAGCGCCGCAGCCTGCATGATCTGCCCGGGCTGGCAGAAGCCGCACTGCGCCACATCCTCGTCAAGCCAGGCCTGCTGTACCGGGTGCAGGCCACCTTCGGGAGCCAGACCTTCGATTGTCGTGACTTTCTTTCCCACGACGTCAGCCGCGGTGAGCATGCATACCTGAACCGCATTGCCATTCACGTGACAGGTGCAAGCGCGACACACGCCGACGCCACATCCGTACTTGGGCCCGGTCACACCGAGCAGGTCGCGCAGGACCCAGAGCAGGGGCATGTCGGCCGCCGCGTCGACCGTGACGTTCTGGCCGTTGAGCTTGAATGAATAGCTGGGCACCGTCAGCTCCTCAGAAGTTGATCGGGAAGGTACGGGGCTTTTTGCCTGTCGCGCGGGCGTAGGCATTCGCCACCGCGGCAGCTGCCGCCGGAACGCACAGCTCGCCGACACCACCGGGCTTGCCGCTTCCGCCGACCAGGTACACATCACACGTCAGTGGCGCGTCTGCCTGGCGAGCGTACTTGAAATCGCTGTAGCTGCCCTCCCGGAACCTACCGTCATCCAGGTGGTTGCCGGCCAGCAGTACGGTGCTGATCCCGTCGATCAGGCTGCCCATGGCCTGAGCCTTCAAACCGCTCGGGTTCACCTGGCGCCCAACGTCAAGGGCCATGACCGCTTTAGTGACTCGCGGCTTGGCGCCGGTGCAGTTGATCTCGACCAGGCATGCCGCGATCGACCGGTACTCGCCATGCATGGCGACGCCCTGAGCGGTCCCGGGCGACATCGACCTGCCCCACTGGCCTTCGGTGGCGACCTTGTCGAGTACGGCTTGAGCCTCGGGGGCTTTCAGGAACTTCCGGCGCATGGCGACCGGGTCGATTACCAGCACCTTGGCGATCTCGTCCACAAGGATCTCCTCGGCCGTACGAGCCTGGGCGGAGTAGACCGACCGCCAGGCAGCGGTCGGCATGTCGTAGGAAACCTCGTTGAGGCTTTCGGTGACGACCCCGAAGTTGTACGGGCACGACTGGCTCAGATTGAAGAACGCCGAACCGATCGTCGGGTTGACGTAGCCAGCATCGACAAGCGCCTGCCCGGTGCCGCTGCCCAGGTCCAGCTCCACGCACGACATGCGGTGCTCATAGGACAGCACGTCGCCGACTGCGTGCACGGCCCGCAACTGATGGTGGCTGCGCGGCCGTACCCGGCCATGGCGCATGTCATCGTTGCGGGTCCACATCAGCTTCACCGGCTTGCCGATCGCATGCGACACGCGCGCCGCCTCGACTGCCGGCTCGTGGTAGATACGCCGGCCGAAGGAACCGCCGCCGCGAACCACGTGCAGGGTCACCTTGTTGGCGCCGAGCCCGACGGCTTCGGCGACCGCCGACTGGGCGCCGGTCGGCGACTTGGTGGCCACCCAGACCTCTGCGGACCCAGATTGGACATCGGCCACCGCGCTGCCGACCTCCATGGGAGCGTGGTTGACGAATGCGAAGTCAAAGGTTGCCTCCACGACTCCCTGGTTCAGCAGCAGCGGAGGATACGTGGTCGATGGGATCGCTTCTGCGAGCTGCTCCTTGATCTCTGCGTCGGAGACCCCGTCAACGGTGCCAGGCCCCCAGGTCACCTCAACTGCCGAGCCTGCCTTCAGCGCTTGGTCGAAGGTCTTCGCGGTCACCGCTACGCCGCTCGGCAGCTCGGTGACAGCCACGACGCCGGGCATCTGGAGGGCAGCTGAAGCGTCGTACGCCTCAACCGTGCCTTTGAGCGTTGGCGGTCTGATCACGACTGTCGGCAGCGCGCCCGGAACATCGACATCGAGCGCAAACTTTGCCGCCCCGGTCACGATGCTCCGTGCGTCGACCCGGGGCGTCGACTTGCCGATGAGACGGTACTCCGAGGAGGGCTTCGGATCGCTGGATACCGCCGGTACGACCACCTCGGCGGCCGCTTCGGTGAGCGACCCGTACGTGGCAGAGCGCCCGTCAGGGGCCCAGACCGCGGTGTCTCGGGTGCTTAAAGAACTTGCAGGCAAGTCCCATCGCTCCGCCGCCGCGGTAACGAGACGGGCGCGGGCCTCCGCCGCAATCGAGCGCACAGGGTCCCACAGCGAGCGGACCGAAGACGACCCGCCGGTGGACTGAGCGGTTCCGAGGTCCTGGCGAGCCTCCTCCAACGGAACGTCGATGTCAGCGAGGCGTGCGTCGATCTCGTCGGCAACCATAATCGCGAGTGCGGTCGTTATGCCCTGCCCGACCTCTGCGCGTGGCACACGGAAGACAACGCGGTTGTCCACGGTCACCTCAAGCACGAGAAGGTCCTCAGCTTGCATGGTTGCCGCCACCATGACATCGCCCAGATCGAAGATGTTCTCAGGCTGCGGCGGGCTCGGCACAAAGGCGTACGCCTTGCCGGGAGCTATGACGCTGCTGGCGGCAACAGTGAGCACGGGGGCCGCGACGACATAGGTGAGGAACCGGCGTCGCGTCAGCGGGCCGCCACCGGCGGGGCTGTCCGACGGTTCGGCGTTCTGCGAGGCGTGGGCTGGCATCGAGGTCCTTCTCTGCGGGGTTGGTTCCGGGCTGCGACAGGTCCACTGCGCAACTTGTCGCTCGATTTGGCCATTGGCCCAGGCGTGAGCGTACCGTGCGGCGCTCGACCCTGCAGCCGTTCTGCCGGGACCCTCTGGAGGTTGTGCCTCGATCGGCCCATACGCGAGGATCGGACCAGCCCCAAACAAAATTCAGTCCGAGCTGCTGAGGAGGCATCCATGAGCGAATCCGCCACAGTCAATGTTGACGAGGAGCGTGCCAGCCAGGTTGTGGGATCCAAGCTCCTCGGTCGGGTGGCGCTGGTGACCGGTGGTACCAGGGGAATCGGCGCCTCCATCTCTGAGGAGCTTGCGTCGCAGGGCGCGACCGTTGCGGCGGGCTTCAGCAGAGACGTAGAGCGCGCCGATCAGTTCGCCCGAGACTTTGCCGACAGATTCTCGACACCGGTCAGCACACACCGCGGCAACGTCGCTTCTCCCGACGACTGCCGCCGGGTGGTCAACGAAGTCCTCGAGCAACACGGTCGGCTCGACATCCTGATCAACAACGCCGGGATCACGATTGACAAGACGATCCTCAAGCTGACCGACGACGACTGGCACAAGGTTTTGGACGTCAACCTTTCGGGCGCGTTCTTCTTGTCGCAAGCCGTGCTTGGACACATGGCTGACCGAGGCAGCGGCCGGATCATCAATGTCAGCTCGATCATTGGCGAGATGGGCAACATCGGACAGGCCAACTACGCAGCTTCCAAATCTGGTCTCTTCGGGCTGACCAAAACCTTCGCTCGCGAGGCCGCCTTTCTGCTCGAACGATCGGGCAAGCTCGCTGACGACAGCACCGGGATCACCGTCAACACCGTCACTCCGGGCTACACCCTGACCGAGATGGTTGCGGCGGTACCGGAGAAGGTGCTCGACAGGATCAAAGCTCAGATTCCGCTACGTCGCTTCGGGCGCCCCGAGGAGGTTGCGCGGGTCGTTGGATTCCTCGCCGCGGACGAGTCGTCCTACATCACCGGTCAGGTGTGGGGTGTCAACGGCGGCATGGATATGTAGCCAGGTTCGGACGGGAGGACCGTCTCCACGACCGAGCGCTGCGAGGCTCAGGATTCCAGCACGTATGTCCCGGGCGCGTCCGTGATCGGCCGGTACACCTCGCTGCCCATCTGCGGCGGCTTCCGCTTCGCCCCCGCTCGAGCCGCGATCCATTCGACCCAGTCCTCCCACCAGGTCCTGGGATGGGTTGTCGCCGCTGCGAGCCAATCGGCGGGATCGGCGGGTAACGGCTGGTCGCTCTCAATCACACGATGAACAGACTTCGGGCTCGGCGGGTTCACGATGCCTGCGATGTGCCCCGCGTTTGAGAGCACGAACCGCACGGTCCCGGCAGGCAGTCGTGCGCCGGCGTACGAGCTGCGCCACGGCGCGATGTGATCTTGCTCGGCAGAGAGGTAGTAAAGATCTTGATCAACTTTACGAAGATCAAGTCGCTGCCCGGCGAGTTCCATTACGCCGCGGGCCAGCTGGTTTTCCACATAGCAACTGCGCAAATAGAAGGTATGCATCTCGGCCGGCATTCGAGTCGAGTCGTTGTTCCAGCTGAGCAGGTCGAAGGCTGGCGGCTCCTCCCCCATCAGCCAGCTACTCACGGCGTAGTTCCAGATGAGGTCGTTGGTGCGGAGCAGATTGAAGGAGCGCTGCATGTCTTGCTTCGGCAAGAAGCCAGTGCGCCGCATCGTCCGTTCCAGCCGGCTGATGGTGGCCTGGTCGGTGAAGACCCCGAGCAGTCCTGGCTCACTGAAGTCGATCAAGGTATTCAAGAATGTCGCCGAGTTGATCAAGTCCATACCAACTGCATCCAGGTAGGCAAGTGTTGCCATAGTGAGCGTCCCGCCAAGGCACAGTCCGAGCAGGTTGATCTTGTCGGCAGCAGTGATCTCACCGACTACCTCAAGGGCCGCGATCGGGCCCGAGATCAAGTAGTCGTCCATCTTCACATGACGCATCCGCTCATCAGGATTGCGGTAACTGATCATGAACACGGTGTGCCCGTGGTCAACAGCCCATTGCACGAGGCTGCGGCCCGGAGCCAGATCCATCACGTAGTACTTGTTGATCCATGGCGGACTGAACAACAGCGGGATTTCATGTACCTCCGCTGTGCTAGGCGCGTATTGGATCAGCTCCATCAGCTCATTACGGAACACCACCTTCCCGGGACTGACGGCCATGTCCTTGCCGACGGTATGCGCACCCGGGATCACCTGCCGTGGAGCACCCTGGTTCGTCAGCAGATCATGGACGAAGTTGCGCGCACCTTTGGCAAGAGACAAGCCGCCAGTCTCCAACGCCCTCTTGATCACTGCGGGGTTTCCGACGACGAAGTTCGTGGGAGCCAGCGCGTCGATCATCAGCTGAACCGCAAACTCCGCCTTGTGTCTCACCTGCGGCGGAGTGTCGGCGTCACGGACGATGGCAAGCAGCGACTGCTCCCACCCGTGATAGATCTCCCTCAGTAGCCAATACGCGGCATTTCCGCTCCACGTCGGATCGGCAAACCGCTTGTCCGTCGGCCGCTTCGGCTGGTACGCCGGGGTGCCACCGACCGCGCGTACTGTGGCGGCTGCGGTTGCCCGAAGCATGTCCACCGCGGTGAGGGTCAGGACATTGGACACCCTGTCGGGCCGGGAAGCCACGGCCACACCGGTACGCAGCACGGCGGGCAACAACGAGATGGGATCCAGCCGACCCATCAGTTTGCTGCTGTTGATCAAGTTCGTGCCCGCAGTCAGCAGCAGCCCGAGTTGCTCACGGACCGCCTGGTCGATCGAGTCCCAGTCGTGGTCCGCGCCGGGCTGAGGGCCTGTCGTCTCGCTCATCGCGCCCGGCCCCTGCGACGTTGGATCGTGACCTGGCGAAGCGCCTGGTACGCCTCAATCAGCGAGCGGCGCTGTGAAGCGGTGAGGCCCGGATCGGCCTGGATTGCCTCAACGACCTCTGCCGACTCCACTGCAGGCTCTTCGCCTCGAAGCATGTCGGCAGAGACGTTGAGAGAGTCAGCGATCGCACGGAGCACCTCTTCCGACGGCGCACGGAGCCCACGTTCGATCTGTGAGAGGTACGGATTCGAGATGCCAGCCATCGCGGCCACCTGTCGCATGGACAGCTCAGCCAGCTCTCGTTGCCGGCGGATGATCTCACCGAGCTGCACTTGATCATCCGTTGACGGCTGTGTGCTCACATCTTGAGCATACGGTTTTAGCTCAGCACGTCCCGGACGGCGGAAAGGTATGCCGCATTGACTTCGGTCACAAAGTCGTTCTGCGCCTTGACAACAGTGCTGACCCAGTCGAGCTGCGTCGCCTCCGCGAGCTGCACCCTGAAATCGACGTAGTTTCCGAGGGCCTTCTCGTAGCCGTCGATTAGGGCGTTGCCAGTCTTCTTCCCGGTGTCGATCAACTTCTCGTTGAGGACACGGTAGCGTTCGCCGGCCTCGCCGAAGATCCCGCTGAAGTCATTGATCGTGTTGGATGTTGTAGTCGTGGTCATGATGATCTCTCTGATAGAGGTTCGAGGCCACCCATGTTAGCCGAGAATCGCTAGCTGCGCTAGCGGCGTACATGCGAGATGTGTCACACCGTCTGGACCTACGATGGTGGCCATGAATTCAGCGCCGGAGTCACCGGAGAATCTGGTCGGGGAGATCATCCGCCGGCAGCGAGAGCTGGCCGAGCTGTCGATGCGTCAAGTCGCGGCGATGGCTGGCATCTCCAACCCGTACCTCTCTCAGATCGAGCACGGCCTGCGGGCTCCATCGAAAGCTGTGCTGGAGACGATCGCGGCAACACTGGGCGTTCCACCGAAGACTCTCCGTCCAGGAAGGGATGATGATCATGGAGCGGAGCAGGGCCATGATCGCGATCCGGACCGGCCGGCCGAGCACGCCGCATTTGTTGCGGCCATCTCCACAGACCCGGGATTGACGGCCCGGCAGCGCCGCGCTCTCACCGAGATCTATACCGCGATGACTGAGGCTACTGCCGTCCGGCGGAACCGGCGAAGCAGATGACGAAAGGGAACTGTGGCACAGAATTTCGAGTCAGTCGACGAGTACATAGCGACCTTCCCACTCGATGTGCAGACCGTGCTCCAAGCGGTACGTGACACGATCCGTGAAGCGGCGCCCGGCGCGACAGAGTCGATCAGCTATCAGATCCCCACGTTCACCATTGGCCGCCGGCCCGTCGTCTATCTAGCGGCTTGGAAGAAGCACATCAGCCTTTACCCAATACCAGACCTCGATGAGGCCTTAGAGCAGCGGGTTGCTCCCTATCTCTCCGGTCAAGGAACTGCCAAATTCCTATTGGCGAAGCCGATTCCCCACGAGTTGATCACGGTCCTCGTGCGGCGACTGGTGGCGCAGCGTAGCTAATGTCCGGGCGCTCAAGGGTCGCGTCCTCATTACCGGTCCTGCACTTCGGCAAGCCCGCTCTGCGCTTGAAAGGCGAGCTCCGCCTCTTGAAGCTCCCCTCGTTGATGTCCTTCTCCAAGATGACGACTAGCCGTACCCCGTTGATCATCCTGGTCAGGTCGGTGACGGTTGACACCACGCGATGAGGCAGGAGTCCCCCGCCTCGTCAGCCTCTCCGGCCAAGGTGAACTGCGTTCCCGGAGCCAGCGGATTCCATTGATTGTCGATCTTGGGCGGATTGGGAAAGTTGGCGGGATCGAACGCGGTCGCCGTATTGCAGGGCGGAGGTTTGGG
>JBKOUS010000082.1:0-16587 GCA_046723505.1 Actinomycetota bacterium
CGTCATCGGCAACAAACCAGTCGCCGGCCTTGCTCGCCTTGATCGTGGCCTGGACGTCCTTGCCTAGGCGAGGTCCGGCAGCCCGGGCGTTGACCTGCAGCACCTGGGTGACTCCGTATTCGGCCTCCAGGGCCTCCAGACCAGCCAGTTCAAGATCACGAACATTGAGCTCATCCTTGATCAGCTCCACGAAGGGTTGCAACGCCTCTCCATCGTCGGCGATGACGCTGAGTTTGGACAGTGGCAGTCGCACCCGCAGTCCGCGCGCCTTGCGCAGACTCGAGGCGGCAGAGCAGACCTCGTGCACCCGGTCCATGGCAGCTACAAGATCATCATCTTCCGGCAGATCAGTCGCGAGCGGCCAGTCGGTCAAATGCACGGACCGCCCGCCGGTCAACCCGCGCCAGATCTCCTCCGTCGTCAGAGGAAGAAGCGGCGCCACAGCGCGGTTCGTCACCTCCAGCACGGTAAAGAGCGTGTCGAATGCCGCGAACGAGCCAGCAGACTCCCCATCCCAGAAGCGATTCCGGGAGCGCCGGATGTACCAATTGGACAGCATGTCGAGGAAGTTCCGGGTCGCATCGCAGGCCGCCGCGATGTTCAACGCGTCCAGCTCGGCGGTCATCGACTGCACGAACTGAGCAGTCTTTGCCAGGATGTAGCGATCAAGTAGAGCACCGGAACCAAAGTTGATCTTGGCGTGATAGCCAGCTCCACCGTTGGCCACGTTGGCGTAGAGGCTGAAGAAGTACCAGGCGTTCCACAGCGGGATGATCACCTGGCGTACCCCATCCCGAATGCCCTGCTCGGTCACGATCAGGTTGCCGCCACGCAAGATCGCCGAAGACATCAAGAACCAGCGCATTGCATCCGCACCGTCACGATCGAAAACCTCAGTGACATCCGGGTAGTTACGCAGCGACTTGCTCATCTTCTGCCCGTCGCTGCCCAGCACGATGCCGTGGACGAGGCAGTTGCTGAAGGCGGGACGGTCGAACAGCGCGGTGGCCAGGATGTGCATGGTGTAAAACCATCCGCGGGTCTGGCCGATGTACTCCACGATGAAGTCGCCGGGATAGTGGTACTCGAACCACTCGGTGTTCTCGAAGATAGTGCACCTGGGCGTACGGCATGGAGCCTGAGTCGAACCACACATCCAGCACATCCTCGATGCGACGCATCGTGGACTCTCCGGCCGGGTCGTCCGGGTTCGGCCGCGTCAACTCATCGATGTACGTGCGGTGCAGATCGGTTACCGGCACGCCGAAGTCAGCCTCCAGCTCGGCGATTGAGCCGTACACGTCGATCCGCGGATACGCCGGATCGTCTGACCTCCAGATCGGAATCGGCGTTCCCCAGAAACGGTTCCGGCTGATCGACCAGTCCCGGGCGCCAGACAGCCACTTGCCGAACTGCCCATCCTTGACGTGTTCCGGGACCCAGTTGATCTCTCCGTTCAGCTCACCCATCCGGTCTTTGATCTTGGTCACCTCGACGAACCAGCTGGAGACCGCCATGTAGATCAGCGGACTCCGGCAGCGCCAGCAGTGCGGATAGGAGTGTGGGTACGGTTCGTGCAGCAGCAGCACCGCCTGGTGCCGTTGACCCGACGTCTTCGCTTGCCGATTGGGACGAGCGGTCCGCCCGCAGTCGCGCCGTCAAATGATCAACGATCAACAGATTGCCTCGAAGACATGCACGCCGACGTAGTCGTCAACCGGAGCGGTGAACCTGCCCCTGGCATCGACCGGAACGACCGGCACGATCCCGAGGGCATCGGTGACCATCTTGTCCTCCTCGCCGAATGCGCCGGCGTTGTGCACCAGCCCGGTGCCCTCGGTGGTCGTCAGGAAGTCCGCCTCAACCACGCGGTGAGCGTGCCGGTGGCCCTGGAAGTAGCTGAACGGAGGTGTATAGGACAGGCCGAGCAGCGCTGCGCCCGCCCTTGAGCCGCCGGATGACACGGGCCTCAGCATCATCACCAAAGACGCCTGCATACGCGCCAAGCCGTGCCTCGGCGAGGACGAACCGCTCTGTCACACCCGTCACGTCTGACTCGACGACGACATAATCGATCTCGGGATGAACCATGATCAACAAGTTGGACGGCAAGGTCCAGGGCGTGGTGTCCAGACCAGCGCCAATTCGCCAGTCTGCAATCGTAGGCCCACGGTGACCGACGGATCCACTCGAATCTGGTAGACATCCTCATCCATCCGGAGCTCGTGGCTGGAGAGCGGCGTTTCGTCATTCCAGCAGTACGGCAACACCCGAAGGCCTTGATACACCAGACCTTTGTCGTACAAGGTCTTGAAGGCCCAGAGCACCGACTCCATGTAGTCCGGCTCGAGGGTCTTGTGGTCGTGATCGAAATCGACCCAGCGGGCTTGCCGGGTGACGTACTCCTGCCACTCGGTCGTATAGCGCAGCACCGATTCGCGGCATGCCTGGTTGAACATCGAAATACCCAGGTTTTCGATATCTGACTTGGTCTTCAGCCCCAGCTACGCCATCGCCTCGAGCTCAGCCGGCAGCCCGTGGCAGTCCCAGCCGAACCGGCGTTCGACGCGGCGACCGCGCATCGTCTGGTAACGGGGCACGATGTCTTTCACGTAACCGGTGAGCAGGTGGCCGTAGTGCGGTAAACCGTTGGCGAACGGCGGCCCGTCATAAAAGACGAACTCATTGGCGCCGTTGTCTCCGGCCGGGTTACGCTCCACCGACGCATTGAAGGTGTCGTCAGAGCTCCAGTAGGCCAGAACCTGCTCCTCCAACCGTGGAAAAGCTGGGGCTGGACGGCACGCCGGCCTGCCCGGCTGACGTGCTGCTGGCCTTCGGGTAGATCGTCACGGTGTTGCCTTCGTCTCGCTCTGCCTGCTACTGCACGAGGACGATGTCTGCACCGCGGTACCACCTCGCTTGCCGGGCACGATGACCATGATCAACGACTCGGCCGCTCATTCGCAGGCTATGACGAGCCCACCCGTCCGGTTCTAATGAAGGACCTGCCGGCCCTCGTTCTTCCGGAGGCTCGCCGGTGATTGCCGGGTCCGCGCCATCCGACCGCGATCTTACCCGGCCAGGATCTGTCGTCCTGCCAGCTTCTCAGCAACGAATCTGCTCAGCCGTTGGGCAAGAGCTCCTGGCGTGAGCTGGTACGAGCCTCGACCGCTCCGCGAGACGAGACAAAAGGCCAGAGTCGTTGATTCGCCCACAGTTCGGTCTGATCGTCGTAGTGACGATGGAATGCGTGCCCAGATATGCCGCTCTGGTTCACCCAGCGCGATGCGTCGGGATCACCAAGATCGACAAGCATGCGCATCGCTGGAGCTGCCGTCACGACATACCCCCGTCGATCGTCGAACGCCATGGCATTGACCACGGCCGGGCCACCGCCAACCTGGTACCGACCGCGATTGAACAGGCGCTCGATCGGCTTGATTCCGCTCTTTCCGAGTGTCGGATTCTGCAGTTGAACCTTATGCAGCTTGCCCCACTGCCACTGGTCAGTGTCGCGCGCCATCAGCGAAGTGATCTCTTTGCGGGCATTGGTCATGGCGGCCAGCAGGATGTCGTCCCGGGTCTCGATCTTGTCAGGGGTCGTTACGTCATCCCACCACGGATTATCGACCTGCTTCATCAAGATCGTCAGCACCGCGTACCAGCGATCGCCGCCGGTCGGCCACAGATCTTCCTCTGGCAACTCGTCGCGGAAGGCGAGCTTGAAGATGTCGTGACAGACGACGTTGAAGTACGCCGCAGCAGCAGAGTCGTTGGTTGCGGAGTAGTCCCAGCCAACGAGCGTCCGTTGCCCCTCAACCACCCAGGGATCGGGAACTTTGATCTTGAGCAGAATCGGTACCAAGTCCGCAGCAAAGCGGATTGTGTCGTCGTAAAAGATCTCTTCGGCAGTGTCCATGGTCAATGGCGGCGCTGTGCGCAGCCTGTCGATGATCTCCTGACTGCGCCACCCGTACGAGAAAGTCGAACCCAGTGGATACGGGTATTGAGCTCCGATAACCTGCTGATTGGCGGCAACGAGAAAGCCGCTTGGCGGGTTGTAAACGTACGGCACCTTTGCGAAGGGGATGGTGCCGTGCCAGTCATAGGTCGGGTCCCAACCCGGTGACGGCCTTGTCCCGTTGCCCTTGAGGCGATCTGGAACGGTGCCTGCGAGCTGGTAACCGATATTGCCGTCGATGTCGGCATAGATGAGGTTTTGTGAGGGTGCGCTGAGCAGAGCAGCCGCTTCGCGAAACTCCGCGAAGTTTTGCGCGCGGTCGATGCCCATCAGCGCGTCCATGCTGCGGCCCGGCTGAAGTGCGGTCCAGCTCAGCGCAACCGCGTAGTGGGCCGGGTTCGAATCAGATCTGCTGGAGGAGACCTGCTGCAACCGCTGGTCGACATCGGATAGCAGCGGTCCGTGTCGGGAGGCGCGGATGCGAAGCGTTCTCGGCTGGTTCTCACCCCACACGTGGATCTCCTCAGTGATCACGTGAAGCGGCACGTATCTATTGCCTTCCCGCACGGTGTCGCCACGCACATCCTCCAGGTAAAGGTCCTGGGCATCGACGTAGCTGGTGCTCAGACCCCACGCGATTTTATTGTTCTTGCCGATGACGACGCCAGGGGTGGACGCCATGCTGAATCCGGAGACGTCGAACGGGCAGGCCTTGGAGACCGTGCGGCAGTGCAGACCGACTTGGGCAAAAGTCGATGGAATGGCGGTGGCCAAATGCGGGTCGTTGGACAAGATTGCCTTGCCACTTTCGGTTCGGGAACCGGCCACCGCCCAGGAGTTGGAACCAGTCCCCGCCTCAACCGCACCCGAGCCGAGGACGTGCGGAATCATCTGGTCGATCTTGGCGGCGCTCTGTAGCACACTCGTGGCCGTGCGTAGCTGATCATTGCTCAGTCCGCCGGGGAAAGGTCGCGCCGATGACCTGCTGGCCGTCGGATCGAACGCCTGACCCACAACGTCTCCGCGCCTGACGATGGGTGCGAAGGTTTTCTCCAGCGGGTATGGCGGGAACAGACTCGCGGCGCGACTCACACCGAGTTTGCCGCTGATGATGGCACGATCGGCCTCCTGAGTGAGGTTCGAACCCAGATCCCACGCCATGACTTTGAGCCACGCCACCGAATCGACGGCCGTCCATGCCTGCGGGCTGTAGCGCAAGCCTTGCAGTCTGAGCAGCGAATACTCCAAGGAGAGGTCGGATGCTGATCGGCCTGCGAGGTAGGCGTTGACGCCAGCGGCGTACGCGTCGAGATAGCGGCGAGTCGACGGTGCAAGCAGCCGCAGCTCCTGCTCGGCTACCCGCCGCCAGCCGAGGGTGCGAATGTAGGTGTCTGTTTCCAGCTGTGAGATTCCAAACAATTCCGAGAGCCGTCCGGCCGCGAGATGACGGCGGAAATCCATTTCGAAAAAGCGGTCCTGAGCATGCACATACCCCTGCGCCTGGAACAAATCTTCGGGATTGTCGGCGTAGATGTGGGGCACGCCGTACGAGTCGCGCAGCACCTCAACCTGGCCTTTGAGTCCGGGCACCATCAAGCGGCCCGATGTATCCGGAAAAGAGGTGCGTACGGTGGCGATTGCCAGGCTTGTCAGGCCACCGAGTGCGAGGATCAGCAACACCGCGGTGAATATCGACCAGCGACGGATGCGACGCACCGTCAAACTCTAATGTCCGAACCTGAGCGGCTTCCGCTCACACTCAGCCACGAGTTCGCGATTCTGAGCGGCGGGACGGATCTCGCCTACGCGACACTGATGCCGTGAGCGCTTCTGTCGACATCGCGGTCGGATTCCGCCAGAGGAGGATGATCTGATCGTCCCTATGCTGCGGCTGAAACGGATCCTCGAAGTACTCCGTGCGCCCAGCGACCGACACCCTCGCTGGGATTATCAGCTCGCTAACCTGCGGGTCTATCAGGTCCTTCGTTGAGTGCGCTCGCGATACACACGCAACCGATTGCCGTGCTTTGCGGTGTTGGAGAGTGTTCGGGCAGGCAGCAACGGTTAGCAGTCGGTATGCTTGAGTGCTAGCTGCAGCTCGTCGGCGTCCCGGCAGGGCGCCTCGAGGAGAGAAAGACACGATGCCCACCTACCAGTACCGCTGCACCGAGTGTGGCCAAGACCTTGAGGCCGTGCAGAAGTTCAGCGACCCGGCCCTCACTACCTGCCCGACCTGCGGCGGTCCGCTGCGGAAGGTCTTCAATGCGGTCGGTGTGGTCTTCAAGGGCTCTGGCTTCTACCGCACTGACAGCCGCAACGGCTCCAAGAGCGGCGCTGATGGTGATTCGGGCTCAGACAAGAAGGCCGAGACCAAACCGGCCGATAAGGAGCCAGCCGGCGCGGGTTCGGCGCCGTCCAACGGCTCCAGCAAGGGCAAGCAGCCCGTGTCCAGCGCAGCATCATCCACAGGATCGAAATCCGGCAGCTAGCCCTGTGGACGATGCGCACGATCTGGTTGCGTGTCCTTAGTTTTCAGGCGTGACAATTCAGGCGCCAGGAGTCTCCTTACAACCCCACCCATGCGATTCGTAGCGGCCGCCAGGCGCCGGCCGGTGCACGCGCTTGCCCGCGCCGCATCCCGGCACCGAAGGAAGCTCGCGGTGCTGGCCGCCGTCGCGGCAGTGCTCACCGGCGTCTCCGCCGCTGCGCCGGAGGGACCGGCGATGATCAGCGTGGTCAAGGCGAAGTCTCGATTGCCTGCTGGGACAGTCGTCTCCACGTCAGATCTGGTGCTCGACAGGGTTGCCGCCGCCGATGTACCTGAAGGAGTGCTCACCGACCCACTCACACTGGTCGGCAAGACCCTGGCAGCGCCCGTCGCCGAAAACCAGATGATGACGCCGCTGGCCGCGACCGATGTGCGTACCAGCGTTCCGTATGGTCACGTCATCGCGCCACTGAGGCTGGTCGACACGGCACTCGTGGCGCTGCTACGGCCCGGCGATCTGGTCGATGTCATCGCCGCCGACGCGCAGGCCGGGCAGGCGGCTGTCGTCGCGGCCGGCGCGCGAGTCGTTACCATCCCGCAGGTTCCGGACGAGTGGGTGCGGTCCGGTCCAGAAGGTGCGCTGGTACTCATCGACGTAGATGCCCATACCGCGTCGGTGGTGGCGCACGCCGCCGCGTCTGCGACGCTCAGCATCATCTGGCGGTGAACCAAGGACCGGCCACCTGCTCGTCAGTTATGACCATCGCTCGCTGGGCTTGGGGCGGTGAGAGTCGAACCCGCCGCGATGATCTGAGCTGCTCCGCGATCCTCCAGAGTCACATCGCCGATCACACGAACCCCCGCCTCGAAGGTCCAATCCCCATTGACGCCGAGGTACCGCGCATCCTTGAGTGAGGGGGCGCCGGTCGGGAATCGCTGATCAAAATCACGGATGATCTTGTAGTACTTGGTGTCGAGATCGACAACAGGCGTCAAGTCGGCAACCCTGGTCAGCCGCCCGTCCGCTTGCAGGTCATAGGCATCAGAGCGCAACACCAGCAGGTCGCTTGTGGTCTTCACCGGCAGGAAACGATCGCGACCCACTCCAATTGCCGTGGCGCCGCCGAATACCTCGATGGCCGCACCCATAGCGGTCTCGATCTGGATGACCTTGGGTGAGGATGAGTCTGCTGGATCGACGGTCTTCTCATTCTTGATCAACGGCAGCCCGAGCACTGACTTCCGTTCCCGCAGGGTACGGTCAAGTGCCGCGAGATCGAACCACAGATTGTTGGTGTGGAAGAACGGGTGGCGGAACTCATCGGTGAAATAGTTCATCTCCTCCTTCGGCGTCTGTGCTGTGTCGCGCAAGATCAGCCGCCGGTCGGACTTCCGGATCGCGAGATGTCCGCCCTTACGATCAGCCGCCGTGCGGCGGCAGATTTCCGCAGCGTACGGTGCACCGGTAGTCGCGAACCAGCCGGCGATTGTGGCGTCCGGTGCGGCGCCGAGGTTGTCAGAATTCGACACCGAGGCATAGCGGTATCCCAATGACAAAAGGCGATCGAGCATTCCCGATGTGGTAAGGGCCGTGTAGAGATCACCGTGCCCAGGCGGACACCATTCCAAACTCGGATCAGCCGGCCAGGCGATCGGGGTCAAGTCGTCGGCCCTGAGCTTGGGCTCCTGATTCTGCATGAATCCAAGATCAAGTCCTGGGACAGAAAGATCGGGGTACGGCGCCAATGCGGCGAGGGTCTCGTCGTGAGTACGGAAGCTGTTCATGAAGAGCAGCGGCAGCTGGATGCTGTACGCCGCCCGCGCATGTCGTACTTGATCAACAATGAGGTCGAGGAAGCTCTTGTCCTCCCGTACCGGCAGCAGGGACTTGGCCTTGTCCATGCCCATCGATGTACCAAGGCCGCCATTGAGCTTAATGATCACGGTCTTCTCGAGGGCTGCTGCAGCATCCTGATCGCTGACGGCCGCATCGCTCAGCATGCTGGGATCGAGAAGAGGCTCGATCGTGTCCTCGGGGACAAACCCGCTGACCCCCTCCTCCAGCTGGCGGTAGTAGTGGATGAAGACATCGATGGCCTGCTGCGGAATCCCAGCAGCCGCCATCTTGTCCTGGGCAAGTTTCAGACCCGTCTCGCTCATACCCAGATCCTAGGGAGAGCGGAACACCCAGCTGCGGCGGTTCGTCTCCGCGGACTACTTCTTCCTCGGTGGTGGCGGCGGAGGAGGAGCCACTGACGCCAGCAACGTCGTGGTCGCCTTGGTGATCTCGCTCTGCGCAGCCGCCCGATCGATCGTTGCCACGCCGTCGCCCGCCTGGTCGCCGTAGTCCCCGAATGAGCTGTGCACCGCCCCGTTGATCACGACATATGACGTGTTTGGCGGAAACTTCCCCTTGGAGGCCTCGATGTCGTCTGGTGTCGTGAATCCGTCTGCGGTTCCCGAGATCGAGACCGCCTTCAGATCGCTACGGACCACATTGTCCGCCGGGTAGGAAGCGAAGAGCAACAGGCCTTTCACCCGCTCATCCTGGTCAGCGAGCGTGGCGGCAGTGGTACCACCAAGGGAGTGACCACCCACTACCCATGTGGTGATCTCGGGATGAATGTCGAGCACCTTTGTGCCGTGATCAGCATCGAGCAGTGAGAAACCGAACGGCTCCTTCAGCACCACGACCAGGTAGCCGGCTTCCGCCAGAGGGCGGAGGACATGGGCATAGGCACGTGAGTCGATACGAGCACCGGGTGTGAACATCAGGCCAGTCGTCGGCTTGATCTTCTCACCGGAGGGGTCTTCCCGAACCGGGATCAGCTCATACCAGCTGGGTCGATCGGCGATCCGCACACCGTTGTCCGGCCGCAGGGCCGCCGTGGCTGTAGGTGTCGCCACAAACGGCCGTGCGTAGGCAAGGAAGGCGACGAGCAGTAACGCAAGCACCGACAGCGGAACGGCAAAAACGATCCGCCAACGCGCACGCCGCAACACCTGCTTGGAGGTTCTGTGCCGCGGATGCTCCGGGTCCCCCTCGCGATCCTGCTTATCACCAATCGTCAGCGAACCTATCGACCAGGCAATAGCGACGAAGCCAAACAAGCCAGAGCCGATGCCCGCGATCAACATGGCCGGGTGGCCATTCAAGATGGCCGGCCAACGCGTCCAACCAAGCCACACCGCAACCGCCACCATGGCGATCCCGAGCACCAACCAGATGAGTGCCAGCACAGTCCGGCTTAGCGCTCCCGGCTGCATAGCCAGAGTGTAGGAGCAGGCCTCTAGCCGGCCCTTGAGCTTGCCAAACTGCCAGCGCTACTCGATGACGATGTCGGCAACCTTGGCGTCGTACGCGCGGACAAGATCGTCGATTTCGACAAATGTGCTGTAGCCGTGTCCCCCAGCGCCGAGTGCGGCACGGCGGCCGATCAGCAGTCGGTCGATGATCACCGGCCAGCTCGGGTCGCTGCCGATCGGGGTGATCGTGCCGCGCTCATATCCGGTCGCCTCCAGAGCCTCAGCTGCGTCTGGGAGTTTCATCTTGCTGACCCCGAGAAGCAACCGCAGCTTGGGCCAGGAAATCTGCGTGCCACCAGGGATGACGGCAAACAGGTAATTTCCGCTCGAGCGGCGTACCACGATCGTCTTCGCAATGTCCGAAGGCGCGATACCCAGCAGCTCGGCTGCCTCTTCGAGGCTGTGTGCAGCTGGCCGGCGCCGCAACTCAACCGCCAGCCCGCGCTGCTCGGCATCAGCCAGCATGCGGCGTACGCCCGCGGGAGTCTGTTCGCTCACGATGCGGTCAGTCATGTTCGACCCACCGGTCGACCGACCACAAGACGGCAAGGGCCAGGGCGGGGTCGATTCCGTCGGCGACCTCAAGGGCGTACGTGTCTTTGATGGTTATCCACTTCTGGCTGATCTGAACGATGGGCTGTCCTGCGCTGCTCACCGTGTAGTTCTTCTCGATGAGCGAGCCCTCCAAGGTCCACGGCTCGCCAGAGACCATGTCAACGGTCATCTGTGACTTGATCGGCGAGAACATCTTCGCTTTGAGCGTTGCGATCTCGGCGCCGCTGGCGTCGCTGATGATCATGCGTTTTGGGATTCCCAGCAGTGACCCGCGAACCCGGTACAGGGGACCTCCGCCGCCGGCGGTGATCTCGGCGCTGGGACGCGGGCCGAGCTTGCCGTCGACGAAGTAGCGCTGCGCCTCCGTTTCGGGGTCGGACACAATGAAGTCTCGGCCCGCACCAAACTTGCTCTTGACGAGGAATCGGCTCCACCCGGCCTCGGGAGGGGGCAGTGGCATGGGATCTCCTGAGGTCGTTCTCATAGGCGTGGGGTCGTCGCTTCTGTCATTCTTAGCGCGTTCAGCCGCGGCGAGGGAACAGTGACAGGGGTATTACCCCGGTGCCGTCGCCCCCGTCCTGCTCGCGATCACGGCGAGTGTTGACGATACGGGCAGCCACGGCGTCGGTTAGTAGTAGGTGGGTTGGGTCTCGGTTGGTTGAGCTGGGACGACGTCAAGCTCAGGTGCGTTGAGGAGTGTGTCGATCGCTGCTTGCTCGGCTCCGATTCCGGCCCAGTGGGGGTCGACGTCGCTAGCGAGGCACCAGTTGTGGTCAGCCGGCCAGGCGAAGGCGGGCGGGGGAACATATCCGCCGCCGAGGGTTTCGTCCCAGCTGCCCAGGTCGGCCAGTGATCCATGGAGAAGGAAGTATCGCCGGTGGGGGATGGTGACCATCGGCCCGTCCAGCACTGAGGGTGGGAAGTAGATGGGGTAGCCCTCCCAGACGCAGAAGTAGCAGTCATCGGGTGTGGCGGTGAAGCGTCGCAGATGGTCGAGGGCTCGTCGTGTTTGCGCCATGTCGGACGGGTGGTCCTCGGCAACGTTCGCGTCTGCTTCGGTTTGACCGGGCCTGGTGGGGTCGGGGATGAAGCGCAACCGGGCGTAGGCCGGGAAATCTGATGGGCCGAAATTGAGTAGTTGCTCATATGGAATGTGGGCTTGGACGATCCAATCGGCTGCCGACATGTCGTTGCAGTATGTGAGTGCCATCAGCGACAGGTTAAAGCTGGCGAAGATGGCTCGCAGCGAGCGAGGACACAGATCGCAGTCAGCGCGTTGATGTAACTGTCCGGCCGCGGGTGTCCGCAATGCTGCCAAAGGTTGTGCATGACCGGCCAGCTTCGCCAGCGATAGCCTGACTCATGAAATCCACCTCCAGCTCCGACGGTTTTGTCCGTCGCGTACGCCTGTCTGTGGCGTGGTACACCCTGAAGGAATACGTCAGCGGTGCATTGTGGGTGCTGCCCAGTGTGGCCGGACTGGCGGCACTCGTAGTCGGCTTTGTGATGTCCCAGGTCACCGTAGCCCCGGGTTCGAGTCTCGATCGCCTGGCCTTCCAGGGCACCGCTGACGATGCCCGCGCACTGCTCATTACGGTCAGCAGCACCGTTGTGACGGTCATCGCTCTCGTCCTCGGTCTTACTGTGGTCGCGCTCCAGCTCTCCTCGACCCAGTTCTCTCCTCGGCTGTTGCGCAACTTCCTTCGGGATCGTGCGACCCAAGTGGTGCTGAGCGCGTTCATCGCGACCTTCGTCTACAGCGCAGCTGGCCTCTTCACGGTTGGCCTCGCGGCCGGCGCGCGAACAGAGACGTTCCCGCGGCTCGCCGTCAGCGGGTCCATCTTCCTGCTCTTCGTCAGCCTGGGCATGGTTGTCTACTTCGCTGACCACCTAGCACATTCCATCCAGATCGATGCGATCAACCGCCTGATCGAGCGCAACACTCGCCGCACGATCATCCAGGAGGAGGGGGCGCCCATCCAGGAGGTCGCCCCCGAGGTCCCCGAATGGGCCGTGCCGCTGCTTGGCAAGCACTCCGGCTACATCCAGACCGTCCACCCGGAGTTGCTGCTCCCGCTGGCCGACGAGGCCGGCGTCACGATCAGCCTTCGGCACCGGGTTGGGCAGCACGTGGTCGCGGGAACAGTCCTCGGCTGGGTCTGGACGCCCTCCCCGGACGATCCGCCGCCGCGCGTCGAGTCCTTTGAGGCCGCGGTGCTCTCTGACGTGCGGATCGGCTTCGAGCGCACCGTCGAACAAGACATTGGGTTTGGCATCCGGCAGCAGACCGACATTGCATGCAAAGCCCTCTCGCCGGCGGTCAACGATCCGTACACCGCGGTCCAGGCCATCGACCATCTCTCCGTGGTCTACTGCGACCTCGCCGTTCGGCCGCTCGGCACCAAGGTTCTCAGCGGCCCGGCAGGCAAGGGAGGTGTCATCGTGCCAGGAGGCACCTTCCACGATTATGTTCGGTTCGTCACTGCGGCGTTCGGACGATACGGCTCGAGCGATGTCATCGTAATGTTGGCGTTGGTTCGCCTCTTCCAAAACTGCGTCGAGGTGCTTCCAGCCGCTTCAGACCGTCTGGCCGTTTTGGACCAGGCCGCCGCCATAGCCCTCGCTGACGCCGAACGCTCGATATCACGCCCTACCGATCTGGAGCGCATTCGCGAAGTCGTCGCGTCCCTACGTCGCACGATCAACTCCCGCAGCGAGCCAAAACCCATATCGGCTGGTTGATCGTAACCACTCGTTACCCCGGCGAGATCGCGTTTGGGTGTTCTTGAGGGGGCGGAGGCGAACAGTTGCAAAACCAGACCAGTTGGGAGGGATCGAGATGACGACGATGGGGAACCTGCCCGAGGTGGTGTCGCGCGAGGAGTGGCTCGCCGCGCGTACGGAGCTAGTGGTGAAGGAGAACGAGCGACTTCAAGTGCGACTTTCACACCACCCTCTACACCGGGTTGTGCCGCGTGCTGGTGCCCGGGTCGATGAGCGACCACACCGCGTTCGAGCCGCCGGTGGGCGAGCTGCGGGACGAATTCAGAATCTTCGCCATGGATCGCCGTGGCTTCGGTGCCAGCCTGGAGAGTCCCAGCTACTCGGCCGAGCGAGAGTTCAGCGACGTTGCGGCGGTCGTGGACGCAGTCGCGGGGCAGACCGGGCGGTCGGTCGTGCTGTTCGGCCATTCCTGGGGCGGGAGCTGCGCCCTCGGTGTAAGCCCGCATCTGCCGTCGCTGCGAGCCGTCGTCCTCTACGAGCCCAGCTTGGGGCTGCAGTACCCGCCCGGTGCGATCGACCGAATAGATGAGCGGGTCGCGGGAGGCGACAACGAGGGCGCGGTGATTGAGATGCTGACCGAAGTCGCCGGGCTGACCGAGGACGAGATCGCGGAACGGCGGGCGGCACCGGACTGGCCCGAACGCATCGCAACCGCCCCCACGATCGCCCGGGCGGCGCGCATCACGTGGCAAAGGCATCGGCGCCCCCAGTAGGATTCGAACCTACGACACAAGGTTTAGGAATGCGGTTGGGAGCTCCTTCCAAGATCGTCAATGGCGGGCACAAATACGCCATTCGGCCTAGTGGTAAATACTTTGCCATCACCGTGAGACCTGCGGAGAGTGTGCATCACTTGCCTCAATCTCTGAAGCTTTTGCGGCCTCGCTGCGGCCTCAGCAGTCATGATCACCTTGGAATCACACGCTAAGTCTGTCCGGGACGGGCAGGATGCGGACAAGCACGTTCCTCGCGGTCCGACCTTATGATCCGTAGACCCGGGCGGGGACTCCCGGAGAGTCCACGACGGTCCATCTATGGCGGGACTTGGCCCAATGCGTGTGTCACCGGCCGGAGACATCGCCGCCGGGTTGCTGTTAGGGCTGCTGTCAACGCAGCGCCTGTCTGACCGCTGCCTTATCAGGTCGAGCCACTGTGCCGGCGGGGGCGATGTTTGCGCATGCCAGGGGTCCACGAACGTCCAGCGACGGCGCCGGCAGTCGTGTCCCGTTGTCACCCACTTCGTCACCCAGGCGCGTTTCGACCCTCTGCTTGCAACGGGGCGGCGTCGCCAGTTAGGAGGTTCGGTCGGCGCTCGTCGATCCTCATCTGGACGATACTGGACGTGTCGAGCGGTGGCACCGTTGCTGTATTTCACTGCTGTACGCGACCACTGCCGATTCCGATTCGGCTGCCAGACCGCTTCGCAGAATGTCCGCACGCAATTCTGAGGCTCGTGCAGCCTCACATCATGGATCTCAGCACGTCGAACTCGGCTCCTGGCGAGGACGGGTCGAAGCCGTGCTCGATCAGCCAGCGGGCCGCCTTTAGGCTTCGCCACGACCACCACGCGCGGATCACGTCGAGGTCGACGTCGGTGCCGTAGCCGGCGACGACGTCGCCAAGGTGCTCCTCATGTCCGAGCGTCAAGATGGCGAGGTCGTACAGGGCATCGCCAGGTCCTGCCTCGGACCAATCAATCACGCCGGTGATCTCGTCACGGTCGACGAACACGTGGGTAATCTGCAGGTCGCCGTGCGTGAACACTGGTGTCCAGGGTCGGAGCGCTGCCTCGGCGATCCGGCGGTTGCGCGTCACCAGTTCGGTAGGAAGGACGCCGTTCGTGACGAGCCACTCGCATTCGCTATCGAGTCGCGAGGCGAGCTCGTCGAGGCTCCGACCGGGCCATGGCGGCAGCGGCGCGTCGTGCAGCATCCGTGCGGCGGCACCAGCCGAGGCCCACGCCGCTGACGACGCGGTCGACGGCTCGCCGAGGCGGCCGAGTGCCGTCCCGGGGAGGGCGGCGAGCGCGAGCACGGGCGGCTTCCGCCACAGGACCTCCGGAGTCGGGATCGGCGCCAGCGCCATCGCCGCGACCTCCACGTCGGTGAGCGTCTGATCAGAGTCGATCTTCAAGAACACGTCACCGACGCGCAGGGTCGCGCGCTCGGAATGGGCCACAACGACCTCGACCTCCCCCACGCCGGCGATTATTGCGGATGAGCGAAGACGTCGCCGCGGCTTAAAGTCGTGCCCAGGTGCGCGGCGATGACGGCCTTGCGCTCAGGCGTTGTCGGCCGAGGTCGGTAGAGACGTGCCATCGTCGGAGGCCTTCGCTGTACTTATGGCTGTACTGACCTCTTCCGTGTCAGCGAGGTCGGCGAGGCGCTCTGACCTTCGGCCGAGCGTAAGTAATGTCCGCTGGTGTCCACTGAGGTCCCGCTTTCCGCGCGGCAGTTGTCAAGCAGATCGACAAGCAGGATGACGGTTGCGTTCCGAACGCTCTTCCTGCCTCAGCGTCGTAAATTCGCCGGCGCGCCGTCGATCTTCTAGACACCTGCCGCGACGTCGGCCGGCCAGTTGTGATTGTCAGCAACAACGCCGAGCCCGCGATCGAGGCATTCCTCGATCACCACGACCTCCGACGGTCCACGCCGTCATCGGCCGCGTCCCCGGCCGGCCCGAGCTGATGAAGCCGCACCCGACTCCGTGCTCCGTGCCTCGACATCCTCTACCGACCGCCCGCGCAATGCGTCCTCATCGGTGACTCCGTGACCGACATCGAGTCAGCCGCGCCACCGGTCTGCGCTCCATCGGCTACGCCAAGACCCCCACCCGCGGCAACGAACTGCACCTCGCCGGTGCCGATGCCATCACCGACTCAAACCATGCGCTGGCCGAGCACGTCCGCCACAGCCCGGCAACGGGCTACACGTCCCTGGCGCTACCCTGCGGCCCATGCCTGTCAAACTCGATAACGTCGGCATCGCCGTCCGCGACCTGGACGCCGCGATCGCCTTCTTCACCGACCTCGGCCTGACGGTGCTCGGAAGCGCCCGGATCAGCGGCGAGTGGGCTGACACCGCCGTCGGTCTAGACGGCAACACCGCCGACATCGCCGTGCTCCAAACACCCGACGGCAATGGTCGTATTGAGATGTTCCAGTACGTGCACCCGGACGCGATCGAGGTCGAGCCCGTCCAGCCGAACACAATCGGCATGCACCGCGTCTGTCTCACCGTCGACAACATCGACGCCGCCCTCGAGATTGCCGCCAGACACGGCTGTCACCCGCTCCGCGGCGTCGCCACCTACGAGGACGTCTACAAGCTCACCTACCTCCGCGGCCCCAGCGGCATCCTCGTGATGTTCGCCGAGGAACTGAAGAAGGAAGACTGACCACGACCGCCCTGGGCGCGCAAGCCCACCCCGTGACTTCAGGCGTGCTCTTACGGTTTCAGACGATGAAAGGAGGGCGCAAGGAGGCGCGGCCCGC
>JBKOUS010000249.1:0-10567 GCA_046723505.1 Actinomycetota bacterium
GGTTGCGACCGAGCACACCGCGGAAATGTCAGCGGATGAGATTGCAGCTCTGCAGAACGCCGACACCCAGCTGCTGCCTTCGCCAGTTGATGGGCCTGAAGCAGAGATTCAGCGGGATGTGGCCGCGCCCGGAGATTCCACTACGCCGGATTCAGCGTCCGATGCTGCTGCTGAGCCTGTTGAGGCTGCATCTACTTCCGAGCCCTGGCTGGATGAGAGTGTCCAAGACTCCGCGATCTTGGCCGTGCTGTGCCAGAACAGACATGCCAACCCGCCAAACTCCATTAGCTGTCGGGTATGTGGCAGCCCGCTGGCCAGCAAAGTGCCGCAGTTTGTGGCGGGCCCTGTCCTCGCTGTGCTTCGTGCCTCCGATGGCTCCACCGCAGAGGTGGATCGACCTGTCCTGATCGGCCGGGCGCCATCGGCCGATCGCTCGAGCAGCCGGTCACCCCGGCTGATGACCGTCCCCAGCCCGAATCACGACATCAGCCGGACCCACCTCGAGGTGGCTCCGGACGGCTGGCAGATTGTTGTTACCGACCTGAACTCCACGAACGGAACGGTCCTAGTACGTCGAGGAGCTGTCGATCGTCAGCAGCTCGCCCCGGGCGAGCCGGTGCCCGTGCAATTGGGCAGTGTCATTGAGCTCGGTGATGGAGTGTCTGTATTGATTGACTTTCCGCAGTAGCGTCTCACCTGCGGAAAGAGTCACCAACGACGAGGAGCTGTTCATGCAATCGCCCGTGCAGGGTCGCCCGAACCGCGAGACAGGCCTACCTCCCGGCGTGGAGGTGGGTCCGCTCGGTAAGCGTTTCGTCGCGTTTCTCATCAACATCTCGGTGCCGGCCGTTGTTAGCTTTGCCGTGATCCTTCTGCTGCCCAAGACCACTGGAACGCTTCGCGCGACGCTGGCTGTGGCCGGTGCGGTAATCATGATCGGCTGGCTCGTCGTGATCTGGTACTCACTCGCTGCCCGCGCGGCGAGCCCGGGTCTGCGCGCCATGAAGTTGCAGCTGGTCGGCTTCCTCGACGGTCGGCCGATTGGCTCTGCCCGGGTGTTTTTGAGGGCCGTGGTGTTCTGGGCGCTCTGCATCACCGGGATCGGCCTTTTGATCATGTTGATCATGATGCTGAGGCATCCCCGTAAGCAGGGCTGGCACGACCTGGCCGCGACATCGGTGATCATCAAGGAGCGGCTGCTGGCACCACCCGTGCAGCCTTCTCGGGCAGCCACGAGCGCCCAGCAGGGCCCCCCGGCTCAGGTCGGCAGTATCGCGCAGCCGCAACCGAGCGACGTACCTGCGGCGGCGGGCCCAAGCTATGCACCTGGTCAGGGTTATGAGCCTGCTGGCGGCCCTGTGCCACCTGGCATGGCGCCGGCGAGCTCTGGGGCTCCGTACGCCGCAGTCGTACCGCCGGGTGGATCGGCGGCACCCTATGGGGGTAACGCCTATGCGGCGCCACCTCAGGGAGCGCCCTACGGAGCGCCGCCATACGGATCATCGCCCACTTCGCAGGGCTCCGGCGGCGATATGTATTCACCTGGGCAGCCGGCAGGCCCAATGTCGCCGGTGTCGCACGGTTCTCCTGCAGGCGCATCGGCTGCGTACGAGGATTTCCCGGAGTTTGCATCATCGCCCGCCGACTTTGCAGATCAGACCGATGTCGGATCGGGTTCCCCCTACGTCCAGGATTGGTCGATCTTGCTGGACGACGGAAGGCGGATCGCGGTCCAAGGACTCGTGCTGCTCGGGCGCAACCCGCAACCGAAGGTCGGTGAGGAAGACGCGCAACTGATCAAGATCGCCGACGAGACACGGACCGTTTCCAAGTCTCACTTGGCCGTCGGGGTGGATGCAGGTGGTATCTACATAGTTGACCGCGGATCCACCAACGGATCGACGGTCTCCACGACCAACGGGATGTCGTCGCGATGCCGGGCCGGTGAGATGGTCCGGGTAGGCGATGGCGCGATCGTTTCCATCGGTGATCACTGGTTAGAGATCACACGGGGCAGCTAACGGTTCGTCGCGATATCGTCCCCGCATGTTGCTCTCCGACCGCGACATCAAGGCTGAAGTTGACGCCGGCCGCATTGGGCTGGAGCCGTACGCCGTCGACATGGTGCAGCCGTCGAGTATTGATGTCCGCCTCGATCGGTACTTCCGCGTCTTCGAGAACCACCGTTATCCGCATATCGATCCCTCTGCGGATCAGTCGGAGCTGACTCGGGCCGTCGAACCCGAGGGCGATGAGCCGTTCATCTTGCATCCCGGCGAATTTGCGCTGGGTTCCATCTATGAGGTGGTGACTCTTCCGGACGACATCGCGGCGCGCGTGGAAGGCAAGTCCTCGCTGGGGCGCCTGGGACTGCTCACGCACGCCACCGCAGGTTTCATCGATCCAGGGTTTTCCGGTCACGTCACCTTAGAGCTGTCCAACGTCGCGACACTGCCGATCAAGCTCTGGCCGGGAATGAAGATCGGCCAGCTGTGTTTCTTCAGACTGACGACCGCGGCCGAGCATCCGTACGGTTCGGCTGAGTACGGCTCGCACTATCAAGGACAGCGAGGCCCGACGCCAAGCAAATCTCACCTGAACTTCCACCGCACCCGGATCTAGTCGCCAGACGTCAACCACCCACGCAGCGTGGATCCCCGCGCTGTACTCGGCGTGCACACGCCACGCACAGCATCAACAACCCCACGCAGCGTGGGATGTTCACGACTGGCCAGCTCGTGCGGGCTGGAGCCGCCGATCAGGGAATGAGCGTCACCTTCACAGACTCGGTGCCGCGGCCCACAAGATCCAGTCCGGTCATGAAGTCGGCGAGAGGAAGCTGGTGGGTGCAGATCTTCTCCATCGGCAGACACCCTGACTCGATCAACCGGATCGCGGCGGGCCAGCAGTGCGGCCCGAGGTGCGCCCCGCGTACGTCCAACTCCTTTTCGTTGCCGATGATCGTCCAGTCGATCGTGGCACCGCTGCCGAATACGCTGTACTCGACGAACGTGCCGAGCTTGCGCAGCATGTTCAGACCTTGCTCGACAGCCGAGGGATGCCCGCTGGCTTCGAGATAGATGTCGGCGCCATATCCTCCGGTCAGTTCCTTGATCTTGGCCACGGCGTCTGTTTCAGCGATGTTGATCACCAGGTCCGCCCCGCTGCCCAAGGCGACAGAGAGTCTGTCCGGCGCGTAGTCCAAGCCGATCACAAGGCTCGGATTCCTGGCTTTGGCGCCAGCGATCATGCCCAATCCGATCGGACCGCAGCCAGCAACCACAACTACGTCACCGAAGCTCAACTCGGCCCGCTCCACCGCGTGTAGCGCGCAGGACAACGGCTCGGCGAAGGCGGCATGGGCGGGCGCCAGCTCCTTGGAAACCTTGTGCACCAGAGAATCTTTGGAGTAGATCATGTACTCGGCCATGGCACCCGGTGTGCGTCGTTTGAAGCCGAAGATGTTGTTTATCGCGCACATCCAGTAGTGACCGGTGAGGCAGTAGCGACACTTCCAGCACGGCACGATCTGCTCGGCGACGACTCGGTCACCCAAGTCGATGCACCACCGCTGACTGGCCTCAGCATCCAGTTGGACCACCGTTCCGACGAACTCATGGCCGGGAATCACCTCCGTCTCCGCCCACGCGGGACGGGTGCCGTCACCCCAGAATTTCGCAGCGCCGCGGTAGCACTTCAGATCGCTCGCGCAGATACCGACAGCCTCGATCTTGATCAATGCCTCGCCGGGACCAGGGTGGGGTACGGCCACCTCCTCCAGGCGGTAGTCCTCGGGCCCATGACAGATCACAGCTTTCATGGTCTGGGGAATCTCGCTCGAGAACTTCGCACCTGGGGTAGCCGCGGAGGATTCAGACATCGTTCGTACCTCCATGTGCTAAGGGAGTTGCGGCCACCCTAGCCGGGCTGCCACCTCGTGTCGGGGTTCGGGTGGCTGTGTGCGCACATTGTGGCCAGCCGCTGTTAGCGGCGGGCTAGCCGCTGCTGACTCAGGCGCGGAAGACCGCGATGTCGCCGGAGGCTGTACGCGCCCGCAGTGTGATGTAGGGCTCACCCGGCTCCGGCTGAGCAGTCGACTCGAGGCCGATCCGGATCTCTCCGGAGACCGAGTGGAGGTCGATCCAGACCGGCAGGTTATCTGCCACGCCGACCGTCAAGGACCCTGAGGCCGAGCGCAGGTCGACCGATGCGTTCGTTGCGGAGACAGCGATGTCGCCGGAACCGGACTTGGCCTGGAGATCGGCACCTCGTGCGGACTTGATGACGACTTCGCCGGAACCGGACTTGGCCGTAATCGGACAGTTCGCTTCGCCTATCGATACGTCGCCCGAGCCCGAACCGAGCCTGGCGCCGCTGCCGTCAACCCGGGCAACCGAAATGTCGCCCGATCCCGTGCTGCAATCCAGATCGACAGCGTTGCCAACGGTGATATCGCCGGAACCGCTGATGATCTTGGAGCGCCCGATGTCGGCGCTGATCGAGATATCGGCCGAACCAGTCTTGATCACATATGTCAGCCCGTCGGGTACGCCGAGGCGAAGGTGGGCCTTCGCATGCCACGGGAACTTCGGAAAGCTGATCCGCAGCCAGTCGCGTTCATGCCGGATCTCCACCGGCTCGCCGAACTTGTCGTCGGCTGCATCGATCGAGGCCTCCACAAGATCTTGCCGAGGGCCGGGCTCCACAGTGATCGATCCGCCGCCGGAGTTGTCCACGACAACATGCCGAACGCCCTCGTAGGATTTGGTCACGCTCATCGCACCCATCCCTGAACGTTTCCGCGAGACCGTCGCTCCTCGCGCCAAGACTCCTTGGGGCGGTCACCAAACATGCCGCCAGGCCCAAACGGGCCCTTCGGGCCAAAGACGCCCTTCTGGCCAAAGACGCCCTCCGGTCCGAATGGGCCAGTCTCGCCGAAGATCAGCTTCGGCGAGGGCGGCATCGGCGGATGCGGCGCCATCGGGGGATGCGGCGCCATCGGGGGATGCGGCGCCATCGGGGGATGCGGCGGCAGTGGCCACTCCGGTCGTGAGACGCTCCGGTCTGACAGTGCATCCATGACCGCGCGAATCAGCCATGCGTTGGTGGAGATCCCCTCAGATGAAGCCATCTCATCAACTCGCGCCTTGACCGACTGCGGGAGCCTCAGTGAGATGCGTGCCACCGGCTCGTCCTCGGTCTCCAGTGTCGGGGATTCGCCCGTGGCCGCGCCTTCTTGCTCGGGCATGAGTAACGTCGGTTCGGCCTCGACACTCTGGATCGAAACGACGAAATCTGGGTCGTTGCCGACCATGCGCAACTCAACTGAGGAGGGGGCCAACTCCGCGCTAATGCTGCCTGCGGCGTCGGATAAGGCTTGGATGAGAGCGAGCCGAGTCGAGGACTCAATTGCCGTGCCAAGACGCTCTGCCACGTGCTGGGTCTGTTCGTCAGCCAGCGAGGACGCGTTGACAACGCCAGCCCGGACGGACTCAATGTACGGTGAAAGATCCATGACACCACTATGACGTCATCGTGATGTCAAATCAAGCCGATTCGACGTCATTTTGATGGCACGGCCGCTTACAGGTCGCGCCTGACTGATTCCAGGAGCAGTTGCGCGACATCGAGCACTTCGGTTGTCTCCGGCGCGGACCCGGCGGCCTGCTGCGCGGTCAGCCCGTCGGTCAGCATGATCCGGCAGAACGGGCATCCCGTCGCGATTGCGTCGTGGCCGTTGCCTCCCGTGGTGGCGAGGGTACGCAGTGCCTCCTCGGTGCGGTTCTCGTTGATCCGGGTGCCGAGCCTCTCCTCCATCCACATCCGTGCGCCACCCGCGCCACAGCAGAACGACCGCTCCCTGTTCCGAGGCATCTCGGCGACCTTCGCCCCGGGCAGTGAAGCCAGCAGATCGCGCGGCGGATCGTATATCTCGTTGTGCCGTCCCAGATAGCAGGCGTCGTGGTAGGTAATGGTTCGCCCGGCAACTGAGCCCTCAGGCGGCGCGACCGGCGTCAGCCGACCGTCGCGTACCAGGCGGTTGAGCAGCTGGGTGTGATGCACGACCTCGCAGTTGAGCCCGAGCTGCGGATACTCGTTCTTCAACGCGTTCAAGCAGTGCGCGCAGGTCGCGACGATCTTGGTCGCCTTCGCCTCCTGCAAGGCTTCTGCATTCTCCATGGCCAGCTGCTGGAAGACGAACTCGTTCCCGGAGCGCCGGGCCGGGTCACCGGTACACGTCTCGGCGTTCCCGAGCACGGCATAGCTCACGCCGGCAATGTGCAGCAACTCCGCGACTGCGCGTGTGGTCTTCTTGGCGCGATCCTCGTACGCCCCGGCGCAGCCGACCCAGAACAGGTACTCAACCTCGCTCAGGTCGGCGACGTCCTCTCCCACAACTGGCACAGGAAAAGGCAGATCTTTGGCCCAATCCAATCGGCCCCGAGGGCTCATGCTCCATGGATTTCCCTTGCTTTCCAGGCCCTTGAAGAGCCCGTTGAGCTCGGTCGGGAACTCCGCGGACATCATGACCTCGAAGCGCCGCATATCTAGAATGTGATCAACATGCTCGATGTCCACTGGGCACTGCTGGACACAAGCGCCACAGGTCGTACATGACCAGAGCACGTCGGGGTCAATGACGCCGGCCACCCCGTCGCTGACCTCGATGGGGCCAACCAGCGGTCGAGCGGCCTCGGTCCGGGTCGACTCCGGCAGCGCGGCTCGCGCTGTCTCCGCCGCCTCCAGATAAGGCGCCTTCGCGTACGCGTGCTCTCGCAGATCCATGATCAACAATTTGGGTGAGAGTGGCTTGCCGGTGTTCCAGGCCGGGCACTGGGACTGACAGCGCCCACACTCGGTGCAGGAGGTGAAGTCCAGCAATCCCTTCCAGGTAAAGTCCTCCACCTTGCCGACACCTAATGAGGTGTCTTCGTCGAACTCTTCGATCGCGGCGAAGTCGAGCGGCTGGCTGTCGATCATGATCGGTGGCACGGCCCCGAGCGCTGGTTCTCCCGACGATTCGCGCTTGAACCAGATGTTCGGCCAAACTGTGAACCGATGCCAGGCGACGCCCATGGTGATATTGAGTCCGATGGTGATGAACCACGCCATCGAGATGATGATCTTGACCGCGGCGATGATCACGATTCCGGTCTCTAGGGTTCCGGGGGAGATGCCGGCCGGGAGTAGGAACCAGGTCAACGGATAGTGGAGCCGCGAAGCTTCCGAGCCGAGCAGGCGATACTCCATTGCGTGCAGCGCGAGAACGCACACGACTATCCCGAGGACGGTCAGCTCGACGTAGTACCCCTGCCAAGATCGGGACCCGAAGAATCGGGACTCTCGCCCACGGCCACGAAGGAGCAGCCGAACGATCATCAGAAAGCTGATCGAGATCAGTCCGGCCCATGCGATGATCTCGCTGGCCCACTGGTACGGCGGCCAGTGCCCGATGATTGGTAGCGCAAAACGGGGATCGAAGAGCTGCCCGTATGCGGTGATCAGGGTGAAGATCAAGGCGCCGAACGCGATGAACACAAACCAGTGCGCCACTCCGATTTTGGTCCACTGCAGCATCCGGGTATGCCCCAGGGTTTCGGCGAGCATGTTCCGCCAGCGCTGGCCGCGATGATCACCTCGGCCGGGGGCGGGTTTGCCGAGCTTGACGACTCGAACGATCGATGCGACGGCCCGGATGAATAGCACGACGCCCACGACGGAGACAGCCAACGCCACAACTATCGCGACGACTCTCACCTACGACTCCTCCTCGAGGGGGATGCGCTCTTCAGCCTAATGCGGAGCTATCTTGGCCAGCGCACCCTGATGTCTGACGGGTTGGGCGCCTAGCGAGAGCTCCGTGCACCTCGTTTGCTCTCCCCTCGGACGATCGAGCAGTGCAGAACCTTGGGGTTAGTCTGAATGCGGCTCAGAGCCGCGCGCCCTGCGGTCGCCGACAACGTTGCATGGACGTGGCAATTCGCTTGCCAGCTGCGGAAAGCATTGAGAGCCTGGGCGATCAAGCACCAGTAATCGGGGGATCGGGTTGGACGTCAAGCGCAGGACCTTCCTGCTCGGGACCCTCTCTTGCACCGTCTTGGCGTGTAGCCCGACTAACAGAACTCCGAGCCGTGCGCCGAGTCCGGACGCCACAGCACGTCGTGAGGCGACACCACCGGCCAGCTCGGTGTCTGCCGCCGCGAATACGTCGGCATCGTCGGCCGAGCCGGATCCAATTCCCAGCCGGCGGACGGACACCGACTTCGCCTCGCGGAGGACCATCACCCGCCGGTATTCGGGCAAGCGACCAACTGCCTGGGGGGAGGATGTTCCAGGCGTCGTGGTGCGGCTGCCAACAACCGACCGAGTAGTTGCTCTGACCCTGGACGCATGTGGCGGCCGAACTGGGAGCGGATATGACGCCGAACTGATACAAACGCTACGACACGAGCAGGTGGCGGCGACGCTGTTCGTCAACGCGCGTTGGATCGAGGCGAATCCACGCAGGTTCCGGCAGCTGGCTGCCGACCCCCTGTTCGAGATCGCTAACCACGGGACCGAGCATCGGCCGTTGTCGGTAACTGGCCGATCCGCCTACGGCATTGCTGGAACCAGCAGCGTTGCCCAGGTGGTTGACGAGGTGGCGGTCAACCAGCGGCTGATCACTCAGCTCACTGGCAATGCACCCGCGTTCTTTCGCTCCGGCACGGCGCACTACGACGACGTGGCAGTCCGGGTTGTGAACGATCTCGGACTGGAGGTGGTCAACTTCAATGTGCTGGGCGATGCGGGGGCGACCTACTCAGCGGACCAAGTGGCCGACGCGATGCTGAGCAGCAAGCCGGGCTCGATCATCCTCGCGCACATGAACCGGCCGGACGGTGGAACGGCGGAGGGAATCGACGCTGCGCTCCCCAAACTAAGTCGGCGGGGGTTCCGGTTCGTGCGCTTGTCGGAGTATCTGCATTGAGTCGACACCAACAGGTACACATCTAGGTCGCTTCGGCCTATCGAACGGCAAGTTCACAGGAAACCGGATACGGCCTTGACTACAGCCACCATCCGCAGGTATGAGCGCGACAGCCCTGATCCGTGGCCAAGCGTGACCAGCGGATCCTCCCCCGGATCGCCGCCGGAACCAGGACCCAATGCCGGAGGTTTTCTCCGCACTGCGAGCGTCGGTCGCGCGAGCTGTCCCAGACTTCAGCGGACGCGTAGCGGGCACGCCGCGCCGCGTACGCGAATTCTCAGCGCTGCCGACTAGGGTCTTCTGTGTCCTCTGTACGCAGCGGTCACCTGCTCGGTCGTCAAGGGTGCCGGCCGTCGAGAAGCTGTTGCACGAGACCTGTGGGGTTTGCGTGATCGAGTTCGAATCAGTCGGCAAAACGTTCCGGGATGGCACGGTGGCGGTTGTCGATCTCAATCTCACCGTGCCCTCCCACAATTTCACCGTGATCGTCGGTCCTTCCGGCTGCGGCAAGACAACGACCCTCCGCATGGTCAACCGGATGCTGGAGCCCACCACGGGCCGGATCACCTGGGACGGCACTCCACTGCGCTCCATGCGCAAGACCACGCTGCGTCGCCAGATGGGGTACGTCATCCAGAACGGTGGGCTGCTACCGCACCGCACGGTACTAGAGAACATCGGTACCGTGCCTGCTCTGCTCCACTGGCCCGGGAAAAAGATTACGCAGCGGTCGCTGGAACTGCTGAAGAGCGTTGGTTTGGAACGCAAGCTCGCACACCGTTATCCCGCGCAGCTGTCAGGTGGGCAGCAGCAACGGGTGGGTGTAGCACGGGCCCTTGCGGCGGACCCGCTAGTCCTGCTCATGGATGAGCCGTTCTCGGCGGTCGATCCAGTCGTCCGCAGCGAGCTGCGTGAGTTCTTTCTCGGGCTGCAACGTGAGCTAGGCAAGACGATCATTTTCATCACCCACGACATCGACGAGGCCATCATGCTTGGCGACCAGGTTGCCATCATGCGGGTGGGCGGCCATCTGGTCCAGGTCGGAACGCCGCAGCAATTGCTCGACGAACCCGCCGACGCATTCGTGGAGGGTTTCGTCGGTCGTGACCGTGGTTTTCGTTCCCTCTCGTTTCAGCCTGCGAGCGTGCTCAGCCTGGACCGAGTCAAGGTGGTGCGGGACGTAGAGACTGCCAGTGGCCTAGGGCCGATTCTGGTGGTCGATGGCGACGCGCGGCCAGTCGGCTGGGCGGATCCCCAGCGCCCGGGCGGAGTCTTCCCGCTCGGGTCGACGTTCAGCCCGGAGACGGATTCGCTTCGGGTGGCCCTCGACTCTGCGCTGACGTCGCCACACGGACTCGCTGTCGCCGTAACGGCCGATACCCGCCGCTATGCCGGTGTGGTCAGCGCGGACACGATCCTCGCCAAGGTCAAGGACTTACGGGTATCAATCGCCGAATCGATCTCGATTCGTGAAGCCGAAGCGGCGCAGGCCTCTGAACTGGCCGAACCGGAGGAGGGGCCCGCGCCAGTACGTGAACCGGAGGAGGCGTACGAGTCGACCGAGGTGTACGACCAGCTGGCCGAGCCGGAGCAGGC
>JBKOUS010000130.1:0-11020 GCA_046723505.1 Actinomycetota bacterium
GGACGAATGGGTCGGACCCGAAGGGGAACAGCTCGGTAAGCAGGTCGACCACTAGATGGTTATGGAACACCGGCCAGCCCAGTCGCTGCTCCAACGCCCGCGCCGTCGTCAACTTACCGGCCGCGGCTCGACCGTGCAGAAACACCAGGTCCATCGTTAGACGGTAGGACGCCCTGACTGGCCGGCACTTTCCGGCACTACTTAACTGCTCGCACACGGTGTGCAAGGCACACTCAACCCGTGGCAGTGCAGCAGACTTGGCAAATGGAAGTTGAGATCAAGCGGCTGCTCGAGGAGTCGCCAGCCGACCCTCGTCGGCACCTTGATCAAGATCGCGTGCGCCTTTATGCCGAGGTGCTCGACCAACTACCGCCGGTGACGGTCTTTGAACTTGAGGACCACACCCTTCTGCTTGCTGATGGTTATCACCGGGTCGCCGCCGCGCAGCAGGCTGGCCGCACAACCGTAGAAGCTGAGGTACGTGTCGGAACCACAGCGCAGGCGGTCCAGTTCGCCATCGATGTTGCGCGCGCCGAGTTGGGCGTATCGGCTGACCAGGCACGAGCGGCTATTCGGCGCTACGGCGGCGGTCAAAGCAACGATGCCCGCGAGGACATTTGATCCGACCGCACTGCGCTCGATTACCTGAGAAAGACGTTTCAGTCACCGTTCCTCCCGCGGGTACCTGAAGACCCCAGCGCCAGCCGCCTCCATTGCCTCGGAGTCGCCTACCCCGATCCTGAGCGGGTGGAGTCGTGCGCAATGATCACGGTTTATGCCGAACATAGGCGGAAAGCCGCTACTGAGCGAGAGAGCGCCGGGAAACTGAACATCGCTGAAGCTGCTTCCACTGTTCCTGAAACCGCGTCGCACGCTCGTCAGGTCGTCGTAGACGCCAACGATCAAAGCGAAGCCACCCGTAGCCATGCTGAAGGTCGCGTTCGGAACGGCCAAACCTGGTTGGGCGCCCTGATCATGGTGCGTGCCTTAGTGCCACCTCGAATTGAAGGCATCCGGGTCACTGGCCATCGTTGGTCTTGGGTTGAATGGCTTGCGTGACGGAGAAGCGGTCCATAGTGCTCCTCCACGGGGTGCAGTCCAGCCAGCTGACGTGGTGGCGGCTCAAGCTCGATCTGCAGGACCTCGGGTGGCAGGTTTACGCGGTCGACATGTTGGGTCACGGGTCACGGCACGCTGCCGGTCCGGCCGAGCTGACTATTGATGACCTTGCTCAGGACGTCCTCGCACAGATACCAGGGCCTGTGAACGTCCTGGCTGGTCACTCGCTGGGCTCGATCGTGGCCATGACTCTTGTCGGGCTCGCGCCGGAGTACTGCGACGGTGTGGTAGTTGAGGATCCTCCTGGCCTTGGCGGGTCGCTAGACCCTCGCAACGTCGCCGACAGCGTGGAAGAGTCTGTGCGGGTTGCTCGCGCAGATCCCGCCGGGACCATCGTGGCCTTACTAGAGGAAAACCCGATATGGTCGCGCCGGGATGCGGAGAACTCGGTCAAGAACCGGCTGATGCTCGACGTCGTACGGGTTGCCCGACTACTGAGGACCAATCGGTGGGACCTTCAGGCACTCGTCCAGGACTGCCCTGTGCCGGTGCAGCTGCTGGCCGCGACCGACGACTCGGCGCTCACAGATCCCGATCGGTCGGTCCTGTTGAATCGGCTCCCCGCCGATCACATCGCTGTCCTGGAGAGTGGTCACACCATCCACCGCGAGCGACCAGCGTTATGGCTTCATCACGTACTGAGATTCGCTGAGTCGACCTGATCCGGCGACTTGGTAGCCTCCGTCGCGAGGCCGTCCGTGCGCAACCCTGGCCCCAAGTATCACCGTGAATGTCCTCGCAAGGGAGAGTCTGAGCAGCCTGGGACCGGTCACTCACGGACCGGGGCACACGTCGGCGATCGTCGGCAGGCGAGGCGACTACTCGGCGGACCGCCCGCGAGTGACGAGCCTGATCTAGCCGCAGGGCTTTGGCCCGAGGCATTCCCAAAACTGAGAGTGCGGGTTCGATTCCCCTCAGCCGTTCCAGAAGCGATTGCGGGCGCTGCCCGCCGCCAGGCCGGGAATCAGAGGTAGGCGAGGGTCAGCCGGGTTCGTCGCCGGGAGGCGACATCCGGGCGGGCTCCGAGGCAGAGATACGCGCGGTGGCGCTCCAGGCTGCCAGCAGCTTCAGCTGGTCCTCGGCCTGGCTGCTCGGTGCGGCGGAGTAGGCGATCATGGTCAGACCGTCGGCGGCCAGGTCCAGGGCGTCACCGGTCAGCTCGATCTCCCCGACCATCCGGTTGCCCAACCGTTTGCGGGCGGTGCGATGCAGCCGCACGTCGTGCCGGGCCCAGCGCGAGGCGAAACTGTCGCTGCAGGTCGTCAGCTCCTCGATCAGGTCGCTCAGGCCGCGGTCGGACGGGTCGCGGCCAGCCTGCGTGCGCAGGGCACCGACCATGTCTTGGGCAATCGTGTCCCAGTCCAGGAAGAAGGTCTTCGCGTAGGGGTCGAGAAACACGAACCGGGCCAGGTTGAACGGCAAGTCGTCCCGGACCAGGACGCCGTCGTAGAGGGCCAGGCACAAGTCGTTGGCGGCCAGGATGTCCAGCCTGGCGTTCCGCACGTACGCAGGCGTGCCGGTCATCCCGTTCAAGATGCTCAGCACGGCCGGCCGGACCCGAGTCACCGGCGGCTTGGCCGGACGCGACCGTGAAGCCAGGGCTGATGCTGCGCTGGCGAGGTCGAACAGGTGCTGCCGCTCGACCTCATCCAACTGCAGGGCCCGAGCCAGGGCCTTCAGAACCGAATCCGAGACCCCCGACAGGTTGCCGCGCTCGAGCCGGGCGTAGTAGTCGAAACTCACCCCGGCCAGCGAGGCGACCTCTTCACGCCGTAGCCCTGGCACGCGCCGCCTTTCGCCGTAGGTCGGGATCCCGGCCTCCGCCGGGGTGATCCGGGCGCGGCGGCTGGCCAGGAAGTCGTGCACGGCTTGGCGGTCCACCCCTCGACACTACGAGGCGGCCATCAGCTGCGGGCCGCCACCTCCATCGACTTTCTGATCGGCAACACCGCTCCTGCAGGTTCACGCCGGTAGCTGGCCGCCCGTCGTAATGCGACGATTGCTGGTGTCGCCTCGCAGTAAGGAGCGCCAGTGCCGCGACAGACGATCGCGATCACAACCTTTGCCCTCTGCGATGCAGAGCCGGGCAGCGACGTTGACGACGTACAGGCCAGGCCGGAGACCGACTGGCTACCGGCGGCCGTGCCGGGCGGCGTACACGAGGCGCTGCTTGCGGCTGGCCGGATGGCGGACCCTTATTTCGATCGCAACGAGGACGCTGCGCGCTGGGTCGAGGGCCGCGACTGGTGGTACCGGGCTAGGGTCCCCGCCACCCCGTCACGGGGCGGCGGGCGCACTCTATTGGTCTGCCAGGGACTGGACACCGTTGCCGATCTTTGGCTGGACGGCCAGCCGCTCGGCCACAGCGAGAACATGTTCCGACCCGCAACCTTCGACGTCACAGGGCGCCTGGACTCATCAGCCGAGTTGCTCGTCTGCTTCCGGCCGCCGCTTGCCGGGCTCACCCCGCCGGCAGCGGCAACGAACCTCCTGCGGCGCCTCGGCGATGCATTAGCCGGCCTAGCACCCGAGGAGCCGGCCGGGGACGGAGGGGCCGGAATATGGTCCTCTACGTTGCCGCTGGCCACCCTGCGGCGTAAGGCCACCTTCTCCTGGGGCTGGGACTTCGGCCCGCGGTTGCCCTCGATCGGACCGTGGCGGCCGGTCGAGGTGATCCACGAATCAGGCGCTGTGCTGAGCGGACACCACGTGCGCACTGAGCGCGTCGACGTAGACAACCAAACCGCTGACCTCACCGTACGGGTCGAGGCGACACAGTTGCAGCCAGGCGTGCGACCGGTGGCCGAGGTTGAGCTGGTCGGCCCTAACGGGAAGACCACATCTGTCAAGGTTCCGCTGGCATCTGAGGGTGGGATGGCGGAGGTGCTGTCGGGCATCTCGTCTGTCCGGGTTGAGGATGCGCAAGTGTGGTGGACCCACGATCTCGGCGGACAGCCTCGCTATCAGGTGACGGTCCGACTTAGAGACGGCGAGCAGCTGCTCGATGAGCGGAACGATCTGGTGGGCCTGCGCACCATCGCCTTGGATCGCAGTCGTGATCCCGAAGGTGGACGGCACTTTCGCTTTATCCTCAACGGGATCCCGATCTTCGCCCGGGGCGCGGCCTGGCTGCCCGCCGACATGCTCGTCGGATCGGTCAGCGAAGCACGCTATCGGGACCTGCTTACGACCGCACGGGTCGGGCAGGTGACGATGCTTCGCATCTGGGGCGGCGGTATTTACGAGAGCGACCTTTTCTACAGCCTGTGTGACGAGTTCGGCCTGCTTGTCTGGCAGGATTTTGCGTTCGCCTGTATTGACTACCCCGACGATGACCCACGACTGCGTACGGAGGTCGCGCAGGAGGCGGCGTACCAGGTGCGTCGGCTACGCAACCACGCCTGCCTGGCGCTGTGGTGCGGCAACAATGAAGTGCAGATGATCCACGTCATGGGCTATCGCGGCCTCAGTCCCGGCGGCTGGGGCATGGCCTTCTTCGACGAGGTGCTGCCCGCCGCGGTAGCAACGCACGATGGCGGGGTGCCCTATTGGCCGGGCAGCCCTTACGGCGAACCGATTGACACCGAGGATGCCGTTACGGCAATCAACGGGGTGCTCGATGGCGACCGGCACGCCTGGGAGGTGTGGCACGGGATGGACTTCGGCGCCGGAGGTGGCGACTTCGCATCAGTTGGGGAGTCGCGACTCTACCGGCGGTACGCCGCGGATCGGGGCAAGTTCATCAGCGAGTTCGGCATTCACGCCGCTCCTGAGCTGTCCACACTGCGCCGCTGGCTGCCAGATGATCAACTCCAGGTGCACAGTCCAGGCTTCGACCACCACAACAAGGACCACCCCAAGAACAAGCACGATGCGGTGTTGGAGATCGTCACTGGACTTCCGAACAGCATCGAGCAGTACGTCGACTTCACCATGATCAGCCAGGCTGAAGGGCTCAAGTTCGGTATCGAGCACTACCGGCGCCGGGAGCCGCACTGCGGCGGCACTCTGATCTGGCAGTTCAATGACGTCTGGCCTGGCTTTAGTTGGTCGGTGGTCGATTACGCCGGCGTGCCGAAAGCCGGCTACCACTACGCCCGACGTGCGTTCGCCCCAGTCATCGCCAGCTTCAGCCAGGGAGCGGACGGTGAATTGCAGCTGTGGATCTCCAACAGTTCCGCAGTGCCGGTCTCCTGCGACGCCGAGGTGACTCTCTCCGCCTTTTCCGCCGCACCTGATCTTGTCGCTGCCGTCGCAGCAGAGGTTGGGCCCGCACAGAGCCGGCTGGTCTGGTCCGTCCCGCGCGATGAGTACTCCGCCACCGTGGACCGCTATGCCTGGGTACGCAGCCCAAGTGGGGCGTTCGCACCCAATCGGTACTTCTTCGCCGAGATCAAGAATGTGGATTTCGGCCCAGGCCGGATCGAGTCAGAGGTCCTCCGGACGAGCGCCGATCAAGCTGTCGTGCGGGTCTGGGCCACCGGGTTCAACTACTTCGTCCGGATTGCTACGCCGTCGCCGCAAGTGCGGTTCTCAGACAACTATCTCGACCTTCGGGACGGTGAGCTTGCTGAAATCGCCGTTCGCGGGCTGACAGACGACATTGTCGATGACCAGTTGCGGGCCATGTCTGGTCTAACGAGATAGCCTGTCAACGGGTATGGAACCTGCTCTCTCTCAGGTCGAGATCGATCAGCGACGTAGAGCGCTCAACGTCAGGAGTGCGGCTCCGGCCGCGAGCTTGTGCTCTTTACGCCATGGCGCCCCAGCGGCACGGCCCAACTCGATCACTCGCTCTGCCAGGTCCGGGTCATGAGGGCTACGTGGCGACACGTAATGGACTGCCAGAGCGGCCGCCTGGGCAGCCTGGGCGATGACTTCCCGCGATAGCTGGCCTTCAGCCTTGTGCAACAGCGGGTGGGAGCGCAGGGTCACGGCCAGGGCAGGCAGGTCGCGTACTTCGGCCACGATGCTCACGGCATCCAGATGGCAATGTGCGTCAGCTGCCGCCTGACGAACATCGGCTATGCCACTCGCGGCATGATCGACTGCCCCGTCGGCCCAGCGCTGAATCAGCGACTCAGCTTCGGCAAGATCCAGCCCAGCAGCTGCATGGTAGACCTGCTCGGGAAGGCCCTCGCTCACAAGATCAATGCGCTGGCGTACCAGCAGCCGCGGAAGCTCAGGCGGCCCGCTGACGGCAACGAACACGGCCGAGCTGCTGCGAGGCGAGACACCCAGTGCTGCGGCAATGTCCCTCATATCCGCCACCGTACGGCTGTACCGCGACCACCCTCAGCGCTCGCCCGCGATCGCGTAGCCGAGGTCGAGCTCATAGTCTGACCGATGAGATCCAGACCAAAACTGCGGTGTGGAGATTCGTCGATTCTGTGAACGGCATTCCGCGCCACAGAGGATGGGGAGCGTGACGATCCGGTCAGGCGGGGCGCGAAAGGGGCTCCAGCTAGCAGCGGTTGTGACGATCCTCTGCCTTGGTGTGGTGGTCAGCATCGCCGTCGGTCGCGAGTACGCCTCCGGCGACTCGCGAACCGTGACCGTCATGACCCGCAATATGTACCTCGGCGGCAATATCAATCGCCCGATACGCGCAGCAATGAACCGCACGGGTCGCGAGGGAATGCTTGCCCTGGGTCATGCGAACCACGAATTGCGCGAGGTGGTCGCACGCACAGACTTCCCAACGCGCAGCAAGTTGCTCGCGGCTGAGATCGCAGCAACGCGCCCCGACCTGATCGGCCTCCAAGAGGTGGGGCTCTGGCGCCACGGACCCATGCAGCTCGACCGTGTGGGCAGGCCTGACGCAACGCAGGTCGACCTTGACTTTCTGGACATGTTGCTGGCCGATCTGGCCAACCGTGGGGTCAGATATGAGGTCGTTCACGTGCAGCAGCTATCCGACGTCGAGGCGCCCGCTTTCACCGGCAACCCCTACATCGGGACAGCTGGCTCAGCTGCAGACGTGCGGCTGACGGATCGGGATGTGATTTTGGTCCGAGGTGCGGCCGGACTACGGATCGAGGCCAGCGGCGGCGGGGCGTACCAGCAGCGGTTCGAAGTTGAACTCGGCGACACCATTTTTCCGTTTATCCGCGGGTACGCCTGGGCAGACGTCGCCGTTGGCTCGGCCCGCATCCGGTTCGTGAACACACATCTCGAGTCGCAGAGCGCTCAGCTCGCTCGCGCCCAAGCCGAAGAACTACTCAAGGGGCCGGCGGGGGACATGAGCCTGCCGACGGTGATCGCCTGTGACTGCAATTCCAACCCAGCTAGCCTCGCGGCACGTTGGAGCGTGCCGATCGGATCTGGGGCGGCGTACCGGCTCATCACCGACGAGTACGGATACACCGACCTCTGGCTGCAGCAGCCGGGCCGCGATGGACCGGGCAACACAGCCGGGCTTAGCGAGCTTGTGAATGACGAAACGGCTGACTTCGAGCGCCGCATAGACCTAGTGCTGGCTAGGTCGGCAACCCCAGGACAGATCGTGGCTAATCGAGCGGAGGTCACCGGGGATGAGCTGAGCGATCGAGACCCGGTCAGCAAGCTCTGGCCGTCAGACCACGCGGGTGTTGTCGTTGAGCTGCGAATCGGCTGAGTGTTGTGCTTGATGCACTATCACCCCAACGACGCCGTCTGGTGATCGGTACCGGCGGCCTCGTGGTGCTCCTGATCATGACGGTCGCGGTGGTTGCCCTCGTCCGCGTCGCCGCAGGTCTGTTGATCTTGTCCCGCAAACAGCTCCTTGTCCAGTCCTTCTGGTGCCGGGTTACGGGGGAAACCTCGACTCGCTCCAGCCGCTAGCCCGCTGCCTTACGCTCGTCCGGCCGTACTGCTGTCATCGTGGAACCGGTCGGAGATGGTACAGGTGATCTGCGAAAGCAGGCTGGTCTGGCGGCAGGGACCAATTTCGTCGACTCGCAGGCCTTCACCAACCAGTAGGAGTTCAGCCGGGCGGGTTCCTCCGACTGCACGAGTAGCCGGTCACCGTCAACCGTCACCACTGAACTTCCCAGTAGAGCCAGGCATCGCTGGGTGTCGGGAGTACGAACCGCGACCAGACCAGTCGGTCGCAGTAAGGTGTCCAATCGCTCCTGGAGCATCAATCGCCCGCTGTGCAGGACGCCCACATGGGTGCACATCTGCTCGATCTCGGCGAGCAGATCGCTCGAGAGGAAGATCGTCGTTCCCTCGCAATTCAGCTGCAGCAGCAGGCTCCGGATCTCCTGGCTGCCCTGTGGGTCGAGGCCATTGCTCGGCTCATCCAAGATCAACAGCGGCGGTCTGCGCATGAGAGCGGCCGCCAAACCCAGCAGGTCGGCTGCGTCGGGCAGCCGAATCTTGGAGACAGGTGAATACGTTGCGGTCTCTGATTCGAAGACCCAGCGGATGGTGTATCCCTGCTGCCGGAACAGGTCGGTCTCACCAGTGCTCCGGATCCGGTCGACCCGCCAGTCGTCCGTATTCGCCTGCAAGAAGGGTCATCGTTGACGGCGGCGTTGGCCGCATGCCGACAACGATGACCAATTCGTTGATCAAGCAGCGCGTCGCCGACGGGCCGATTCACCCGACGGCTATGGCTCAGTGCTCTGAGATCTCCTCCAGAACCTGTCCAACTACCTCGTGGGGGAGTGACTTAGCCACGTCTGCCTGCGCGACGATGCCGACTAGCTGGTGTCCGTCGATGACTGGCAAGCGCCGTACCTGGTACTTCGCCATGGTCCGGAGGGTCTCTTCGGCTGAATCATCGGCTCCGATGGTGACTGGCTTGCCCTGCGCCAGGTCACCTGCCCTGACAGCGTTGGGATCCTTGCCTTCAGCAATGCATTTCACAACGATGTCGCGGTCAGTGAGCATCCCCTTCAGTCGCTGATCCTCACCACAGATCGGTAGGGCGCCAACGTCAAGGTCGCGCATCTTGCGGGCGGCATCGACCAACGTCTCCGTCGAGTTGACACACTCCGCGCTCGTCGTCATCAGGTCTCGGGCTGTCGTCATAGCGGGGCTCCTTAGGTTCGTGATTTCCTAACGGAAGCGACTGCCGCAAAACGTGGCGCCGCCACTCGCGGCAAACCGCATCTGCTGATCAAGGCAAGCGGCTAGCCAGTCAGCCCGCCTGGAGCACGGCTGGGAAGATCGGCCCGAACTCTGGCAGCCATGCTCGATCGCTGGCAACCTCCTGAAGCTCACTTGGTGATGTTGCCGATTGCGGTTTTATTGGCGATCACCATGACTGCCACTAAAGGATCTTTCGCAGCATCGCAAAGAATCAGCCATTACCCGCTGATTCGTGTCCACAAACTGTCCGTCGCGGCGGACACCGGGTTTTGGCCGCAGCGAAGGCTTCGGTAAGGTAACGACGAATCGCGAACGAGCACATTTGAGCCCCGAGATGTGGCCGCACCGCGTCGTGGACCCCAGCGATGCCGACTGCTAAATATTGCTTTCAGGAAACCGTTATGCCGCAAGTCGCACCACCGAGATCGCAGCAGAGTTATCGACACGAGGCGTTCATGTGGCGCGATCCGGATGACTACGCCTCAGTCCTCGGGCCATTCGTCGAAGATGGGCTCGCGGCAGGCGAGGCGGTCATGGTCGCCGTCGTGCGGCGCCATGCCAACTGGTTGCGCGAGAGAATGGGCACCCAGGCTCGCAAGGTCAAGTTCGTCGACATGGCCAAGCTCGGCCGGAACCCGGCACGCATCATCCCCGCCTGGCAGAAGTTTGTGGATCAGCACTCTGGCTACGGCCGTCCCGTACGCGGAATTGGCGAGCCGATTTGGGCAGGGCGGCGTCCCGAAGAGATTCTCGAGTGCCAGCTACATGAAGCGCTGCTCAATGTGGCGGTTGATCCAAAAATTCCGTTCTGGTTGATCTGTCCCTACGACCTTCGAGCGCTCGACTCGTCAGTCATCAAGGAAGCTCATCGCAGTCACCCCGCCGTCATGGATGGAGACAGCTACCACGGGAACTCCCAATATGGTGGCCGTGCCCATGTCGAGGCGATGTTCGGCTCAGACCTTCCCGAACTGGATGGCAAGCCAGCTGAGTACACCTTCACTCGGGAGTCTGTCGACCGTGTCTTCAACATTGTGACTTTGGAGGCTTATGGCGCTGGTCTCTGGTCAGACAAGGTGACTGATCTGGCCGCAACGACCCGGAGGCTCGCGTCCTGCAGCGTGCGACGAGGCGCCATGGAAGGGACAATTCGGATGTGGGACGCCTCGCATGCGCTGATCTGTGAGGTGTCCGACGCGACCGTGATCGACGATGTGTTGGCCGGGCGGCGAGCCCTCGTCTCGAGCGACCGCGATGGATTGTCATCCGCGAACCGGAAGTGCGACCTGGTGCAGCTGCGCTCCACTGATTCAGGGACGACGGTGCGGCTCCACATGTGGAAGTAGCCAGTTCCACTCATCGCTGTGCTGTCGGCCGGCGGCACCGCGTTGGCGATCATGAGCCGGCCCAGCACCCAAGATCAACATGCCGCAAGAGCCGGTCATGGGTAGATCAAATCGATATACGAGAGATCAAGTGCGCGCACATATGCATCGACTTCTCTTAGTCAGCACGCGAACCCTAGGGTTTGGGAAAGGACTTCGGATTATCTCGGCCACTGGGCTGGTATTGCAGCTGCGCTGAGAAAGGGGGGCGTCAATGCACAGCGACCGGGTCCCTCCAGCCATATCGACCATTGTTGTTGCTGCTTTTTGGCAATTCTGTTGCAGCATCCGCTGACGAGCCCAAACCTCCGCCCTGCAATACGGCGACCGCGTTCGATCCCGCCAACTTTCCCAATCCGCCCAAGATCGACAATCAATGGAATCCGCTGGCTCCGGGAACGCAGTTCACCTTGGCCGGAGAGGCTGACGAGGCGGGGGAC
>JBKOUS010000026.1:0-7397 GCA_046723505.1 Actinomycetota bacterium
GGCCTCCTGCCGGTAGCCCCGACCGGTCAACGTCCGGCTGAACGCCCGCTGTGCGGGCAGCAGGAGCAGATCGCCCGCAGCGCTCACTCCCCCACCGATGACAACCACCTCAGGATCCAAGGCCGCGGCGATGTTGGCGATTCCGCGACCGAGCCAGGTACCGACATCGGCCAACAGCTCGACCGAGGTGGGATCGCCTTGGATCGCCGCGGCAGTGACATCAGGTCCGGTGATCTTGTCAGTATCGCCGCCGACGATCTCCAGGAGTCGGTAGGCCGTCGGCGAATTGGTACGCGCCAGCGCCCGGGCGTCGCGGACCAAGGCGTTGCCCGAGGCGTACTGCTCCCAACAACCCCGGTTTCCGCACTCGCACCAGTGACCGCCCGGCACTGAGATCATGTGTCCCCATTCACCGGCCATCCCGTATGAACCGCGGAAGAGCCTGCCGCCGATCACGAGGCCGCCGCCGATGCCGGTACCGAGTGTGATGCACACCATCACCGACGAGCCGCGACCTGCGCCGTAGCGATACTCTGCCCAGGCGGCAGCGTTCGCGTCGTTGTCCACGATCAGCGGCATGTCGATCCGCCCGCTGAGCCGTGCCTTGAGCGGCTCGGACCGCCAGGCCAGGTGTGGGGAGAAGCGGACCACGGCTTGATCGTTATCCACCCAGCCCGCCGCGCCGATTCCCACCGCTTCCACTCGGTGCCGCCGACTCAGCTCCTCGACGGCGCGGAGAATCGCGTCTTCGACCGCTTGAGGACTATGTGATGGGGTCGGTTCTTGCCAACGATCCAGAATGCCGCCTGCCTCGTCGACGACTCCCGCGGCTACCTTCGTGCCGCCAATGTCGACACCAATGCTCAGCAGCGGTGGCGGTGTGATCCTAGCCCTGCTGCGACGAGTTGTCGTCCCGAGAGTGGTCAGCCTTCCACCCTCTTCTTGAGGCCTATGAGCGCGCTATCGATGATCGTCTTCTCAGCCCTGCGCTTGAAGGGCTGGGCCGCGATGTCAATGCTGGCGCTGGTCTGATCCGCCACGAGCCATAGCGTACGCGTAGGGGGTCGCGTCAAAGATCAAGCGCTTGGCGCAGCCTTGCCCGTGCCGACTCCATGCTGAAATGCGCGGAGACGTAGTGACGCCCGCGAGATCCCATCTGCAACGCCAAAGCCGGATTGTCCAGCAGCAGGCTGAGCCGCTCTGCCAAGAGCTGATGATCATCTGACTGCACCACGAACCCGGTGTCGCCGTCCCGGAGAGTCTCGGGCGCGCCGCCCGAGCGACCGACAATGACCGGCAGTCCGCAGGCCGCCGCCTCGAGCGCCGCCAATCCAAGGCCTTCCGCATTGAGCCCAGCCCATCGTGTGCGGACTGGCAGTGCGAAGACACTGGCCTGCTGCAGCTGCACGATAACGCCTGCTCGTGGCAAGGCTCCAATGATGCGTGTGGACTCCGACAGTTGCATCTCGTGGATGGCTCTCTCCAGCCAGGAGCGCTGCGGACCGTCTCCGACAACGATCAGCTCGTGCGCGACGGCGTTTCTGGCCCGGTCGATCACTGTCCGCCAGGCGCGGAGCAGCGTGGACAGGCCCTTCTGGGGAATCAGCCGCCCGACCGCAATGCAGCGCGCAACGCTGCGTATGGCGGCTGGTTGGGCTGGTCGGAAGCGTTCGGTGTCGACGGGCGGGGCCAGCCGCAGCAATCGCCGCGCAGCGCCTGGGCTCAAAGCGCTCGCGACGCGGCACGCGGTATAGCCGGAGATGGCGGTGAGATGATCACAGCTGTCGCCGATCCGGCGGAGCAGTTGGCGCGTAACAGGCAGCCGCGCCCACCAGACTTCGTGACCGTGAGTCAGACCAACGATCCGTCGAGCGCCTGCCCGCCGCAACGATGGCGCTAGCAGACCGAGAGGAGCAGCGGCACCGAAGATCACTCGCGTCGCCCCGGCAGCACGCAGCAGCGCCGCCGCTCGGGCGGCAACTTGCGGTGTCGGCAACAGCAGCGGTCCGTCGCGGATGACCGGAAAAGGGCGGTCGCGGTCGGAGACTGCGGCCTCCGGCGAGCCTGAGGCGTACACGACGACGTCGTGGTTCAGCAGTTCGCAGACTTCGCTGACGAAGGATTCGATGCCGCCGACCCAAGGCGGAAAGTCATTAGTGATGATCAAGGTCGACGGCATGGTTATTCCTGCATTGATTTGCCGGCGCTCGCGCATCGCGCTTGAACCCGATGATGTCGTCCCTCTTCGCAGACCCCGGTTCCAACACCACACCGACGGCACTTGCCAGCGGGCCTGCTCATCGATCCTCCATTCATCGCGGCGCGATGAGCGACGCTCGCGCCCTTGATTTGCCGGCGCTCGCGCATCGCGCTTGAACCCGATGATGTCGTCCCTCTTCGCAGACCCCGGTTCCAACACCACACCAATGGCACTTGCCAGCGGGGCCTGCTCATCGATCCTCCATTCATCGCGGCGCGCTTAGCGACGCTCGCGCCAGCCCGACAAGATACGTCCGCCATCCGCTGATCAGTTCAGCCTCACTGATCTTGAGTGCAGAGCGGCTCGCCTCATCTAGGGATCGTCCACGATCGAGCCCGGTATAGAGGCGGCCCAGCTGGACTTCTGAATACCGGTCGGCGACATAGCGACAGGCGAGCCAGGCCTCGGCGTAGGCCACCTGGAGATCATGCTCGCCGACCTGGAATTGCTGATCGGAGGGAAGAGACCGCGGGGGGCCATGGGCGCGCACCCGGGTCAGCACGACGTCGGTCGCTTCGGCTAGCTGGCCGGGATGGGCTTGCGTGGAGACCCACTCGGCGAGGCCTTCTTCGGCCCAGATCGGGGCAGGCGAATCGGGTGAATGGGTCGCGACGTGCACCATCTCGTGCTCCAGCACTGCCTGCAACGCCGTCGACGGGAGTTGTGCGGCTTCGGGGTTGACAACAATGTGGGTCGGACCGTCGGCGGTTCCAGCGCGACGAGTTACTGCCGCAATGGAGCCGTAGCTGCCGGTCGGTTCACCGAGGACCGATTCAAAGTCTCGGTGAGTTGCCGGCACTTCCACTACAACCTGGCCGCTCCAGGAGAGCCGTAGACCGTCCGGGAGATGGTGTTGCATCGTGTCGAGGGCGGTTGCGGCCAGCTTCGCCCAACGATCCAGCGCCTGACCCGAGCCGACCACCACTGTGACGCCTCCGCGCTCCTGGGCGGTTACTGGACCCAACCACCAGCTCGGCTTCTGCTCGCGGCCAGTACCGGGTGGTTCGTCCACCGTGCCGGCGAGCCTGACCTGTCGACCGTCGGAGAGGAAGGTCAACCAGACCTGATGCTCGATATCGGTGTCATCACCGGCCAGCCGCCAACTGACGACGACGCGCTGCGCCCACGCGCCGGTACCCAGCAGCCGGGCACGTGCCCCGGACAGCCCGAACTGGGTCGGCTCCACACGTGCCTGGAGCCTCATGAGAGGCAGAGTGCTCAGATTGCCATACAGCAACCGAGCGCGGTCGGGGAACGTAGGGTCTCGATCACTGATCAGACGTTCGAAGCCAATGCGGTCCCCGGTACGAGTCGCGTTGAGCAGAGCATCGACGGTCGCTCTGGCTTGACCCAACTGCGAGCTCTCTGGCGTCACGACTCGTGCCGAGGACGGCGCCGAAGATGGGGCGACGGCATGAGCCGAGCAGCCGGCCAGGAGGAGGGTCAGTGCGGCAACCCACAACCGTGGCACCGCGCGGTAATGGCGGCGAGTCGCTGACACACAGGCAGCGTATGCGGTGACGTCAGCCTGGCCGGCGGGCTCCGGCGTACGGCATGTATGACATCTTGATGTACTCGACAAACTTGCCCGGCCGGGGGGCGTGAATGACTTGCCCATTGCCCGCGTAGAGGCCCACGTGGCTGATGTCGCTGTAGAAGAACACGAGATCGCCGAGTTGGAGATCAGCCTTGTTCACGGCGCTTCCGCGGTTGTACTGCTGCCCAGCTGAGTGCGGAAGGCTGACCCCGACAGATCCCCAGGCCGCCATTGTCAGTCCCGAGCAGTCCCATGAGCTGGGGCCATCCCCATTGCGAACGTATGGTTCACCGAGCTGAGCCTTCGCAAACGCCAAAGCCCTGGCGCCACGACTGCCGGAGCTGCGCGTGGAGCCTCGCGAAGACGTCGCTGCGCGCGTGTCAGCGTTGGCTTTCGCGGCCTCCTTCTTCTCCGCGTCAGAGATCTGCTGCCGCTGAGATGCGGTGAGCTTTGCCAGCACTTTCTTCGCCTGCGCGATCTTCTTGTCCGAGGCCTCGGTGAGGGATTTGAGCTGCTTCTCCTTCTCGGCGAGGGTTGCCAGATCTGTCTCCGCCGAGTGCTCGAGCGCGTCGAGGTTCGCTTGGGCCTGCTGGAAGTCCTGGAGCGCAGAATTCTGATTCTCGCTGACCTTCTGCACCGTGGAGATCTGGCTGAGGAATTGATCAGTGTCGGGGGTGACGAAGAGCTGGGCGGCGGTGTCGAGGCTTCGGTTCTGGAACTGGGCGAGCGCCACCTGGCCGACCTGGAGCTTCAGGTGTGCGACCTTGTCGGTCTGGGTTTTGACGTCAGCCTGCTTCAGCTTCAGTTGTGCACGGCCTTGCTTGATTTCCTCCTTGACGCCGGCGTACTGCTGGTCGATAGCAGCCGCATCCGTCTCCAGCTGCTCGATCACTGCTCTCGCTTCTGCCGCGGTGAGCGGTGGGTCCGCCGCAGCCGGCAAGCTGGCCGGGAAGACGAACAATGCAGTCAATGCAACCGATGTGAGCCCGAGCGTGATGGTGCGTACGCTCCGAAGGATCGATGCGGCGCTGCTTGCCTCTGATGCGCGTGACATCACGCGCGCAGTGAAATTCACAGTGATCCCCGAGTTCCCCGACTCCTGCGCGCAGCTCCCCTGTGGGCTGGGCTCAGCCCTCCCCAGACCTAAGCAAAGCCCGAGAGCTGTGATGGACGTTCTTACTGGGCGGTGGATGGCAGCGATGTCATCTGTGGTCACCGAACAGTGAGTGACACCCTAGGTCACGATTAGATCACGTGCAATCAGGATCGCCGATATTTGGTCAAAGAGTCCTTACGCGTAGTCCCGCCAGTCCTGGGGCGACTGCACGTCACGGACCTGTCGGGCGCCTGGAATCAGTCTGAGCGGCGGCACCAATCCAGAGCTGGCCAGCGCATGCAGCGCGGCCTGCTCGTCAGAGTCGAGATCAACCACACCACCGGACGTACCGAGGAGCACCATGACGACACAGTCGCTACAGGCCGGCCCCCTGACGACGCAGGTGTCGCAATCCACGTGCAGCACGTCCATACCATTCCTTCCGCAGCACCCCCCGCTGGTGAAACGATCTCGCAGAGCACTGACACTTTGAGCGCCACCGCCCCTACGTGATGTTCGCTGCGTGCAGAAGGCTGGCGCCTCTGGGCGGAGCCTCGTGGCGCCTGGTTCGCGGTCCTCCACGGAGAGATCCTCAGCCGCTGGTGACCGTCTCGCAGTGCAGTTTGAATTTCGCCCCTCGGAGCATCTTCGAGTAAGTTAGGGGGACTGGGGAGTCTTTTGGGGGAAATGTGGTACAAGCACGACGGGCGAAAGCCCGGCCAGCGCGCGTCATCATTCCGCTGGCGGTTGCTGCAGCCCTCCTCGTGGGCGTTTCATTTGCAGCAGTGAAATTCTGGCCCGACGCGACAACGGCCGGCCCGCAGGCGGAATCCAGCACGACGACCGTGGAGTCGCAAACTCCAAGCATCGCTGAGTCGAGTCCTTCGCAGACACCGTCGACCACGGCTGACCCCGCTAGCGCTGCCGCGCAGCAAGCCCTCGTGGCGTGTCAGACGACGGTGCGGGCAGCAGATGAGGTCATCAAGCAGGGCACGACCGGAGTTGAGCACTGGGCGGGCCATATCCAGGCCCAGAAGGACAGCTTCGCCGGCAAGATCTCGACCGAGCAGATGAAGGCGCAGTTCAAGGCAACCAGGCTGAAGGGCCCCGGTGACCAGAAGCGCTATGACGACGCTCTGTCGGCTTACCAGGACCTCGACGGCTCTTGCGACAAGGTGAAGCGGGCCGAGAGCGTAGTGGCAGCCGCCTTAGCCGATTGCAACAAGCGGAGCAAGGCCCAGAAGCCCTTGATGGCGGCCGCCGACGCAGCCATGAAGGACTGGAAGGCTCACCTAGCTTTCATGCAGCGAAACAAGCTACACCGCGCAGGCACCCCATCGGAGGCGCAGGCTACTTGGCTGAGGCAATACTACGCCGCTCCCAAGAACATCAGCGCGTTCAACAAGGCAACTGACAAGTTCGACGCACCCGCCTGCTAACAAACAGGCATCTCCGGGCTGTCATTGCCCCCAGCGGCAGCCTGAGCTTCGGCGAGTCGCCTGTCACTGTCGGAGGCGATCCCTAGTGTCGCCATCGTGGCGCTGCAGGCCTCATTTGATGATCTTGGGACGCACCTGTCCGAGATCACGTTCTGCGTTGTTGATCTAGAAACTACCGGTGCCGCCGAGACTGACATGATCACCGAGGTCGGAGCAGTCAAGGTACGCGGCGGTGAAGTGCTGGGTGAGTTCCAGACACTCGTTAACCCGAAGGCCCACATCCCGCCGCTGATTGCGGTACTGACCGGCATCACCAACCAAATGGTTGCCAACGCGCCTTCACTGCACCAGATACTGCCATCGTTCCTCGCCTTCGCCCACGGCACTGTGATCGTTGCCCACAATGCTCCGTTCGACGTCAGCTTCCTGCGCCGCGCTTGCGACGCGTGTGAGTACCCGTTTCCGCGCTGGCCGGTGATCGACACAGCGGCTCTGGCCCGCCAGATCCTGCTTCGCGACGAGGTGTCCAACTGCAGGCTGGCCACGTTGGCCCGACACTTTCACGCCACTGTCACCCCGAACCATCGCGCACTGACCGATGCCCAGGCCACTGTCGACGTGCTCCACGGCTTGATCGAACGGGTGGGCAATCTCGGCGTGCACACCATCGAGGATCTCAGCGAGTTCGCGCGCCGCGTTTCACCACAAAGGCGCGCCAAACGCACCTGGGCCGCTGGCTTGCCGGATGCACCCGGCGTCTATTTGTTCGTCGCCGAGTACGACAGCCAGCGCCACATTCTCTATGTCGGAAAGTCCAAGAACATCAGGGCTAGGGTCCGCAACTACTTCACAGCCGCCGAGAAGCGGCCGCGGATCGACGAGATGGTCCGGCTGGCTACCGGGGTAGAGGCCGTCCCCTGCGTCACCCAGTTGCAAGCTGACGTAACCGAGCTGCGGCTGATCGGTAGTCACGCCCCGCGTTACAACCGTCGCTCGAAGTTCCCAGAACGCACGCAGTGGATCAAGATCACCGAGGAGCCCTTTCCGCGATTGTCTGTCGTCCGA
>JBKOUS010000108.1:0-7157 GCA_046723505.1 Actinomycetota bacterium
GTGATCTGCCCGGAGGGCGCAGCCGCGCTGGCGGCCGCCCGTCGCCTGCGCGAGACGGAATGGCTGGGGCCGGACGAGGAAATTCTGGTCCTCAACACCGGTGCCGGACTGAAGTATCCGGAGACCCTCGGCAATTCGTCACGTGCCTTATAGCACGTTGGTGGGGAGGTCGCAAGAACCCTGTGAGTCCGCTGTGAAAGAGCGGGTTCGCGACGCGTTATAAGACCAGCCTTTCGTAGCCGATCAGTAACGGATTGTATTGTAATCGAGCAGTGGCTCAGCGTTATAATTCGGCGTACAGAAAGTCCCGCCACGTGGTGTGCTTCACCCACATTGAGAGTGGGTGTTCAACCGCGATTGGCGGGACTTTCTTAAAAGGCCCAGACCCTAGTGTCCCGGGTCCGAGACACTAGGGCCGCAGGCCGTGCCTGACCAACCAGGGGTACGGGTCGACCGGACCGCGGCCACCCGGATGCACCTCCAGGTGCAGGTGCGGACCGGTCGTGTTGCCGGTGCTGCCGACTCGGGCGATCATCTGCCCGACGGCGACCCAACCGCTCGTCCGGAGGAGTGTGGCCAGGTGGCAGTACCACGTCTTCGTGCCGTCCGGATGCCGGATGATCAGCCGCCGGCCATAGGCTCCGGCCCAGCCGCTGTCGACGATCCGGCCCCGCTCCACGGCTTTGACCGGCGTACCAGCTGGCGCCGCGAAGTCAAGGCCGGTGTGGCGACCGGCTGCCCACAGGCCTCCACCGGCGTTGAATCTCGCCGTGAGGTGGTAGCCGGAGACAGGCAGGGTGTACAACCTGGCCAGTGCACGCTGGCGGGCAAGCGCTGCCTTCCTCTTCGCGGCTGCCTTCACGCGCTTCTTGGCGACTGCCTTCCGCTTCGCCTCCACTGCCTTGCGGTGGGCGGCACGGCTGGCTCGCTCGGCCGCGGCGCGGGCGCCGCGGAGTTCGAGCACCTCGCTGCCCAGTGGAGCTACGAGGCTGGCGCCGATGCGTGGGTTCACATTCGCGATGCCGGTGAGGGTCCTCATTGCGCTTGGCTCACCGTCATCGGATGAGGCATTTACCGCCCCGATGCCGGCTATTGCGACAGCTACTGCACCTCCCACCAAGAGGGGCAGCCGGGCGCGGTCTTGCATGCGTTGCGAGCGACTGCTACTGGTCGAGTTCGGGGCCCCAGGACCCCGCGCATGTCGGCCAGCCATATAGTGAAGTCACCGTCCTGCTTCGAGGGCAAAAACCCCAGCACCCTAACAATGCTTTCCAGGATCGGAAACCCACCCGGACAATTGCTTTGCCAGCTTCGCCTGTTCAGTAATCAATTCGATCAACAGATTGCTAATGCGTGCGTACCGCTTTGATGGCCCCTGTTGCGAATGCTGGTGACTTGCCATCTACGCTGGTCAGCGCCGTCGTGGCGGTGTCCGTGACATGATCGTGGAGACGTGGGTAGCCAGGCGGTGCGACAGCGCTGTCGATCAGTAACGAGGAGGCCCGTATGACCCCCATCACAGCGGGGGAGGACCGCCCTCCAGCTCCGGCTGCTGCCGGAGGAGCGGCACCGTCCCCAGCGGAGGTTGCTCGGGCCGCAGCTAGCTCCGTTCGCGCCCAGGCTGGTCCCACGGAGGAGGCGGCTGGTCAGGCCAGACCGGTGGCCGGCGCACATGAGGACCCGGCCCGGGCGGTCGAAGGTCAGGGCAAGATCCGAGTGGTGGTCGCGAAGCCGGGTTTGGACGGGCATGACCGCGGCGCCAAGATCGTGGCCCGGGCACTGAGGGACGCCGGAATGGAGGTCATCTACACCGGGCTGCACCAGACGCCCGAGCAGATCGTCGAGACTGCGCTGCAAGAGGACGCGGACGGCATCGGCCTCTCCGTGCTGTCCGGCGCCCACATGACACTCTTCAGGCGCGTTCTCGAGCTGCTCCACGAGCGTGACGCAGGTGACGTAGTGGTCTTCGGCGGCGGGATCATCCCCGATGACGACATCCCCCAGCTCGAGCAGCTCGGCGTGGCGAAGGTGTTCACGCCCGGCGCCTCTACCCAGTCCATCATCGACTGGGTCCGCACCAATGTGCGGGCCGCTTAGCGTGGTCGCTGCATCACTCAAGGGGAAATCAAGGGGAAATCAGTGCACGAGCACGTTCTGACGATCTCCTGCCCGGATCGAATCGGCATCGTCCACGCGGTCACCGGCGTGCTCGTCTCGCATCAGTGCACGATCTTGGACAGCCAGCAGTTCAGCGATCGCAGCTCAGGCCGGTTCTTCCTCCGCATTCATGCCGCCGGGCCGGTGACCGCGGCCGAGCTGGATGCCGGCTTCACCGACCTTGTGCCCGAGTTCGGGATGCACCTCGAGCTGCACGATCTCGCCATCAGGCCACGCATGCTCGTCATGGTGTCCCGTTTCGGACACTGCTTGAACGATCTGCTCTATCGCTGGAGTAGCGATCACCTCAGAGTCGACCTGCCGGCGGTGGTGTCCAATCACGAGGATCTTCGCGGCTTGGTCGAGCGATACGGCGTCCCGTATCACTACCTACCGGTCACGCCGGACACCAAGGTCGAGGCGGAGGCGGCCCTCATCGAGCTGATAGGGACCCTGCGGGTGGACTTCGTCGTGCTCGCGCGATACATGCAGGTGCTCTCCGACGACCTGTGCAAGAGACTGGAGGGACGGGTGATCAACATTCACCACTCGTTCCTGCCGAGCTTCGCCGGCGCCCGTCCGTACCATCAGGCCCATCTGCGCGGTGTGAAGCTCATCGGCGCGACAGCTCACTATGTGACCCCCACGCTCGACGAAGGGCCGATCATCGAGCAGGAGGTTGCCAGGGTCGACCATGGTTACGAGCCGGAGCAGCTTGCCGCGGTCGGACGTGACGTCGAGTGCCTCGCTCTCGCCCGAGCCGTCCAATGGCACGCCGAGCATCGCGTCCTGCTCAACGGCACCCGCACCATCGTCTTCCGTTAGCTGTGGGGCTAATGCCCGCATTTGCGATAGGTATTTGTGACGGAGTCCTAACTGCTCTGGACACAAACAGTGCTCGATCCGGTACATTCCGTACCCGTGACCGACAGCCTCGCGAGGGTCCTGCGCGACCCGGCCCGTCTGGCCGCATTGTGGCGGGTCACTCCGGTGGAGCCGGCGATCGGCGGGGTTTTCGACCGGACAGCGGAGCTGGCTGCGCAGTCGCTGGGCACCCCGATCGGTGTCGTCGTCCTCGTGGAGGAGGAACGCCAGCTCTTGGCAGGCGGATTCGGTCTGCCTGAGTCGCTGGCCGATATGACCGAGCTTCCGGCCAGCTGGGGCTTCTGCCCGTTCGCGCTCGCGCTGACCGGCCCGCTGGTGCTCGATGACGCCAGGCACCGGCCGGAGTTCGCGCGCAGCCCGCTGGTCAGGGAGCTGCACGCCGTCGCGTACGCCGGGGTGCCCCTGCGGGGCAGTCATGGTCATCCCCTCGGTGCACTGTGCGTCGTGGACAGCGCGCCCCGGCGCTGGGGGGCCGATGACCCGGCCGCGCTCGCCGAGGTCGCCGAGGTGGGCACCGCGCAGCTCGCGGCCCTGACCCCAGACTGAGCAGTTTCCACCAGATCGCCGCTTAGGCCGCGCAATGTACAGTCCCATGAGATAGTCGGCTGAACCGCAGTCTGAGTGGCCGCCGCCTACGCAGAACCGCAAAGCGCGCTCTGACCCAGTGAATGTAGGAGTTGCGGTGTTCGACGTCGTGTCGTTCTCGCTGAGCGACATGGTGGAGTGTGCGTCGGGCATGCGGCGTGCCGCGAGCGGTTGCACGTCCGTCGAAGAAGCGGCGCAGCGGATCGTCACCTACTTACGGTCGAGTTTTCTCGATCCACAGAACCACCGGCAGTCCTTTGTCCTCGCGCGCATGTTCGTGAGCAGCCAGTGGGACGAGCTCAGCCCGGACCTGCAGGACATCTGCCGCAAACAGCTTCCAGACGAGGTCGACCCGGCGCCGGACATGCGGTGCCTCGTCCTGGCCGGCAGCGACGGCCAGCTCGCCCAATGGCAGCACCCGACGAGATCGACCAACCACCGGGTGATACCTCTGCCCGACGTCGACGACATCCGGCAGGCCCCGGTGATCGCTGCGCTGGTCTGTCAACTCGGTCTGCCGGAGGCGCTCGCCGTCCATGCCGGCGATGGGCAGGCACCGCCCCCCGATGACTTCGGCGTCTTCCATGTCAGGGAGGCTCGCGGCAGCCCCGATGTGCCCGACCAGGAGTTCGTCGCCAAACACCGGATCCGCTCCGTGCTGGGCTTCGGCGGTGTGCTTCCCGCGGGACGAGTGTTCGCCGTCGTGCTCGTCTCTCGTACTCCGGTTTCGCTGGAGACCGCGGAACTGTTCCGCGACATCGCCCTGTCAACCCCGCTCGCGTTACTGCAGCACCTCGCCGCCGATCCCGAGGTGCGCGCGCAGGAGACGGCCGTACTCCGGCAGCTCCTCGAGCTGCACGAGGCGACCGTGCGGGATCAGGCGCTGCGGCTCGAGGCCATCCTCGTCCAGCGCCGCCGGCAGGACGCCAGGTTGATCGAGGAAGCCGCCACCGTCGAAACCCTTCGGGAGATCGGCACCAAGCTCGCGGCGGAGATGGAGCTCGACCAGGTCATGCAGCTGGCCGTCGACGCCGCGACCCGGGTGACGGGCGCGCGGTATGGCGCGTTCTTCTGCACGATCGACGAACTGTCCGGCGAGCGGGCCATGCGGTACGCGGTCTCGGGGCTCGCGCGGTCGAAGTTCGAGCGTCTGCCGATGCCGCGCATCACCGGAATCTTCGGCCGGATCTTCAACGGTGAAGGCGTGATGCGGGCAGACGACATCACCCGGCATCCGGCTTACGGGCAGAACCCGCCCTTCAACGGGCTGCCACCGGACCATCCGCCGGTGCGGAGCTTCCTCGCCGTACCCGTTCTTTCGCAGGCGGGGGAGGTGCTCGGTGGCTTCTTCTTCGGCCATCCCGACGTCGGCCTCTTCGACGAGCGGGACGAGCGGCTGGCTGTCGGGGTGGCCGCTCCTACGGCGATCGCCCTGGACAACGCTCGGCTCTATCACCAGCAGCGCGGTTGGGCGGAGGAACTGCAGCGCGCCCTGATGCCCCGCCCGGTCGAGGTCGATGGGCTGCAGATAGCGTCCCGCTACCTTCCTGGCGCCGGCCACGGACAGGTCGGCGGCGACTGGTTCGACGTGATCCCCCTGCCCTGCGGCCGTACCGCCTTCGTCGTGGGCGATGTGATGGGCAAGGGAATCCCCGCGGCCGCGACGATGGGACAGCTGCGGGCCGCCGTGCGCGCCTATGCCGTCATGGACCTGCCGCCGGTGGACATCATGCGCAACCTGAACGAGCTCGCCGGCGGGCTTCCCGGGCAACAGTTCGTGACCTGCGTGTACGCGGTGTATGACCCGGTGTCCCGGACGCTCGGCTACGCCAACGCGGGCCATCTCCCACCGGCGGTCGTCACCCCGGAGCGTGACGTCTGGCTGCTCGAGGATCAGCTGGGCCTGCCGCTCGGGCTGGAAGGCGCGGTCTTCAAGGAGCGCGAGATCGTGCTTCCTCGGGGGGCGGGCTTCCTCCTCTACACCGACGGCTTGGTCGAGACCCGGCAGCGGCCGATCTCGGAGGGGGTCGAGCTGCTCGTCCGCCAGCTTGCGCATGACGAAGGCGACCTCGAGGTGACCTGCGACGAACTCGTCGAGACGGTCGCCGCGGGCCAGCGTGACGACGATGTGACGCTCCTGTACGTCAGGGAGATCGCCGACGAACCAGTCCTGCAGGCGTCGATGCGGCTAGCCGGACAGGCATCTGGTGCTGCCGACGCTCGACGGTTCGTCCGAGCCACGCTGCTGGCGTGGGGGATGGGCCAGCGAGGTGACTCGATGGTCTTGGTCGCCGACGAGCTGCTCACCAATGCGATCAAGCACGCCGCCACTGACATCGAGTTGCGAGTGTGCCGGCTGGCCGGCCGTCTGGTGGTCGAGGTGCGCGACGAGGACGCCCGGCTCCCCCGGCTCGCCGTCGCCGCGCGGTACGACGAGCGGCATCGCGGCCTGTTGATCGTCCAGCAGCTCGCCTCCCGGTGGGGGGTGCGGCCGATCGGGAGTGGCAAGGTCGTATGGGCGGAGATCGACGATGCACCGACACCTGGCTCACCGGTGGCGTCGAGCTCGGCTGGCGGTTCTCTAACGGGCCGGCACAGCCCCTGATGGCCGGCACAGTCGTCGGCCGGCCGGCTCGCCGCGTACCGTCTCTCCTATGTGCCGGAGCATCAAGACGCTGCGCCCCCCGTACACGGAAACCCTCACCGAGGGTGACGTGAGGGCCGCCGCGTTGCAATATGTACGCAAGATCTCGGGGTTCCGCTCCCCGGCGCCGCACAACTCGGCGGCGTTCGATGCAGCGGTCGATGCGGTCGCTGCTGCAACGGACGAGCTGCTGCGCTCCCTTGTCGTTCGCGGCAAACCTGCCCGCGCGGTCGGGTGAGCCGCCCGGTCAGCGGAAGTCGCGGGACATCGCCTTGATCGTGAGCGGAAGCCGACTGATGTGCTCAGCGACCACGTTGGTGACGCCATCGGCCGTTTCGAGCCTTCCGCGGATGAGTAGGGCTGCCGCTGTCCGGGCGACTCGCGCGTAGCGGGTCCATACCGGATAAGAACAGATCACATTGATCATCCCGGTTTCGTCCTCGAGATTGAGGAAGGTCGTGCCGCTGGCGGTAGCCGGCCGCTGCCGGTGTGTGACCACACCTCCGACAACGACCCGCCGGCCGTTGCCCACCGACGAGAGTGCGCGGGCAGGGATCACTCCGCGTTCGGCGAGCGCCGGCCTGACGTGTTGGATGGGGTGACTGTCCGGAGATACGCCGACCGCGTGCAGATCGGCCATGGTGCGCTCCGGCGGCGTCATCGTAGGCAGCGGTGGGGTGCTCCCTCCAAGGTGGAGGTCAGGCAGTTGGCCGTCGCGTTCGGTGGCGACGGCGCCGGCTGCCCACAACGCCTCCCGCCGAGACAGGCCGAAACTGTCGAAGGCCCCTCCTGTCGCCAGGGACTCGAGCTGCGCGGCGGTCAGTTCGGTGCGCCGGACCAGGTCGGCCATGTCGGTGTAGGGCTGGCCGGCCGCGATCCGCTCGGC
>JBKOUS010000132.1:0-17771 GCA_046723505.1 Actinomycetota bacterium
GCTGGATGGCATTCGCGTAGGTACGCAGCCGCAGCGCCGACTGCGATCCGCCGCTGGCGACGAGCTTGCGTGCCTCGGCGCCACCCAAGATCGCCGGGCCGATGGCGCGGGCCGCCTGCGTGTAGATATCGAATGAGAAGTGGTCACCGGGATGGTTCAGCGTGCCGTACCTTTCCGGGTCCCAGCCGCGCAGCGCGAACTGCTCGCCGCCGGGCAAGCCGTGCACGCCGACACGCTGTGCTGAGACGCCCACCCAGGCGAAGCCCTCGAGGAGCTGATCAGACTCAAAGTCGGCGGTACCGAGTTCGAAGCCGGCGGTGACGTTCTGCCAGTTGACGTGCACGACGCCGTTGAACCGTGCCATGTCCAGCGGCCGCACCACCAACACCCGGGTACGGAACGGCGCGGTGCGCGACTGGCGGAATCGCCAGTTGCCACCGAGTGTCAGGTCGGCGCCCGGCTGAGCCTCGTAGGCGGCCGCAGCGCCGTCGAGAAAGAACTCCTCAGCGACATACCCCACCGAGGCAAGGTCCGTGAGCGGCAGCGAGAACGGCCAGCCACGACGCCCGCCGGTGACCGGACCGGTTACGGTCACGTTCGTCGGCATAACTGCTGGCCTTTCAATCCCACTGACACTGAAGAAACTCTTCCACCCACTGGCCGTTGCAGGAAGTGACGCTGCCGGTCGGAAGAGTCCCCACAACCACACCCGAACCGCTCGCAACCTTAAACGCTCGCTCCCGAATACGGTTACTGGTGCCCGGCTCATCCAACCTGAGGGCTTGGACAGCAAATCGGCGGCCGATGTCGCGCCATCCCTCGCAGATGCCCTCGAAGAGCTTCACCGGCTCCAGCGCAGCCTGGATCGACGCATCCGACGCGATCATGGATGCCGGGAAGGGCCCGGCATCGAAGGCCGGCAATAAGTGTCAATCCGGATTTCCACGTGTTCGTCGACGTGGACCTGACTGCAAGTCCAAGATGGTGCGTCCTGATCACGACCACTCGTATGCTCTTCCGTCATCGTCGCGGTCTAGGTCGGAACCCGTGACACTGACGGGGCCGGTGTACTTGGGTCCGTTGCCTGAGCCGCCACGACAGTCATAATCCGACGCAGGGGAAGGCACGGAGAGTAACCCGGGGTGCAATTGCTACTTCCGCCGTCATCGGGGCTACGTTGCACGTTCGAAATCACGATACGAACGACAGAGTCCGGCTTGGCCCGTGTGCCTCCAGGGCGTGACTGGCTCAGTACCACCCCGTCCTTGCCGCTAGTCCTGGTCTGCGTTGTCGTCTTGACCTCGAAGCCAGGATTCTTGAGAGTCCTGGTTGCCGAAGCTTTCGGCTTACCACCACCGAGGGCACCCGAGGGTACGGCACCGCGACAACAAGCGCCACGACCCCTCAGCGTGGTCGCTCTGAGACCCTTGTCACTGAGCTCGCGACCGGGGGAGCCAATCCTGCGCATCTGAGCGCCAGATGCTGGACGGATGGCGGCTGGAATGTACACTCTCACGCCCTTCCACCCGTCCACGCAGTCTTTGCTTCCCGTGCCAGCCGCGCAGCAGCGGGCCGATCCGATCAGCTGTCTGCTAGACGTCCTCGCTGACAAACGCGGTCGCACGATCGAGGCGCCGCACCTCCCGAAGCCGCCGGCCGCCGAAGGACTCCTGCTTCCACGCTTTGACGATGGCCGCCTCGGCCGGCCGCCCGGTGTCGTCGAGGACAACCGTCGCGCCCGGCGCGAGACGGTCGGCCAGCAGCGGATATGCCGGGTAACGCACCTGGTGAGCGATCGTTCCGACCGGCCCGTCAACGAACAACAGATCGACCGGCGGCAGGTCGGGCAGCGCCGAGATGTCGAACCACGGCTGGTTTTCCCGGCCAGGGATTGCCGTGTCGACCAACGGTGCGTGCAACACTTGGGCTCGGTCCCCAAGCCCGTGCTTGGCGAGCTCTGTTCGCGTGCTCTCCGCGTAGTCGGCGCTGGACTCCAACGCCACGACTCGGCCTTCACCGCCCCGTTTGGCCAACGCAGTGGCGAACCAGATCGTAGAACTACCCGAGCCTAACTCCAGGATCGTCCGAACCGACGAGTCGTCCAACAGACGGTCGAGGATCCAGACCAACGTAGAGGGCGATATCGCCCAGTCGCCGAGCTCCGGCATGGGCCGGTCATGGTCGACGAGCCGGTCGTACACCCGTCCGAGCTCGTGAGTGACGCTGGGAGTGCGCTGGACCCAGATGAGCACCTTGAAGAGGTCTTTGCGAGCCACGCTCAACTGGCTCGCCGTCTGCTGCTCCAGCCTTCCCAGCTCGGAAAGGTGGATCTGCATCTGCGACAGTCCACGACGGCTGGCGCGCTGGTGCTTCAGCACTTGGCTGAGTTTGGTCGACGTCGCGCGGGCCCAGAGCACCACCCAGGCCAGGCCGCAGAGCCAGGAGACGGCGAGCGCGGCAGTTGCCGCCTCAATCCCGAATACCGCCAAGCCGACAGCCGCAACAGCCGACACCGCGGCCAGGAGTAACAACGCACGCCTCATGGACCAAACTCTCATCATTGGTGAATCATCCTTCGCACCTCGGGGATGATCGCACCGGGGCACGAGGTAGTCGGCCAGCTCTGGACGGTCCAGGGCCAGCTGGAGCGTAAACCGCGCTGCGCACGCTGTAGCCAGGCACTAGGCGGAAGCGATGCCGAGCGCGTGGAGCAAAGCTGCCGTATCGGCGGCCCACGCCCTCGTAGCTGAGCGGTCGAACGATGTCGAGGTGCGACCGTGGCCTTGCAGCTCGACGGCGACCACTTCGACGGTGTCGGCCAGCATCGGCAGCAGCATGGGCCAAACAGCTCTCGATGGCGCCGAATGCCATGCGAATCTGGCCCTCGGCCAGGGTGGTTCCCTTGGCATCGGGATTGCTGCTCCTAGAGTTACAAGACAGCTGTGCTACCGATTGCGCCACGCCAGCAATCCCGGCAAAAGCTAGCCAATTTGGGATTAGAGGATCCCAGGACCGCCGACGAATGCCGTCCCGTGGCCGGTCATGACTGCGTCCTCGCCCGCACTCAGCAGAGCCGCCTCACCGCGTCCAAGATCAAGTCTTGTCGTAGCCGACATGGCCGTGAGTTCGCCATCGGTCACCAGCAGTATGCGCCCGCTACCAGTCGCAGGAACTGCCACCAACGCGGCACGCGGCTCCAGGCGCCAGAGCGCAAATTCCGAAGCCGGGGTTGGATAACGCCACACCCCTGGCGACTCCTCGACGGGTGTGATCAAACCTCGCAGACCAGGTGTGAAATCCAAGATCGCAAGCAGCTCGTCAACGTTGACATACTTCGGTGTCAGGCCGCCTCGCATCACATTGTCAGAGTTAGCCATGATCTCCACCCCGCCTCCGCTGAGGTAGGCGTGCAGATTTCCCGGGGGCATATACAGCGCGTCCCCCGGCTGCAGAGTGATCCGGTTCATCAGCAGCGCGGCCAATACGCCGGGGTCGTCCGGATAGTACGCGTTGAGTTCGCGGGCGGTACGCGCGAAGGCCGCCACGTCGTCCGGCCCCTCCACTGTCTTTGCTGCCTGCGCTATTTCCGAGATCACTGACCGCTCGTCGGGGGTGAGGCGCAGTAACCGCGAGAACGCAACCCTCAGCCGCTCTGCGGCCGGCACGTCGGCATCGGCCAAAGGAGCGACGAGCTCGAGAGCGCTGTCAACGGCAAGCCTCTCGAACATCTGGTACGTCTCTGACGGTTCACGGAATCCGCAGAGAGCCCCGGTCTCGACGAATGCACACAGCAGCTCCGGCTTTGGCCAGCCGTCGCGATAGGTCCGGTGGGGTGCGTCCCTGGGAACGCCGGCCGCTTGTTCCCGCGCGTAGCCAGCCTTGGCCTGCTCGCGTGACGGATGAGCCTGCAGAGACAGCGGCTGCACCGCGGCGATGATCTTGAGCAGAAAGGGCAGGCGAGCGCCGAAAGCCTCAACTGAGGCCCGGCCAACCACGCGCACGGGGTCGTGAGCGACAAGCTTGTCCAGCGGTTCGCCGTCCACCGTTGAAGGAGCGAGCGGATGCGCGCCAAACCACAGCTCGGCCTGTGGTTGACCCGTAGGGTCCACGCCGAGGAACTCAGGGATTGCTGTCCGCGAACCCCAGGCGTACGGCTGAACAACGCCCGTGAGCCGCTCCATCACGATTCCTCCTGTAGTGGCTTCGCATCACCGACTTCGGCCTGCCAGAGGGCGAGCGTACGCGCAACGGCCAGCGAGTCACGCCAGGGAACCATCGGTGACTCCACCTCTCCGGCCCGCAGGCAACGCATGACCTCCTGGGCTTGGAAGGTGTAGCCGGCACCGGGCCACTGGGTCACCAAAACCTCAGGTGCCACATCACGATGATGACCGCGATAGACCAGCATCTCCTTCGGAAGGATGAAGAAGTCGTTGATCATGATCCGGCCGAAGCTGCCGAACACCTCGAGGCTGGTAGGCAGGTCCGCCTCCAGAGAGCAGATCACCGTTGCCGTAGCACCCGGGCGATCCTCAGTCGCCGGGTAACTGAGCAGAGCGGCGGCGTGACTGTCCACACCAGTTGCGGCATGGCTCCCGTAACCGAACAGGTCCGCCGGCTCACCCAGGAACAGATTGACCATGTGGAGCGGATACACCCCGGCGTCAAGGATCGCGCCGCCGGCCTGGGCCGGATCAAGCAACCGATGAGTCGGTGGTCCACGAAACGCGAATCCGAAATTGGCTGAAACATGCCGGATCTCGCCAAGATCACCTGAGGCGGCCAATGCCGCGGCTTTGCGAAGCAGTGGGTTGGTCCGAGTCCAAAGAGCCTCCATCAAGAACAGGCCGCGCTGGTCCGCCAGGTTGATCAGTTCGGCAGTGTGATCGGGACTGGTGGTCAAAGGTTTCTCAACCAGGACAGATTTTCCGGCCTCCAGGCACAGCTTTGCGGACGCGAAATGATCACGGTGGCTCGACGCGACGTAGATCACATCGACATCGGGATCTCCAGCCAGCTCCGCGTACGAGTCGTATACCCGGGGAATGCCATGATCAGCTGCGAATGCCATCGCCCTCTGGAGGGTGCGAGAGCCCACCGCGACCAGTCGTGCCTCGTTCGTGAGGAGAGCAAGATCACGGGCGAACACCGATGCGATGTGGCCAGTGGCAAGGATGCCCCACCTCGTCAGAGCCGTCACGGCTCCCATCCAACAGCATGCTGCCCTCGCGAGTGTGGAGTGGCCGAGTCGGCCGACAGCAGCTATCTTGCTCCCTTGTGGCGAACGGCGAGCGGCTGAGAGCAAGCTTGGCCAAATCCGGCGAGGCGACGAATGACATCGATGTGATTTCACCCTACGATGAGCCTATGATCGTCGCTTCCAGTTCACAGCATGACGGCAAGGAGCCGCTTGGTGAGTTAAGCGCGCGGGACGCTGAGATCCTCACCTTCGAGCGACAGTGGTGGAAGTTCGCCGGAGCCAAGGAGCAGGCGATCCGGGACAAGTTCCAGATGTCGGCAACGCGCTACTACCAGATCCTGAACGCGTTGATGGACAAGCCAGAAGCGCTCGCTCAGGATCCGCTTCTCGTCAAGCGGCTGCGACGGTTGCGCGCCACCAGGCAGCGCAACCGCTCAGCCAAGCGATTGGGAATCGATCTCACGATCGAATGAGTTTCAGCTTTCCCAGCACCGCGCGAGCGCCCTCACCGATGGGTCTCACCGGATAGTCGACATAACCGCCCAGAGCCAGCCCCGCCTGCCGCTCGAAGAAGTTCCGTGCCGCACGGTCACCGGTACGCAGCACCGACCAGCCCATGCACAGGACGTAGGGGATGTAGTAGGGCAGGCCGAGGCAGTAGAGGTACTGCCAGGTGTGGCCCTCCTCGTGCTTGATCAAGTACGGATATTTGAGCAACATCGTGTCCCATGTGCTGCTCGTGGTGATCACATTGCCGATTGTGAATGCGCCCGCGATGGGGAACTTGAAGCGGTAGCCCTCTCCGAGAAACAGGCCGCGCGGTCCGCGTCTGACGGTTGCGCGGCCGATCCGGGCGACTGCCAAACCGAGAGGCGTGCTGAGGTTGACGAAATTGCCGGCAAACCGCACCCACTGCCATCCAGTCACCGGCCAGCCAGGTCTCACGGTCTCAATCCTGGCAGTGCCGATGCCTTGCATGTGCCGATAGGCAGGATGGCGCAGCCCTACGGCCGACGACTCGTCGTGAAACGCCCTCCAACTGATTCCCAGGATTCGGAATCAACGTGCGCGGAGTGGTCACCACCCCTAGGCTGAGCCGTGTTCATCCAGAGGGGACGAGGGACCGGCCCGATGACTCCCCGGCAACCGGCTGACAGATCAGAAACGGTGCCAACTCCGACTCGACCGAAAGCCGGCTGAGAAAGATGAAGAAGGACTGATGATGACCACCGTGGTCGACACCGATGCAGCCCCGAGCTCCGGCCTACGCGCAGGCGCCTTTGGAAACGCGACGCACCTGGTGTGTCGAGAGTGTGGGGCGAATACAGAACTTGGCCCCTTCTACGCCTGTACCGAGTGCTTCGGTCCGCTCGAGGTCGGCTACGAGTTTCCGACCATCACTCGCGAACGGATCGAGGCGGGCCCGCGGAGCATCTGGCGATATGCCCCGCTCTTGCCGGTCCCAGCCGACATCGCCACCTTCCGCTCCACCGATCCCGGTTTCACCCGGCTGGTCGATGCCCGCCACCTCGCGGATGATCTTGGTCTAAAACAGCTCTGGGTCAAGGACGATTCCGGCAATCCGACGCATTCGTTCAAGGACCGTGTAGTCGCGGTGGCCCTCTCGGCCGCCCGCGAGCTGGGTCTCGGAGTTCTGGCCTGTCCCTCCACCGGCAACCTCGCCAACGCGGTAGCCGCAGCGGCCGCACGGGCTGGGATCCAGTCTGTGGTCTTGGTGCCTGCCAATCTCGAGCAGCAAAAGATCTTGGCCTCCGCCATTTACGACACGACGTTGATCGCCATTGAAGGCACTTACGACGACGTCAACAAGCTCGCCACTGAGATCGCGGCCGAGGAAGAGGGCTGGGCCTTCGTCAACGTAAACGTCAGGCCTTACTACGCGGAGGGGTCGAAGACTCTGGGATACGAAATCGCCGAGCAGCTCGGCTGGCGGATTCCCGACCAGATTGTCATCCCCGTGGCCTCCGGGGCTCAGCTAACCAAGATCGACAAGGGCTTTCGCGAACTGATCAAGCTCGGCCTGGTGGAGGACAAGCCATACGTGATCTTCGGCGCGCAGGCAACGGGGTGCTCACCCGTCGCTCAGGCTTATCGCGCAGGCCAGGATTTCGTGGCACCGGTCAAGCCGGACACAATCGCCAAATCGCTGGCCATTGGCAACCCGGCGGATGGACCCTATGTGTTGGATGTGGTGCGGCGTACGGGCGGTGTCGTCGAGGACGTGGATGACGACACTCTGGCGGCGAATATCCAGCGGCTGGCACGTACCGAAGGCATCTTTGCCGAGACAGCTGGCGGCGTCACTGTGGGCGTCACAGCCAAACTGCTGTCGGGCGGCCTGCTCGACCCGGAGGCCGAGACCGTGATCATCAATTCTGGTGACGGGCTGAAGACCCTCGATGCGGTTTCCGACCGCGTCGGACCGAAGATCACGATTCCGCCGCGGTACGAGGCGTTCAGCGAATTCTGGAAGGATGCGAATTCATGAGTGCCACCGTCCGCATTCCCACCATCCTGCGCACCTATACCGGCGGCGTAGGCGAGGTGAGCGCCGACGGCAGCACCCTGGCCGAGGTCTTGGATTCCTTGGAGGACAATCACCCGGGCATCCGGGCGCGGATTCTTGACGATGCCGGCGCCCTGCGTCGCTTCGTCAACGTCTATGTCGGTGACGACGATGTGCGTTTCATCGGCGGTTTGGACGCTCAGGTGGCTGAGGGCACCAAGATCTCGATCATTCCGGCCGTTGCGGGCGGCGCCCAGGACTAGCTTGTGCCGCGCCAGGCGCTAACGTCGGGCGCGTGAACCTCGAGCGTTTCGTTACTGCTCAAGACAGCGGCGGCTCCTACCAGCACGCTGTGGCCGAACTGCGCACAGGGCACAAGACCAGTCATTGGATGTGGTTCATCTTCCCGCAGATCGCCGGACTGGGCCGCAGTGCCATGGCCCAGGCGTACGCGATCAACAATCTGGCTGAGGCGCAGGCTTACCTCGCCCATCCCGTGCTCGGGCCGCGCTTGGTCGAATGCGCCGAGCTCGTCGCTTCGCATCGAGGACTCAGCGCCGAGCAAATCTTCGGCGGCATTGATGCGATCAAGCTGCGCTCCTCGATGACGTTATTCGCGCACGCCGATCCCGATCAAGAGGTCTTCAGACGGGTCATCGACCAGTATTTCGAGGGTCCCGATCCGGAAACAGAGCGGCGAGTCTGATACTCACTCCTGGCCGGCTGAGTACGCGATCCATCCCGCAATGCTGCGTGAGCTCGCGACGGCGACTGGGTGCGCACGCCCGCCCAGACGACGGCGGCAAGGCAGCAGCTACTCTGCATACGGTGCCTGATCAGGGCAGCTAGCACCAGGAAGGTAGTTCTTGTCGGATAGCAGCAGCCGCGCAGCCAAAGAGCTCACGATCATGATGACCGACGTCGTCGGCTCCACGGCACTGCGGCGAGCGCGCGGTGACGCAGGCGCCGACGACATCCTGGCGTTACAGGCAGCGATTGTGCGTGACCAGGTCACCGCGTTCGGTGGCCGGGTGAGGAAATCCCTGGGTGACGGGTTCCTCACCTCATTCCCGTCCACTGTGGCAGCGGTCCGTGCCGCCGCCGCTATCCAGCGCGCGTTGTATGAGCACAACACGGCCGACCCGCAGCACGCCGTCGAGATCCGCATCGGGATTAACACTGGGAGGGTCCGCGAGCACGACGGCGACCTGTCCGGTCAGGCTGTGCACGCGGCGGCCCGGGTGATGGATGAGGCGATCGGTGGGCAGATCCTGACTTCCGACGAAGTGCGCAAGCATGCCGAGCCGCAGCTGGATTGGGCATTCGTCGACTTGGGGCTGTTCTGGCTGCGGGGGTTCCCGGAGCGCTGGCGGTTGTACGACGTGTCCTGGAACGACGCCTCAGCGGGCGTGCCGGCGCGTGCTGAACAAGCACGACTGACGCCTTCCGTCGAGCGAGAAGCCGAGTGGGCCAGTCTGCGCCGGCTCCTAGACGACGCGCTCTCCGGCCACGGCAGGCTGGCGCTGGTCGCGGGCGAGCCAGGCATCGGCAAGTCGCGGCTGGTGACCGAAGTCGGTGACGTGGCGCAAGCTCGCGGGATGCTTGAGCTCACCGGACACTGCGTGGAGATGAGCGGGGGACCACCGTACTTGCCGTACGTGGAGATGATCGAACAGGCGATCAGCAGCCCGCGCCGCTCACTGGCACTCTCGAACGCGCTTGGCAACGTGGCCGCGGAGATCGCGCGTATCGCGCCGGCGCTGCGGCGTGCCTTTCCGAACATCCCGCCACCAGTCGAGTTACCGACCGAGCTAGCGCGCCGCTATGTGTGGAACAGCTTCAGTGAGTTCATTGGCCGCGCCGCCCAGGCCCAGCCGCTCCTGCTGGTCCTGGAGGACCTCCACTGGGCCGACGAGTCGACCTTGCTGCTCACCGAGTACCTGGCGCCGTTACTGCCCGAGATGCCGGTCCTAATCCTCGGCACTTACCGGGATGTCGAAGTGGATCTTCAGCATCCCCTGGCCCGGGTGATCGGCCAGCTGCGTCGCCGCCGCCTAATGGAACGGATACACCTGCGCAGGCTTTCCTTCGACGGCGTACGCGCCATGTTGCGGGCGCTGGCCGGGCAGCCAGCACCTGATCAGTTGGCGCGGCTGATCGACCGCGAGACCGAAGGGAACCCATTCTTCGTTGAGGAGGTGTACCTGCACCTCGTCGAGTCGGGGGTGCTGCTCGACGAGCATGGCCGGCTGCGCCGTGACCTGCGGCTGGATGAGGTGTCGGTCCCAGAGAGCATCCGGCTGGTGCTGGGGCAACGGTTGGGCCGTCTGGCCGCGTCCACCCGCGAGGTCTTGGTCGCCGCCGCCGTGACTGGCAGGGTGTTCACCTCCGAGCTGGTTGGTGAGGTCGCCGACGCTGGCCCGGACCAGCTGGTCGATGCCTTCGACGAAGCGGAGCGAGCCAGGCTTATCAGGTCCGGCACAACCGCTGGCGAGCTCATGTTCAGCCACGAGCTGATCCGCCAGACGCTGCTGTCCGGCGTCTCTGTGATCGAGCGCGAGCGGCTACACCAGCTGGCGGCGGGGGCAATCTCGCGGCTCTACTCCGACGATCTCGAGGCACACGCTGGAGAGCTCGCCTACCACCTGTCCCTTGCCGGACGCGCCGGGGATAGGGACAGCCTGGTTCACTACTTGAGGCTCGCGGGTGAGCGGGCGTTCGACGCCGCCGCATTCGACGACGCGGTTGGCTACTTCGAGAAGGCGCTGTCGCTGATGCCGAACGATCACCAGCTCGGCCGTGCGCAGTTACTGGAGCGGCTGGCGATGGCGCTGCGCGGTCTCGGCCGCTGGCAAGAGGCGCTGAGCACGATGAACGATGCGTTGGACCGCTACCAGACGCTCGGCCAACTCGAGCCGATCGGTCGGTTGGGTTGGGCCATGGTGTACCAGCTGGTGTGGACTGCCCGGTTTGTCGAAGGAGTGCAGGTTGCCCAGCGGACGCTGGCGGCACTCGGCAACACCGTCAGCGGCGACAAAGCTCGCCTGCTATCAGCGCTGGCGTTTGCGATTAGCGTAGGCGGCGACTATGCCGCGGCAACGGCAACGTTCAACCAGGCACGTTCGCTTGCTGAGCAGGTGGGCAACGAGCGCGTAATCGCCGACATGCTGCACATGCAGACCATTCACCATTTCGTCTATGCCGAGTTCGTCGAGGGAATCCGTGTCGGGCTGCGGGCCGCCGAGACGTTCGAGCGGGAGAGTGCTCTGTGGGATCTCTGTAGTGTGCAGGCGTTCGTGATCTTTCAGGACGGCAATCTCGGCAGTCGCGAGCAGGCGACGAGCCTTGCCGACAAGACGCTGGGCCTCGCCGAGCGACTGGGCCACCTCGGCGCGGCGTTCATGGTGCTCGCCGACCGGATCCGCGTGGCGGCGATGCTCGGTGACCTTCCGCAGGTGGAGGCGCTGGGTCCGCAGATCGTGGATATCGGCGAGCGCGGCGGACTGCCGTGGCGCTACTTGGGCCACCTGTACTTAGGTGTGGCCGCGCACCGCCGGGGCAATGCCGAGCGCGCCGAGGCTCAGTTTCGAAAAGCCGTCGAGCTGGAGCCGACGAGCGCAATCGCCGGGCAATGCGCCGGGGCGCTGGCGCGGCACCTCGCCTACTACGGGCGCGCCGACGAGGTGATGGAACTGTTCGAGTCAGCCCGCTCGAAGCTGCCCAGCCTCGACCGGGTCAACGGCATCGGCTCGTGGAGTGGCCTGCTCAACTTCGTTGAGGCGTTCTACCTGTGTGATCTGAGCGAGGAGGCGGCGGCACTGACTCCGCTTCTCGAAGGGGTACTCGAGCTCGACAAGAGATGGACCAGCTACGACGGCAGGCTAGCGAGTACCCGTGTCGGTCTTGCCGCCATAACGGCTCGCCGCTGGGACGAAGCCGAACGCCACTTCGCCATCGCCCGCGAGGTCGCCGAGCAGATGCGCAATCGGGTTGAGCTGGCCGACCTATCCCGCCTACACGCCCGGATGCTGTTGGATCGAGGCGGCGCCGGCGACCACGAGCGTGCCGCCGGGATGCTGCAGGAGGCTTTGTCCGCCTACCGCACATTTGGCATGCCTGCCTACGCGGCTGAGGCGGAACGCCTCCAACATCAGGCCAGGGTTTGAATGGCGTTGCGCGAGCTGGCGGCACACTTTTGTACTCCGATGGGTCGGATTCAAAGCCCGAGTGTCCTGTCTGACCTGCCATGAGCGTCACCTTGTGAGGTAACGTGTCACGCCCCTGACACCGTAGTCTGAACGGACAGGTCCGCGGCTCAGCAGCTAACACGGAGGCAGGCCATTGTCGGATCGCAGCCCCGCAGCCAAGGTGCTCACGATCATGATGACCGATGTCGTCGACTCGACCGCGCTGCGGCGTACCCGCGGTGACCGCGACGCTGATGACATGTTGGGACTGCAGGCAGCGATAGTGCGCGATGAAGTCGCGGCATTTGGTGGCCGGGTCCGCAAATCTCTGGGCGACGGGTTCCTGATCTCCTTCCCGTCCACCATCCGGGCGGTCCGCGCCGCCGCAGCCATCCAGCGTGCCCTGCAGGAGAACAACACCACGAACCCCCAGCGCGCCGTCGAGGTCCGGATCGGCATCCACACCGGCCAAGTCACCGAGCAGGACGGCGACTTGCTCGGGCAGGCTGTGCATGCCGCGGCGCGGGTGATGGCCGAGGCGGTTGGCGGGCAGATCCTGATATCCGATGAGGTGCGCAAGCACGCTGAGCCGGATCTGGACTGGCCTTTTCTCGATTCTGGCCTGTTCTGGCTGCGTGGATTCCCGGAGCGCTGGCGGCTGTACGAGGTGGCCTGGAGCGACGCCGCCGCGGGTGCCCGGCCGAGCGCCATGTCTGCGCGGCTGACGCCGTTCGTCGAGCGGGATGCAGAGCGAGCTGGCCTGCGACGGCTCGTGGACGGTGCGCTGGCTGGGCATGGCGGTTTGGCGCTGATAGCCGGCGAGCCAGGCGTTGGCAAGTCGCGGCTGGTGGCCGAGATCGCTGATGAGGCCGAGGCGCAAGGGATGCGGGCGCTCACAGGACATTGCGTGGAGATGACCGGTACTCCGCCTTACCTGCCCTACGTCGAGATCATCGAGCAGGCCATCAGCAACCCGCGTAGCCCACTGGCGCTACGGGAGGCGCTCGGCGATGTGGCTCCTGAGATTGCTCGTATTGCTCCAGCCCTGCGGCGCGTCTTCCCGGACATCCCGCCGCCCGTCGAGCTGCCGGCCGAGCTTGCTCGCCGCTATGTCTGGAACAGCTTCAATGAGTTCGTGGGCCGCGCAGCGCAGGGCCAGCCACTGCTGCTGGTGCTTGAGGATCTGCACTGGGCCGACGAGTCAACCCTGCTGCTCACCGAATACCTGGCGGCATTGCTGCCCGAGATGCCGGTGCTCCTGCTTGGCACCTACCGCGATGTCGAAGTGGACCTCCATGATCCGCTGACCCGAGTCATCGAGCAGCTCAGGCGTGGGCGCTTGCTTGAGCGCATCAATCTGCGTCGGCTGTCTCTAGATGGCGTGGGCGCCATGCTGCGGGCGCTAGCCGGTCAGCCTGCGCCCGAGGAGTTGACGCAGGTGATTCACCGCGAGACCGAGGGCAACCCGTTCTTCGTTGAGGAGGTCTATCTACACCTTGTCGAGTCGGGGGTGCTCCTCGACGAGCATGGCCGGCTGCGTAGCGACCTGCGGCTGGACGAGTTGTCGGTGCCGGAGAGCGTCCGGCTGGTCGTGGGGCAACGGCTGGATCGCTTGACCTCGTCCACCTATGAGGTGCTGGTGGCGGCCGCCGTGTCGGGCAGGATGTTTACCTCCGAGATCGTCGGCGAGGTGGCCAGCATGAGTGAGGACGGGCTGGTCGAGGCCTTCGATGAGGCGCAAGGGGCCCGGCTCCTGGCGCCTGGCAAGATCCCCGGCGAGCTCGTGTTCAGTCACGAGCTCATCCGCCAGACGGTGCTGTCTGGCGTCTCGGCTGCGAAGCGCCAGCGGCTGCACCTTCGAACTGCGAAGGCGATCTCGCGTCGTTATCCCGACGACCTCGAGTCGCACGCCGGAGATCTCGCTTACCACCTCTCTCGTGCGGGGCGGTCCGGCGATCGGGCAAGCCTGGTGCGCTACCTGACCATCGCCGGCGATCGAGCATTCGACGCAGCCGCCTTTGACGACGCCGTCGGGCAGTATGAGCACGCGCTTTCGCTCATCTCGTCCGCCGATCAGCTCGGTCGTGCCCAGCTGCTGGAGCGACTGGCGATGGCGCTGCGCAGCGTTGGCCGCTGGGACGATGCGCTGCGCACGATGAACGATGCGTTGAACCGCTATGAGGCGCTCGGGCAGGTCGAGGCAGTCGGTCGGTTGGGTTGGGCGATGGTGTACCAGTTGGTGTGGACAGCGCGGCTGGTCGAAGGAGTGCAGGTTGGGCAGCGCACGTTGGCGGCACTCGGCAACACCGTGAGCGCAGACAAGGCGCGCCTGCTGTCCGCGCTGGGATGGGCGCTCAGCGTAAGTGGCGACTACTCGACGGCGACGGCCACGTTCGACCAGGCTCGTGGGCTTGCTGAACAGGTCGGCAATGAGCGGGCATTGGCCGACGTGCTGCACATGCAGACCCTTCACCACATGGGGTACGCCGAGTTCACCGACGGAATTCGCGTCGGCCTGCGGGCTGCCGAGACGTTCGAGCGGGAGAGTGCGCTCTGGGATCTGTGCAGTGTGCAAGCGTTCGTGATCTACGAGGATGGAGCGCTCGGCAGTCGCGAACAGGCGACGAGCCTCGCCGACAAGACCCTGGGCATCGCCGGGAGGCTGGGCCATATCGGCGCCGCGTTCATTGTGCTCTGCGACCAGATCCGCGAGGCGGCGATGCTCGGCGACCTGTCGCAGGTGGAGACCCTAGGCCCACAGATTCTGGACATCGGCGAGCGGGGCGGGCTGCCGTGGCGTTTTGTGGGTTACATCTACCTAGGCCTGGCTGCTCACTGGCGAGACAACGCCGAACGCGCCGAGGAACAGTTGCGGAACGCGGTCGAGATGGAGCCGCCGGGCGCGATCGGCGGCCAGAGCGGGTCGCTGCTGGCGCGGCACCTGGCATACCAAGGGCGCACTGAGGAGGTCATGGAGCTCTTCGAGTCGGCCCGGTCGCGGCTGCCGAGTCTCGAACTGACCAGCGGCATCGGCTCGTGGAACGGCATGCTCGGCTTCGTTGAGGCCCTTTATTTGTGTGAGCTGTTTGAGGAGGCTGCTGCGCTCTCCCCGCTTGTCGAAGGAGTGCTCAAGCTCGGTAAGAGATGGATCGCCTTCGACGGGCGGTTAGTGGAGACCCGTGCCGGTCTCGTCGCTGCGGCGTCTCGTCGCTGGGAAACAGCCGAACGCTACTTCGGCATGGCCCGCGAAGCCGCCGAGCAGATGTCCAACAGGCTCGAGCTGGCCGACCTTGGCCGGCTGCACGCCCGGATGCTCCTGGAGCGTGGCGACACCAGCGATTACGCGCGTGCCGCCGAGATGCTTGAGGAGGCGGCGGCCGCTTACCGCGCATTCGCCATGCCCGCATACATAGCCGACGCGGAACGCCTACGACGTCGGGCGTTCCGGGCCTAGCGCGTCGCCCGCGGCAGAATCTGAGGCGTGATCAACCTCGATGGAGCGCCGCCAGTAACGGTGTACACCGGGCAAGATCATCTGCACCGGTCAGGTCCGGAAGTGCAACAAAAACCGTGCCGACCCCGAGATCGGCGAGCTCGTGATAACGCCGAGCATGATCAACCGCAGATGCCGCATGGTGGCGAGCGGCGTAAACGGCGGCCGGCAGCCGACCGCGGAGTCGTTCCACGCGGACAGCGGCATCCTCCCGGTCGGTGCCGATCACCGGCAGGTCCAGCACGGTGATCTCCACGCTCTCGGGGTCGCGGCCCACCGCTGCGCAGTGCCGGCGCAGAATGTCGATCTTGGATCGCAGCACCGTCTGGTCCGACGGCAAGTTGCAGCCATCGGCCTGCTCGGCCGCGATCCTCAGCGTCCGGTGCTCCCCGGAGCCGCCGACGATGATCGGCACGTCGCTGACCGGCCGTGGGTAGCAAGTGGTTTCTGGCAGGTGCACGTAGCGGCCGTTGTAGGCCTTGGTGCCGGGCGCCCAAAGCGCCCGGAGCGTCTCGATGCAGACCTGAAGTCGATCGAGTCGCTGACGGTCGCTTGGGAAGTCCAGGCCGTACGCCTGATGCTCCCGCAGCCACCAGCCGGCACCGAGCCCGCAGAAGGCGCGGCCATGGCTGAGCACATCAAGCGTCGCGACCGTCTTGGCGATGATGCCGGGTTCGCGAAAGGTGACAGGGGAGACCAGAGTGCCCAGGCGAAGGTTGGTGTCAAGACCGGCGAGCATGCCTAGCGTGATCCACGGCTCGGGAATCGGCTCCCAGGCGCGGTCCACCTGGGGAATCTGGATCAGATGATCCATCAGTGCGAGGCCGTCGAAGCCGATCTCATGAGCTTTCAGCGCCAGGTCTCGCAGCCAGCCGGCAGGATCCTCCTCAGGCCAAGGAAACCGCGACACCTGGAGTACTACACCCGGTCTCGTGCCTGAATCATGACCATGCTTGGGAGTCGGTTGCATGACGATTGGTGCGTCGGCCGCGCTGTGCTGCTCGATGATCAGCGTCTGATCCCAACCCTCATCTTGAGCAGCGTCGAGCAGTCTTTTGATCTTTCGCAGTTGATCGGTGAGGACCGGCGCCGGAACTGGTCGGTCGCGCTCTCTATTGCGCTGGCGGCACAACGCGGCCGCTGTGTTCATGATCACGAGCACTGCAGGAAGTCCGGCTGCGCGAGCGAGCCGCTGGTAGTCCGCGCGCCGTTCCCGATCGAGGCCCAGGGTATCGACGACCGTCGTCAACGAGCGCTTGCTCCGTGCAGCAACGATCTGATCGAGCAGCGCAAAGGCGTCCGCGGTTGCATCCAGGTCGGCAGGACCGCTCCCGACCGACGCGCGCAGTGCATCTGAGCTCACGACCTCCGACGTGCGGAATCGCCCGGCAGCCCAGGTTGACTTCCCCGAACCCGCCGCCCCTGCCAGAACCACCATGGCGGGGTCGGGCAGCAAGGCATCGGTCATACGCCGAAGTCTGGCAGCAAGCTTGGCCCGCATGGTCTGCGAGCCGCTCGTCCCCGTCGAGAGGGCTCCGAGGAAGAATGACACCCATGACCGATAAGCCTGTTGAATCGTGGCTGACTGACATGGACGGTGTTCTGGTGCATGAGGAGTCGGCGCTGCCGGGGGCTTCGGAGTTCATTGCCGCCTTGCAGGAGCATGGACGCCGGTTTCTGGTCTTGACCAACAATTCCCTCTTCACCGCTCGTGATCTTCGGGCGCGGCTGCTGCGTAGTGGTATCGACGTACCTGAGGAGTGCCTCTGGACCTCGGCGCTGGCCACCGCCCAGTTTCTGAGCGATCAAAAGGCTGGCGGCTCAGCGTATGTCATCGGAGAGGTCGGGCTTACCTCGGCGCTGCACGACGTAGGCTTCGTGCTGACCGAACGTGACCCGGACTATGTGGTATTGGGCGAGACCCGGACGCATTCCTTCGAGAACATAACCCGCGCGATCAGACTGATTGAGCGGGGGGCTCGGTTCATCGCAACCAACCCCGACGCAACCGGCCCGACACCGGAGGGATCCCTTCCAGCCACCGGGTCCTTTGCCGCCCTGATCACACAGGCGACCGGTGTTAGGCCCTATTTCGTGGGCAAGCCCAATCCACTCATGATGCGATCCGCGCTGAACGCGATCGATGCCCACTCCGAAACCACAATCATGGTCGGCGACCGAATGGATACCGACGTGGTCTCCGGGCTCGAGGCCGGGATGCGCACCATTCTGGTGCTCACCGGCTCAACCAAGGAAGCCGACGTCGAACGGTTTCCCTACCGCCCAACCAGAGTCGCCAACTCCATCGCCGATGTGGTCGAGCTGGTCGGCAAGCTAGCGCCTGCAGCCGCAGTGGCCTAGCGG
>JBKOUS010000085.1:0-7666 GCA_046723505.1 Actinomycetota bacterium
GGAACCGGCACCTTGAGTACGACCCATTCGCACTCGGCGGAGTCGACGATCGATCGTCTGGCGTCAAGAGTTGCGCAGGGTGGTGTGCTTTCGGTCGAGGAGGCATACCGCCAGATCGCCCACAACATCCACTTATTCATCTATGTGAAGCTGATCGACGAGACCTGGAAGGGCGGCACCCGTCGCCGGTATGTGTCAGAGATCCGGCAAGTTACTCGTGCCATCGAGCACGGTCGCCCAGTTAGTCATCTCACCTACCACGCCACGGGCAGTGGCAGCCAATCCGCAGGATACTTTCCCGATGCCGAGTTCGAGGCGGAACTGCTCCCCTTTCGCCGTGATCTTCCCCGCTCGACCCCGGCAGCAGGCCGTTTTCCGTGAGCGAGGTCGTGGCGATCGCCGCCGGCTTATTGATCATTGGCGGACTGCTGGGCATCCTGGCCGGACTAAGGAGGTGGACGCCGCCAGCAGCACGTCGACATGCCGAATCCGCTGGCGAACTGTGGGCCCGCCTCACTCGACGACCACCAGGTCCGCGCGGGCGACGTCGGGATGTGATCTTGCTGCTAAGCCTGATCATCGGTTGTGCCGTTGCGATGCTCACGCACTGGCTGATCATGATCGTCCTGCTGCCGGCAACCGCTGTCGGCCTGCCCTATCTGCTGGTGCTTCCCAAGCCACGCGACGTCGAATTGCTCGAGGCGCTCGATCGTTGGGTACGATCGCTGGCCGCGACGCTCGCCACCGGCAAATCGATCACCGACGCGATCCGCATCTCACGGCGTACCGCTCCGCCGCTGATCGCTGATGAGATCAGCCTGCTGGTGACCAGGCTGAACAACCGCTGGGAGACCCGCGACGCCCTGATGCGGTTCGCTGACTCGGTTGACTCGCCCGACGCCGATGCCGTGATCGCCGCGTTGATCTTGGCGTCGAGCCGCGGTGCCAACGGGGCGTCGATCACGCTCAATGCCCTCGCCGACTCAATCCAGGCACAACTCAAGGGCCGGCGGGCAATCGAGGTCGAGCGATCCAAGCCGTACGTTGTCGTCCGCCAAGTAACCGTGATCTCGCTGTCAACTCTTGTCCTGGTGTTCCTGCTTTCACCTGACTTCTTTGCGCCCTACCGGACGCCGCTGGGTCAAATGCTGCTTTCAATGCTGTTGATCTCTTACATCGCCTCGCTGATCTTGATGCGGCGTAAGGCACACCAGGCCGATCGACCGCGCATCCTTCTGGGAAAGCACCGATGACCGTTGCCTTTGTAACGGTCTCCGGCATTCTGCTGGCTGCTGGAGTGACCTGCCTGGTGGTCGCCTTCGGGCGTTTCGCGCCACGTCTGGACGCTGCCCTGGAGCGGATCGGTGCTGATGAGGTAGACCACGTGCCCATGCGTGACATCGGCCCTGTCGGCAGCCGCTCGGAGCGCCTAGGCGCCTTTGTCTATCGCGCGGTACCGATCCCTCTCTCCGCTGGAAAGCATCGCGCGTTGCGGCTCGAGAACAAGTCGATCGCTGAGTTCTATGCCGACAAAGCTGTGATGGCGATCATTGGTGCAGTGCTGCCGGGGCTCGCTGGTTGTGGGTTTGTCTATCTAACAGGTCACCTCAGCCCGATTCCTGCGGTCGCCATCGTAGTAGGTGCGGTGATCGGCTTCTTCGTGCCCGATCTGCTCTTGCGGCGAAAAACTCAGAATATCCGGGTCGGTGCGACCGAGGCCCTGCTGGTCTACATCGACCTGGTGACCTTGGAGCGGCTCACGAATGCCTCAGCCACCCAGGCACTGCAGAACGCCGCCGCCCTGAGCGATGCAGCGCTCTTCGTCCACGTCCGGACGGCGCTCGAACGCGCGCAGCTCGAACAGCAGTCCCCGTACGCCGAACTCCGCAGGCTCTCAGATCAGCTCAGACTCCCCGAACTAGCCGACATTGCTGACGTGATGCAGCTGGACGAGACCGGTGCGGCCCTTTCGGGCACGCTGCGCGCGCGGGTACGGGAATTGCGCGACGCCCATCTGAGCCGTGAGCAGATCACGGCCAGTGCTGCCGCCGAAGGCATGACGATCTATATGACCTTGCCAGCGTTGATTTTCGGCCTGATCTTCCTGGTCGCGGCAATGCTCAGGATCTTGGTCGGTTGATGTCGAGACGACCACTGCGGTGGGGACATCTCACGCAACTGACAACACTTCCAGCGAACGGACAACACCTAGCCGTTTCCATCGCCACTCAAGCTCGGAACAGTAGTTGCGGAGTCAATCGTTCGCGAGCGTCGGGTAGGTCGTGCCCTGCTGCTGTCTGGACGAGCGAGGGCACGCCACCTTTGAGTAGGAGCGACGGACGAGAGCAGAGTGGCGTGCGAGCGAGTCAGGACGACGGCAGCTCCCAGGGCGCGACCGGGCGCGAGCGAACAAAAAAACGTTCGCGAGCGTCGGGTAGGTCGTGCCCGGCTGGTGTCTGGACAAGCGAGCCGAGCACGCCACCTTTGAGTAGGAGCGACGAACGGGAGCAGAGTGGCGTGCGAGCGAGTGAGGACGACGGCAGCTCCCAGGGCATGACCGGGGCGCGAGCGAGCAGAAAGTCGGAAGGGGAAAGGCATGCGAGAGCGAGCGGTTAGTTGATGGCTCGGCTGATTCGCGGCCTCGGTTCACTCGCCATCCTGCTGCTCGGTACCGCCGGCGCTCCCGTCGCCTTGGCCATTCTCGGAGGTGATCCGCTGCGGGGGGAGCTGACTTGGAACGCCATGCGACGCGCTCTATCCACACCGGTCGATGGCGTGATCTTGGTGAGACTGATCACGATGATCGGCTGGCTGGCGTGGCTGGCCTTCACGCTGTCGGTGATCAGCGAGCTGCTAGCGCTCATTTCGCAGCAACGCATTCGGATCCACCTTCCAGGCCTTGATGCGCCGCAGCGCTTTGCAGCCGGACTGCTGATCTCGGTGATCACTATGCTTTCCGTGCCCCACGCTGTGCAAGCCGATCCGGATTCAGGGGGCCAGATCGCAGCCGTGGCTGCGGCGGAGGACCCCTCGCCAGTGATCATCGAGCCCGCCGAGGCTCTGCAACTGCCTGCACTGGCGGCTCCTCAGACGAAGCGAGTTGATCACGCTGAACATCATGTGGTGCAGGCTGGTGACGATCTCTGGACTCTCGCCGAGCGGTACTACGGGGACGGCCGAGACTGGCGCAAGATCGCGATCGCGAACCCCACTTTGCTAACCGGCGGACCTGACCGGCTGCAGGTCGGTTGGCGGCTCAGGATCCCGGAGCTGGATACGAAAGGCCACACGGGCGATCGCGTCATTACCGTACGTCGCGGCGACACACTCTCCTCGATTGCCGAGCGCGAGCTCGGCACGTCGGCTCGCTGGAGGGACATCTTCCACGTCAACAGAGCGCAGTTGAGCGACCCCGACGAGTTGGCGGTGGGAATGCCTCTGGTGGTGCCCGAGCAGACGAAGCCCGAGGCCAAGCCGAAATCGAAACATGATCAGCAGCGGCGCCGAACTGAAGGCTCGCTGCCGAAGCAGGAGCGTTCTGCTACACCGGCTGAGCCATCGCCCACGCCGGCCCAACCATCTGCCTCCCCAGCCGAGCCGTCGGCCTCATCAAGTGGACCGGCTGACAGCCCTGGAACAGCGACCCCCGATACGGGACCAACGGTTGACGTCGCCTTGGTATCGCTGGCGGGCGTCGGCGGGCTGCTGGCGGCCGGTGTGATCGGCGGGCTGGCCTGGCGCCGGCGCATTCAGCTCCAAACCAGGCCGCCTGGCCGGCGCATCGTACATCCGCCACCAGCAACGGGTCCTGTCGAGGTCGCGCTCGGACGGCGACAGCGGCCGTTGAGCCTACGTACGCTGGACCGCGCCATGCGGGCGATCGCCGCACATTGCAGGGACTCCCGGGCAGCGCCACCTCCATTGCAGCTGGCCTTGATCGGTGAGACGGAGATCGAGCTCCGCTTGCAAGTGGCTTGCCCGACTGCACCGGTTGGTTTCACGGTACGTGGTCGCTCCTGGTTTATCGCTCAGAAGGATGTGGGATACCTCAAGTCGGTGCCGGGATTGGGCGAGGCGGCGCGTCCATGGCCAGCCCTGGTCACGCTGGGTCGCGACGAACAGGGCCGACTGGTCCTTGGCGATCTGGAGTCCTTCGGCTTGCTCGAGATTCAGCCCGACTCCGGCTTCCCGGCGGCCGATCTCCTGGCTGCCATGGCCGTCGAGCTTTCCTTCTCCCCATGGGCGGAGGAGATGATCGTGACTTTGCTCGGCGGCGGCGAGCGGCTGCCAGAGGCGCTGGGCAAACATAATGTGCTGCGCACCCCGGACTGCGATGCACTGCTCGACCGACTTGAGAAGCGCGCCGCCCTGCAACGTGAACATCGTCGCTATCCACTACTGAGTCAGCACCGCATTGACCCGGATTTGGCTGACCCATGGGCTCCCGAAATTGTTCTGGTGCAGCAGCCCTTGAGCACAGTGCAGAGCACCCGGCTCAGCGCCTTGATCAACACCGAGCCCAAGGTGGCGGTGGCCGCAGTTGTGGTTGGACCGGTTCCAGGCGCTGGGTGGTCGTTGTCTGGTGATGGTTCGTCCGCTGAGCGGAAGGTCCTGCTCGAGCCGGCCGGCCTCTCAATGTCTCCACAGTGGTTGGAGCCTTCAGAGTTGACCGCGGTTGTTGATCTCATCGAGAGCACCGGCAGCGACGAGCCAACCCCCGCACCGTGGTGGAGCGAGGCCGGCGCGGAGCCGAATCCGCCACCCGACAACGTCACGCACCTGGACAGCCGATCAACGACATGGGGCACGGCAATCACAGCAGAAAGGGCCTTGATCATGGAGGCAGCGATGGACCCGGACCGGACGGTCCACCATCCCACGCTTCAGATGCTTGGTCCCATTGAGCTGCACGGTGCCATGGGGACGACGCCTGCACGCGCTGCCAAGCAGTGCCTGGAGTACTGCGCCTGGCTGCTCGAAAACCCGGGAAGCACCGCCCAAGCCATGGTGGCGGCGCTGGCTGTAGCGGAGGGCACTCGTCGGTCCAACATGAGCCGGCTGCGCAGCTGGCTCGGCGCCAGTCCGGAGGGAGAGCCGTACCTACCGGACGCGTACACCGGACGAATCACATTGCATCCAGCAGTCAGCTCAGATTGGCAGTGGCTGCAGATCCTCACCTCGACCGGAGTCAACCGGGCCGGCGACGACAGTCTGCAGGCCGCGCTGGAACTGGTACGCGGTGCGCCGCTCGCCGATGCGGCGCCTGGCCAATGGCATTGGGCCGAGGAACTGCGAACCGACATGATCTCGTGCGTACGCGACATCGGCCTGGAGCTCGCTGACCGGGCCTTGCTGGCTGGGGACGTGGAACGGGCTCGCTGGGCGGCAGCGCGGGCGCTGTTGGCTGCGCCAGGCGACGAGCTGTTGCTGGCTGCCCGGATCCGAACTGAACACACCGCGGGCAACGCGACTGAGATAGAGCGGCTCGCGCTCCAGCTGGCGGCGCAGGCCCGGACTCTCGGGGTCGATCTTGATCCCGAGACCGTCTCGCTGCTGCAACGTGTAATGGAGGGACGGGTACGGGCACGGCTGGCGTAAGGCTTAGCAGCTGTTCGCACTGAGTGATAGCCTCACGCCGCCATGCAGATCCAGCCACCATCGGGCTTTTCCGCCAGCCTTGAGCTGGACGGGCTACCGGTGCTGGTCTGCGGGGGTGGTCCAGCGGCCCTGTCGGCAATCCGAGGGTTGCTGGACTCCGGGGCCGTGGTGACAGTGGTCGCGCCAGAGGTTGGAGCGATCGTTGCCGACCTTGCGGCGCGGGGATTGTTGATTCTGCGCCGCCGCCCGCCTGCACCCGAAGATTTTCGGGACGCCGCACTCGTGGTGCCGGCTACCGGGGTAGCCGAGCGTGATCAGATGATCGCGGCGGCTGCTCGTGATCATGGTGTTCCGGCTGTGTCTCCCGTCCCAGCCACGATCGAACGATCCACAGGCCGTGGATCTGTGATCTTGGTCGGCGGCGGCCCGGGTGACCCTGGTCTGCTGACTGTCGCAGGGCTGGAGGCCATCAATGAGGCCGACGTGATCGTTTGTGATCGGCTCGCCCCGCTGTCAGCACTGCAGCACGCGAGGCCTGAGGCGTTGATCATCGAGGTCGCCAAGATCCCCCGAGGCACCTCCACTTCTCAGGAGCGGATCAACGAGATCCTGATGGAGCACGCGTCAGCGGGCAAGACCGTGGTGCGGCTCAAGGGCGGCGACCCCTTTGTGTTCGGCCGCGGTGGTGAGGAGTGGCAGGCCTGTGCGGCCGCGGGTGTCCCCGTCACGGTGATTCCGGGCGTCTCCTCGGCCATCGCGGGTCCCGCGCTGGCGGGAGTGCCGCTGACCCACCGTGAGCTCACCCAAGGGTTTACGGTGATCTCTGGCCATGCGCCGCCCGGCGATACCGGCTCAACCCTCAACTGGCAAGCCCTGGCCACCGCCAATACCACCTTGGTGATCATGATGGGCGTCGCCACGCTGCCGGCCATCACTACCGAGTTGATCAAGCACGGGCTAGCCGCCGACACTCCAGCCATGACGGTCGCCGACGCGGCAATGCCGAGCCAGCAGGTGGTGCGCGGCACCGTCTCCGACATCGCAGCACTCACCAGGAACGCGGGCATCAGGCCGCCGGCGATCACCGTCATTGGCGCCGTTGCCGGCTTTACGCCCACTTGAAATCAACGAAGGCAGCTGGTCTCACGATTCGAGGTGCCGAGCTCGCCCTTCGAGATACCGGCGCTCGGCGAGGTTATCGGTAAGGATGGCCGCTTCTCTGAAGAGCTCGGCGGCGTGCTGGGTGTCGCCGTCGAGTTCGAGCAGGTGAGCGCGGACGGCTCGCTCCCGCTGCCGGATGAGCGGGTCGTCCGCGAGGCTGTCCAACAGTTCAATGCCGCGCCGCGGACCGTACGCCATCGCGACAGCGACCGCCCTGCTGAGCCGGACCGGCGGGGTTGGCGTGAGCTGCTCCAACCACGCGTACAGGGCGGCGATCTGCGGCCAATCGGTTTCGGCGTAACTAGGTGCCCCGTTGTGCAAGGCGGCGATAGCGGCTTGCAGCTGGTACGGCCCCACCTGGCGCCGGCGCATGGCTGCGGTGATCAGAGCCGTGCCCTCGGCGGTGAGGTTCTTATCCCATAGGTCGCGCTGCTGATGTTCCATCGTGACCAGGTCCCCAGCCTCAGTGGAACGGGCGGGACGGCGCGTGTCGTTGAGCAGCATCAGCGCCAGCAGTCCGGCCACCTCCGGCTCATCGGGCAGCTGCCGGTGGAGCATCCGTGTCAGCCGGATCGCCTCCGTGGTCAGGTCGACCCGGTGCAGCTGGTCACCAGCGGTCGCCGCGTAGCCTTCGTTGAAGATCAGGTACAGCACCTGCAGGACAGCGGTGAGTCGGTGCTCTCGGTCCTCGGCCGATGGGAGGACAAACCGACCGCCAGCGGACCTGATCTGTTGCTTGGCACGGCTGATCCGCTGGCCCATGGCGACTTCAGTGACTCCATAGGCGTGAGCGATTTCGGCGGTGGTCAACCCCCCAACGGCTCGCAGCGTCAACGCGACCTGGGAGACCGGGCTGAGTATCGGATGGCAGCACAAGAACAGCAGCGTCAGGCTGTCGTCTGCGGCC
>JBKOUS010000254.1:0-9099 GCA_046723505.1 Actinomycetota bacterium
GATCCCGAGGAACTCGGCGGTGGGCGCCCACGCCGACGGGAGGTACGGCGCGAACTCGGCGGTCGCTTGCGGACTAGCCGGATACCAGACGAACAGCACCAGTTCGCGGCGAGCCTCGGGGTTTCCCGCGTAGACATCGAACCGGGCATGATCGACCCAGTCGTAGGAGACCCGACCCACCGAGTGCGGTCCGGTGGGCATCGGCAAAGGGCCATCGCCTGCGGTCGTCGGGCTCGCCACAGCGGTCAGCTGCTCAGCGAAACCGGATGTCCCTCAGCGTCTGAGAGGTCGCTGGAAGCCATCTCGAGGAGCCGATCCGCTAGCTGCCTCAAGGCACGGGCTGCCGCCACCTCGTCTCCGACCGTGGGCATGTCCGGATCGGCCGGGCTGCGGCGAGCCTCACCCCGAACGTCGAGTGGCGCCGGTACATCACTGTGCAGGACGGCGTTCGCCGATGTTGCAGCCTGATCTTCGTAGAGGTAGATGTCGACCCGCCACGTCTTGGTTGGCTGAGTACGCGACGCCGCTGGACTCTGGTTTCCCCCCATGTCGCCGCTCTCCCGCTGGACATGCTCGACATGGGCGTCGGGGCCAGGGAAAAACAGGCTCTCATTGCCACTGTCGGACCACCGCACCAAGTACGGGCCGCCGCCATCTTCTCCGGTCTGCAAGATCTCGCCGTCTCGAATCGGCCGGTGCAGCGTGCCCGAGGCCACCACGATCCGATCGCCGACCTCCGCCTTCATCGTGTCCTCCTGAGTGTCTCGGTGAATCGCGCCGTCCGCGCAACGGGCACCGCAGTACTCAGTCGCCTGCCGCTGTGCGGACGCCGTACGGTTACTCCCCAGCATTACCCATCGATGGGCTTGTGGACAGACCTCTTTGGCAGCACTTTGAATTTCGCTCCCGCCTATTTCCGCGCCCGAACCACGGGAAGCACCAGGCCAACGAAGCTCGCACTGGCACACAGGCTCACGGTGGTAGTGACGACGCCGAGCGGTAACGCGGTGTGCTCACCGGCGATGCCGACGAGTGGTGCTGCAATCGCCCCGAAGAGGAATTGGCTGAGGCCCTGAAGTGAGGAGGCGGTACCGGCCAAGTCTGGATAGTCGGCCAGCGCCAGTGCGTTTGCCGTCGGAAAGATCAAGCCGACAGCGCTCACCATCACCGAGAGCGCTGCGATCAGCACGGCCAGCGGTAGCCCGATGATCACCGTCACAAGCAGGAATGTTGCCCCGAGAAGATTGACGGCCAAGCCGAAACCGAGCACCCGCGTCAGTGGCCACACCAAGGCAAGGCGACCTCCGACTTGGGCGGCGATGACAAGCGCGAGGGAGATCGATCCGAATACCAGCGAGAAGCCCTGCGGCGACATGCCGTAGAGCCGTTGCAGGACGAAAGTCGAGCCTGAGATGTAGGAGAACATGGAGGCGCCGGCGAGCCCGGACGAGAGCGCGCAGCCCACGAAGAAGCGGTCGTGGAGGAGAGTGTTGTAGCCGTGCAAGGTCTTGCTGAAGCCGCCGACGATCCGCCGCTCAGGTGGCAAGGTTTCCTTCAGTCCCAGCCAGCCTGCAAGGAGGAGCACGGCGCCGAAGCCAGCCAGCACGCCAAAAATGCCGCGCCAACTCATGATCCGGCTGAGCTGTCCACCGAGGATGGGAGCGATCACCGGAGCCAGCCCGGCTACCAAGATCAAGCGGGAGAAGAAGATCATCAGCGTGCGTCCGGAATAGAGATCGCGCGCGATGGCGCGCGAGATCACCAGTCCAGCCGCACCGGCCAGGCCCTGGATGAAGCGAAGCACCACAAGGACCGCCGCAGTGGGCGCCAGAGCGCACGCAACGGAAGCGAGCAGAAAGCCCACCAGCCCAACGATCAGAGGGCGCCGCCGGCCCAGCCGATCCGATAGGGGACCCGCCAAGAGCTGGCCCACCGCAAGGCCGACCAGGCAGGCAGTGATCGACAGCTGCGCCGCCGAGGCCGATGCGTCGAGGTCATCGGCAAGCTCGGGCAGCGCGGGGAGGTAGAGGTCGAGTGACAGCGGCCCGAACGTTGAGAGCATGCCGAGTACCACGACCGTACGCGCTGGCGGCCGCGCGGGCTCGGCGAGATGCATGTGGGAACCCTAGGGGGGTCGCGGGATGCGTGCTGCTTTCTCTCATTTCCGCACGCCAGTTGCGGGCCGGCACGGCATGTTGCGGGATCTGACTCAATCGGGCGTCAGCTAATGGGGGGTGTGAAGCTCGCTCGCGTGCTTTGCGCCTTGAGCCCGAAGCCATGCAGCAAGATCAGGCGCGGCGGTTTCGTCGACCACATCCAGTGGAGTCTTCTCGTCCCATCCGATCCAGTTGAGGTCCGCGCCTCGCTCCAGCAGGTACTGGGCCGTAACTCGCTGACCACCATGGCAGGCACTCCAGAATGCCCGGCGTCATCGCTGCTCGCGGCCCAGTGCAGCGGTGTTTCGGTGTGAGAGCTGAACCGACTGTGGACGTTCTGGGAAGGCGGTCATGGCGGCCGACGTACCGGCGGCGACTCGGCTTCCGCAGAGTGCTTGTCAGGCCCAGCTCGACGGCCCGTCTGACCCGGCGGCGTAGGAGTCCATCGCAACTTTTCCCTCCCGCCAAGCCTGCAGCACCGGATCCACGATGCGCCAACATTCCTCGGCCGTGTCACCACGTACGGAGAGCAATGGGTCACCATCCAATACGCTCGCCAGCACTTCTCCATATGCCGGCAGGCGTCCCGGATGCATGTCGGTATCCAGCGACACTCGGTCCAGTTGCAGCGGATCACTCGGACCGTTGACATTCATCTCCAGCGCCATTCGGTCCGGCCCCATGCTTAACCGCAGCCGATCTGGTGGCGCCTCCCCACGAAGCCCGATTGGCAGATGGGGAAGTTGCTTGAAGGTGACGAGCACCTCCTTGCGTCGCTCGCGCAGCGCCTTGCCCGAACGCAACCGGAACGGCACACCGGACCAGCGCCAGTTGTCGATCTCGACGACGAGCTCGGCGAGCGTCTCAGTGTTCCGCGCCGGCTCGACTCCGGGCTCAGCGGTGTAATCGGGCACGTCGCGCCCATCGATCGACCCGCGGGTGTAACGAGCCTGGCGCCCAGCCCCAACCGGGTCGTCGTCCCACGGTCGGCAGGCCCGCAACACCTGGGCCTTCGCGTCCCGCAGATCCACCGCGTCAGCTCTGGCGATCGGCTCCATGGTTGCCAGCGCCAGCACCTGGAGCAGGTGGCTTTGGATCATGTCCATCAGCGCGCCGGCCTGATCGTAGTACCGCGCCCGGTTCTCCAGTGTCAGTTGTTCGTCGAACACGATGTCGACGCGTTCGATGTGCTCGTTGCTCCACACCGGTTCGAATAGGCGATTCGCGAAGCGCACACCAAGCAGGTTTAGTACGGTCGAGCGCCCGAGAAAGTGATCGACGCGATGCACCTGGTCCTCCGGGACCAGCTCGGCCAGCAACTTGTTCAGAGCGGCGGCGCTCTCCTGGTTGATGCCGAAAGGCTTCTCCAGCACCAGATTCGTGCCTTCTGGCAGAGACACCTGCTGAAGAGCCTTACAGGCAGCGACGGTCACCGAAGGAGGCAGCGCAAAATACAGGGCTGGCGCCGCCGGACATGAGTCGATGAGGGATTGCAGGTGTGCCGGGCTCGTCACGTCAGCCTGCGCGTACCGCGTCGTTGCCAGCACACTCTGCAGCGCCTCATCAGAAACCTTTGCATCCGAGAACGAGGTACGGATCCGTTGCCGCCAGGCATCGGCGCTCCATTCCTCTGAGCCCACGCCTACCAGTACGACTTCACGACGCGACTCTTCATGGTCGAGCACCTGGCCCAGGGCCGGCAACAGCAGTCGTCCGGACAGGTCCCCGCTAGCTCCTAGCAGCAGCAAACTTCCGATCGAACGAGTCATCGCCGCCTCCTTAGGTCCAGTCGGGGCCGGCGCCGCTGGATCCGTCTATGCCGCGGGCGTACCCGATCAGCGCTTCCGCAAACCAAGCAGCCCACTAGGCAACTGTCAGCGTCTAAGCCCTCTATGGTCGGCTGAGACACTGACAAGTTGGACTTGCGTCACCCTTGTGCGAGCAGAGAATCCAGCTTCTCGTAGCCCTCGTTGACGCCGACATCCATTCCGCTCGCCAGCATCGCGTCGCGGCCTTCGAAACTATCGACCACGGAGAGCCCGACGGTTCGGGTCCGGCCGCCTCCCAGGTCTTCGAACGTCATGGTGTCCAGGCTGACACCATCGGGCATGCCCTCCCATGTGAAGGTCTGGACCAGCCGCTCGCTCGGCCTCACCTCATGGAACGACCCGTAAAAGGCGGCCACCTCCTCGCCATCTTGCACTGATGCATAGCGATAGTTGCCGCCGGTGCGAGCGTTCCACTGATCGATCCTGATCTCGCTGCTCTTCGGGCCTAACCACTTGACGACCAGCTCTGGATCAATCCACGCTCTGAAGACCCTGTCCCGCGGTGCATCGAAGTCTCGAATGATGCGGATCGTGGGCACGTTTGGGTCAGCCTCGATCGTGGCCTCGCGCGTCGCGGCTTGCTCCGTGGGATTCGTGCTCATGCTGCTCCTCCTTTGTCGATGATGGGTTCACTTTCGTTGTCCATGGCGGCGAGTACGGCATCGAGTCGCCGGTAACGCTCCTCGGCCTGCCGGCGGTATCGCTCGATCCAGGCGGTCATCAGGTCGAATACCTCAGCCTCGAGGTGCCGCGGGCGGCGCTGAGCATCCTGACTGCGGCTGACCAAGCCGGCATCTTCTAACACCTTGAGATGCTTGGATACAGCTTGGATCGACACGTCATATGGGGCGGCCAGCTGGCCCACCGTGGCATCCCCGACCGAGAGCCGGGCCACAATGTCACGCCGCGTCGGATCAGCCAAGGCGGCGAAGACTCTGGAGAGTCGATCCTCGCTCATCGCAGCCCTCCTTGTCGACTTATTCAACCGATCGGTTGAAAAGCCTAGGCGACACTCTCTGAGTTGTCAACCGACTGGTTGAATAAAACCGCCTACCAGAACCGCCGCGACCTCACGTTTTGCACCGTGCCATCGTCTACAAGGTTGATGAAGATGAAACAGCCGTTTGAAGAGCTCGTGAAAGGGCACGGACCATGTGGCAGGCATGCCGTACGCGGACGTCGCCGCCCTCGTCGGGGGTCGACGGATGCCGCGCGGCGTGCCGCCCATGACGGCATTCGCGCTCTGCGGCGCCGCTACCTCAACTCAACAACCGTCACACCACACGATACTTAGGCGATGACTCGCCTCCATGATCAACTTGTGGTGGCCGCGGAAGCTGAGCAGCTGCTTGATGTTGCATACCGGATGGTGGATTCGCCGTCGGCACGCTGCTCCTGGCGGCGACGCTTGGCAACTACATCGGCGGGCTGGAGGCCAAAGCGGCTCTGCTCTCGCTTCAGTCTGGCAGGCCGATCGACCGAGATACATTGTCCGGCTAAGCGCCTGGCTCCCGCGCACTACCGGCGCTAGGGTCTGATCGAAGCACTGGAGTGAGGCAATGGCAGAGAATCAGGCAGCACGCCGGATCCTGGTCGGGGTTACTTATGGCCAGCCGGACGTTGTGCTGCGCCATGCCGCTCACTTCGCCCGCACTTTTGACGCTGCGCTCGTTTGTGCGCACGTCGATCCAGGGCGATATGTGGTGGAGGAGCTGCCCGATGGCTCCGTGGCCTCGCTCCCGCTCGATCCGGACCTCCCTGAACTCAAGGACACAGATTTCGATCAAGGACTGGTGGCCCAGATCCGCGCAGCGGTCGCCGACGAATCTATTGAGTTGTCGTTTCGAGAGCTGGCAGGCGATGTCGCTTATGCGCTGACCCGGCTTGCCGACATCCTCGATGTCGCGATGATCATCGTCGGCAGTCGGCGCGGCGGCGTACGTGCTGGGCTCAAACAGTTCCTCACTGGATCCGTCGCGGCCCACCTGGCCCATCGTCAAGCCCGACCGGTGGTGGTAATTCCAGTTGCCCCAGTTGCCGAAGGCAAGCCACTGCCGTGGGAGGAGTAGCAGATGGCCACAACCGCCGGGGAACCACAGATCAGGCCGTCAACCATCAGCTACGTGCTGGGCGGCCTCGCGCTCGCCGCGCTGCTGGCAATGTCGATCTGGGTTTTCGCCACTGGTCTGATGGCTCCCTTGTGGGCGGTCATTGGCTTCATTGCAGTCTGGGTGGTCTTGGTGGTTTTGGGCTTTGTGTGGATCCGCCGGCATCCCTGGCGCGTCCTGCTGCTGCCTATCATTGCCGCCGTCATCCTGCTCGGCGGCCTGCGCGCCGGTGCGACGCTGCTCGGGTGGACACCATGATCGACCTTCGTGTTTACGCCAGCGACACACGGGTACCTCGAAGGCTGGAGAGGAGGTCCTGCCCATGAACCGAGGAATTATCGGAACCATTATCGGTGTCCTCGTCATCATCATTTTGGTGATTGTGATTCTTCAGCTCACCTGACAGCAGAACCCCGGGCCGACGCGGCGTGTAAGTGCCTGCCCACCCGGGCCCACCTACATAACACTCGCCAACACCCCGGCGTCGCGACAGCTAAGCCTGTGCCTCCCGGCGCTCGGGGTGTTGTGCGGCTAGGTACTGGTAGGTGGATGTCAGATCCTGACTGCTCAGGCCGGCCCGATCCAAGAGCTGAAAGAGTTCACGCACGTTTGCTAGCAGCCGCGCCGAAGTCCCGGTTCGCCAGGCTTGTTGAGCCGCGACTTCAAGCGGAGCGAGTGAAGCGGCCGCGGGAGGATCGGGTTGGAAATCCCGATCGAGCAATTTGGCTCGGGCTGCTCCCAGCACCCGGCTACCTGCCAGCGAGAGTTCCCAACTGTGCAGTACTCGAGAAAGGTCAAGGCCGGCGCGCTCGGCGATGACCGCCGCCTCGCTGAGCGCCATCGCGGTGGCAGCGATGATGTATTGCTCGCAGGCATTGGCAATCTGTGCGCTGCCCACGCCGCCTACGCGTACGCACGTTCCCAACAACTCCAGCACAGGCAGTGCGTCCCCATACAGACCCGGGGTGGCGCCGACGACGATGGAGAGGTCGCCACGGGCAGCGGCTCTTTGAGTTCCGTTTAGCGGCGCGTCGACCACTCGGAGCAGACCGGCTGTCTTCTCGGCCAGTTCGCTGGCGAGATTCCGGAGGTCGTCTGGAGTGGAGATCGCTCCCATGACAAGGATCGTCGGGCTATGGACCCCAGCTTGTAGCCCGCTCGGACCGCTCAAATCATCCTCGAGGTCCTCCAATTTCTGGAGCAGCACGAGGACGTACTCGCTACGCGCGGCAAGGTCGGCAGGACTTGCAGCGGGTTTTGCCCCAAGCCGCTGGAGCTGAGCGAGCAGGTCAGGGTTCCGGCCGTACGTCGATACGTGCGTCGTTTCCGGCAGCGCGCGCAACAGCCGCTCTAGGACCGGCTCGGCCAGGAATCCGTGCCCCAGCACCCCGACTGAGCGCGGATAGATTCGATCGCGCGCTCTCCCCGACGGCACCTTGCCACTCTAGCCGCCGCGGTTCAGCACAACCTGCACAAGCCGACGCAACTCTGGGGTGAGGTCCTGCTCTTGAACCGTGAAACGCCAATCGCCATACACGACGGTGTAGACGAACCGATCGGGAGCCGGTCGGGTGGAGGTAATCGACTGCGGGCCGACACACATCAACAGATGCCGGACCTCCGGCCCCTCGGGATCGGAGTTGAGGTCCAATTGCCCGACCTTGGTCGTTCCTGCAAAGCCGCCGCTGCGCTGGACCGCGACGGTCGCGGGCTGGTCGGTGGCGCCGGCCGGGTAGGAGCCGGGCGGCTCGGATGAACCTGCGGAGGAGGCCACAGCTGTGCCCACGGCCTGATCAGCGGCGAGATCAACATCCACACCGAGCAGGCCAACCTCGACCCACGCTGCCTGAACCTTCTCTGAGACGGATGGGTCATCCATAAAACGGCGACGCGCGGATGTGACAGTAGCCTGCGCGAATGACTCAAAGCTGGGCTGTGCACTCAGTTGGCCGTTGACCAAAGTGTCGTACCAAACCTGGCCGGCCTTCTCCCAACTGTGCCCGCCAAGGGCCAGCGCCGCCAGGGCAAAGGCCCGGTTAGGAATTCCTGAGTTGATATGGACGCCGCCGCTGTCAGTGTCGGTTACGACATAGTCCGACATGGAGCCCACCTGCAAATCCCTACCAATTTGGGGATCGTCGTACGCCGTTCCCGGCTCCCGCATCGATCGGAGCGCCTTAGCGTTGATCCCCGGCATGAAGAGTCCTGCCCCAATGAGCCAGTCAGCCTCTGCCGCAGTCTGGCCGAGCATGTGCTGTTTGGCCACCGAGGCAAACACATCGCTGATGCTCTCGTTCAAGGCGCCCGGCTGATCCTGATAGGCCAAGCCGACAGTGAACTGGGTGACACCGTGGGTGTACTCGTGAGCCAACACATCCATTGGCTTGGTGAAGCGGTCAAAGATCTGCCCATCCCCATCGCCAAAAACGAGCTGCGTCCCGTCCCAGAAGGCGTTGTCGTAATCACGCCCGTAGTGGACTGTGATGGACACCGTGCCGCCACGTCCGTCAATGGACTGCCGGCCGAACTGTCTGTCGAACAGGTCCCAAACTTGGCCGGATGAGTCGAACGCCTCGTCAATTGCTGGATCGCCGACCGGCGGATCACCATTGCTCCGGACAGCCTCCCCCGGCAGCGACTCTGTGTTGTTGGCGCTGTGCACAACCCGCTTTTTGACGCCAGGCAGGCGTGGAGCGGCCATCTGATCCGGTGGCGACTCACGTCGGGCCCGCAACCGGTCATCAACCTGCAGTGTTTCCCTGCCAGAGGCAGACGCATGACGGGTGCCGGCCCACAAGGCGACGCGCTGCAGGAGATAGGGCGGAACAAAAGTGCAGCACATGGGGCCTCCTCACAATGGTCTCAGACAAGATGACACAAAAATGCAGCGCATTCTGGTCGCTGTGATGGTTCGATGAATCCACCGCAACCGCCTGCAGCATGCTCACAGGCAGGTTACATTCGGTTTTGTCGACCATCGGGGGAGAATTTTGAGCAGGGTTCTTG
>JBKOUS010000158.1:0-5232 GCA_046723505.1 Actinomycetota bacterium
TCGACGGGCGGCGCGCAGCGCATCGCATCCTCCGGTCGCGGTCTCGTAGTACAACAACCCCTTCAGGGCGTTGAGCGTGGAATGGAACGAGGAGCGGGTCGACCCCTCGACCCACTCACAGTTCCAGCCGCCGTCGGCCAGCCGGTGATCGAGAAACCATTGGGCGATTCCCGCGACATCCGCCCCGAGCCACGCGCCGTTGGCGAGGGTGTAGGCGTTGATGCAGCAGTCGACCTCGCCGCCCCAGTACGGCAGGTCGTCTACTCCCAGCGGCTGTTCGCGGCGAGCAGGTCGGCGGTGCCGGCGAGCGCGGCGGCGTCGAGGCCCCAGTCGCGCAGGGTGTTGAGCGTCCACGTCGTCGCGGTCCACGGCTGGTCAGCGTCATCGGCCGTCTCGGAGCCGTGGAAGTCGAAGTCGCCCGGGAAATATGCTCCGCCAGCCCACTGCCCGTCGGGATCCTGCAGTGCAAGAAGCCGGGCCCCGAAACCCTCCCTGGCGACTCGGGCACGAGTCGCCTCCCACACCTCCTGCGGCGCGCCCGCGAGATCGCGTTCGACCTGCCAGCCCAGCGCGGGGTCCGCGTCGAGCAACCAATCGAGCAGTGCCGGGTCGAGCACCATGAGTGACAAGCTAGTGCGTATCCCACTGGGAGTTCCTACATCCACCTCCGATAACGCTGACCGCGGCACGCGTCAGGTTCTTCCTGGACGGCCGCAAGCGGGGTCGGCTTATGCGGCAGCCGCCCAAGATGCGGATCAGCGTCGACCGGAAGGCCCGCGACGATCGCTCACCAGCGTGCTTCGCCCTGACGTCCTCAAGCCTGCTGGGACCAGATCCGGTTCAGTCGTTCGATCGCCTCAGAACGGCTCATCAGCCGCACTTCTGAATCCTCGACCCCGTACGACAGCAGCTGAGCGACGACTCCTGCCGGGATGGACGGCGTGGTCGGCACGTCGTGTCCTCGTTGTGGCAGCTCCTTCTCCCGGACGCAGGCCCAGAACTCGTACTCGCTGACTTGCAGCTGGTCGCGCAAGATGTGCGCCCACATGCTCGGACCATAGGTCTGACGGTTCGGCGGGTGCGAGATTCGAGTGCGCAGTACCCGGCCGTCGGGAAGGGGCAGCTCGAAGGTGACGTGGTGACCGCCCTTGCCCCGGGCGTTGCGTACCTGCGTCCACCCCTCGTTGAAGCAGAAGTTCTGGTGTTCTCTCCGCGTCGGCTCGGGAAAGTCTGTCACCGCCGCAGCCAGTCCCGCAGCTGCTCGTCCGACGACAGCTCAATGATCTGGACCAGGCCCCAGTTCTGCTCGTGGTTGGGGGCGTGGCGGAGATGGTCGGTCCAGTCCGCGGTGTACTCGCGTAGCGCCGTGACCATCTCGTCGAGCGCCTCGTCGAAGGTCTCGCCATCGGCAGCGATGGGTAGTCCCGGCAGCAGGATGCTCCAGCCGCCGCCTTCCGCAATGACCTCCGCCCGGGCTGGACGCACGCCGACAAGGAAGTGCCGTAGCCGGTCGGCGTCGACGACCGCCGCCCGCCGCTTGTCACGCCGCACCGTCGCTGGGACACCCGCCTCGGCGGCGTCGATGAGGGCGCTGAAGTGAGCGCGCGCCTCGGTGACGGTGTTGTAATGCAGCTCTGTGACTGACATGGCTCCTCCTCAGATGTACCTAATGTACATGATGTACAGATCCCGGAGTGACATGGCAGGTACGAGTCCTCGCGCCGGTGAGAGGGTCTGTATCCGGCACAGGCTTCAGACCTGACTGGGAGTAAGCCCTCCTACCTGATCCACAGCCGCGCCGGCTTACGCCCCGGGCTCACGCATCCCGCTCATCTCCCGCAGGAGGCCGCCGGAAGCTCCCGCCTATACCCGGCTATTGGCGGCGTGCAGCATGACACCGTGCACACCGGCGAATGGCAGTGCCGTCAGGCGGTCGCGTGGTTCGCCGGTCTCGCAGGGGCGCAGCCAGTGCGTTGCAGCAGCATGAGGGGATGGCGGCACACGAATTTCCTCCTCGGCCTAGGTGCCGGTGCCTATCTGGAGATCATCGGCCCGGACCCGAGCAGCCACAACCCACCGCAGGCCCGTGACCTCGGACCTCCGAAGTCCGCAGAGCGTCAACCGCCAGCAAGCAGCCCACTCCTCCTGCTCGGCCACAGGTTGGAAGCGGAGCAACTCCTTCTGGCTCCAGGGCTCGTCGTTGGGCTTGGTATCGGCCGGGGCTCTCGTGCGCATATCAAGCTCCGCCGCAAACCGTCCTGTAATAGCAATAGTCTTGGCAAACAGGTAGCCCCCACGAGTTCTCCACACATCGGTAACGACAATATGGGCCATACAACTTGCATCCAAGCGCCAAGACGTTGTCGAATCCGGCGGGGTCGCCAAATCTTCCCCGGCCGCCCATTTGGAATAGCGAGCGTCCAGGGATATCACGTGGGCCGACCATCATTTCGCGTGCAAGGCCAACGTTGCCGAAATCGCGACGGCGACAGCCCGGCATAAACTGGGAAGGTGGTGCGTAATCGCCCTTGTGACCATCTTTGCAACCACAATTCGCACCGTTATCGCTGTTTAGCGTCGACTTGCAGTGCTTGCACTTGATTGCTTCTGGATGTATCTCTTCCTTGCAGTATGGGCAGATGCCCCCGTGGGTGGGTCGTTCAGGTGTCACGCGGGATCCGCAATGTTTGCACTTAATTGCATCAGATTTGATTTCTTCTTTGCAAAATGGACATTGGCGTACACGCTGTCCAGCAACGTCATTCTGTTGATCAGACGCGCCCTGTTGATCAGACATTACGACCCTTCCCGCACCGCGTAGATCTCATCCGCGACCAAGCCGTGCGCTTCGCGGTGCACGGCGGACGCGGCTTCGGCGTTTGGTGCGTCTACGAGGCAGAAGACCTTTCCCCGGCGCTCGTCGACCCAGTAGCGCAGGTAGGCCACGTGGTGGCGTTCCTGCGTTTTGAGGTCAGCCTCGTGCGCACCCTTCACATCGTCGAAGGTTGCGCCTTCGGGCAGTGTTTGATGCACGTCCATGAATAGCGGCATCTCATCCTCCTCTGTTCGGATGCGAGGACGCTATGAGACGGCCGTTTGGAGGGGCGTTTGTCTGGAAGAGAGGTTCTGAGAATTCGTGGACGCCTGGCGGCGACGATGTTAGGCGAGACGTTTCGCAAGATCGGGAATCGGCCTGAGCACCGCGAACTCGTACGCCTCCTCGAGTACGCGATCGTCAGCGCCTCGCTAGAGCTCGACGAGGGTCGCTGAGACCTCTGTGGCGAAGGTGAGACCTCGGCGAATCGATGGGTCGGAGTGCTGTGATCGCCCATCGCAAGTGTGCGGCTGGCGAGGACGAGCATTCGCTGTCGAGGACCTTGCGACGCGCGCACGCCAGCACCTCCTCCGGATCACCGGACTGGCCGCGGGCAAGAAGCGATATAGGATTTCCGACTCGGCCCAAGATCCGCCCACCGCTTATCGGCGCTAGCGCATCGCAACGGGTGTGTCCTCGACCTCGGAACCGCCGAGAAACGCCACGAGCGACCCCAAAAAGTACATGTTGTTCCAAAATGCAGCGAAAGATCTTTTAGGAATCTCCCGGCACAATACCCGCAGGATTTGATCCCCTAGACATCCGATTATTTAGATGGATACAGGAGGAAAAGATGGAGACTACCGCCCGTGCAAACGCAGCATCTGGAGATGGGGGAACAGTATTCCCTTGGCAGAATCCTGGGAATCTGGGCGCTGGCAGCCGTCCCGATGGGTATCCTAAGCTGGATCATATTCCCCGCGGTATCACCTGATTTCAATTCGGATCCGCTGGGAGCGGGCGTCACCCGATTCGTGCTGCTCTTGATCGGTTTGATCTGGTTGTTCGTTCTTTCCATGATCATCGTCCGCCAGGAAGATGGAGATCTCGGCTGGGCGACGGTCAAGCGCAGGTTGCGGCTCAACACGCCGCGCGATCCGAAAACCGGTGAAACTCGCCGCAAATTATGGCTATGGGTGATCCCGTTTCTGATCGGGATTATCGTCTGGGAACTTGCCCTGACGTCTTACGTCGATGGCCTGTGGGTCTCGCTCTTCCCCTTTTTCGCCGAGCCTCCGGGATATAGTTTGGGCACGGTTCTTGAATCGCAAGAAATGCTGGACCAGCTGGTTGGCGCCTGGTGGTTCTTTGCCCTGTTTGTGGTGAACGCAATCTTCAATACGATCCTGGGAGAGGAGTTTCTCTTTCGGGGTGTGTTGCTGCCCAGGATGGAGGGCGTATTTGGCAGGTGGAGCTGGGTAGCAAACGGGGTGCTCTTTGGCTTCTATCACCTTCACCAGCCCTGGGGTATCCCAGGGTCTGTCATTAGTGGTGTCTTCCTGTACGCATTTCCAAGCTGGCGCTTCCGCAGCACCTGGATGGGCGTCATCGTCCACTCTGCTCAAAGTGTGTACTTTGCTTTCCTGATCCTTGGGGTTGGGTTTGGCATAGGCGTTGGGAGATCTCAACAAGCTCGCAAACGCTACCCTCGATGATCTCCCCGGCCCGATCGAGAGGCGTGCAAGTCAGCGGTCGGCAGCGAGACTGACGCCATGCTGGCTACCAATCAGCCCAGTGACTGCTGAAAGGATGACCCCCGAGCACGCGGCTGGCTGTAGGCGTTTGTCCTGCACCTCCGGGACCAAGCGCCCTTGTTGAAGTATGCCCAGTGGCTTTCTACTGACAGTGGAGGTGGTCGGATGCGAAAGGCGCGTACGTACTTCGTGCTGGTTGTTGTTCTGGCTGTGCTGATGTTGTCGGCGTGTGCCGCCGGACCGAACGAGATGGTCGACACCGGCCCGGACCCCGCCGGGTTCTGGCTGGGACTGTGGCAGGGGCTTATCAGTCCGATCACGTTCCTGATCTCGCTGTTCACCCCAGACGTCAACATCTACGAGGTCCAAAACAACGGCAACTGGTACGACTTCGGCTTCATGCTGGGAGTGGCCATGGCGTTCGGCGGTGGCGCAGGCGGAGGTACCGCCTCAGCCGGGCGATATCGTCGGCGGGGCCTAGCCTAGGCGGCTTTGTCGCAGTCATAGGCTTCGTTGACTAGTCCCGGTCTTTCATGACGCATTCTGATCGGTGTTCTTGTTGATCTTGGGTGTCCACGTCGGGTGGTTCTTGGGTGGGAGCGTGCCTGATCGCCGGGGGTGGCGCTCCGGTGGCGGGTCTCCGAGGTTCCTGGGCTCGTGGTG
>JBKOUS010000015.1:0-7065 GCA_046723505.1 Actinomycetota bacterium
ATGTTTCGGGCTGACAACAACACCGGCACGTCTCAGTCAGGTTCGGCACGAAAGAAGGCCCAACTCGCGTTATGCCTCGCTCGAACAGTGCACGTACGAGCTCCGCCAAGCCGAGGCAATGTATCGCAACCATCGCCTTCCCGTGATCAACTCCGCGAGTAAGTCCGTGGAGGAAATGTCCACCGTGATCCTGCAAGCCCTTAATCACAAGGCATGAGACGGAATCGAAAGACGAGATCTCAGCCAAAAGCCTCGGCCGAGGCGGCTCCGGCCGAAGTGACACGTGAGCGCACGGAAGCTGAGCGCGTTAGGGTCGGCGAGTGGATGACATGAGCCTGGCCGCCGACCTGGTACGCGAGGCTGGAACCCTGGCCACCGGGATGCTCAGGCAGGGTCTGAAAACTCGCTTTAAGACATCGATCACTGACGTGGTCTCGGCAGCAGACCACGCGGCCGAGGAACAGATCAGTCGCAAGCTCTTGGAGAGTCGGCCCGACGACGGCTTGGTCGGGGAAGAGGGCGCTCGCAGGCCTGGCGACGGTCGAACCTGGTACGTCGATCCGGTCGACGGCACGTACAACTTTCTGTCTGGCATTCCGTACTGGTGCTCGGCGGTAGGCCTCATGGACCGCGATGGGCCCCTGTTGGGAGCCGTCTACTACCCAGCCATAGATCAACTCTGGGTGGGTGGGCGAGAGAGTCCCACCAGCGAGAACGGCGAGACGGTGCCCACACTCGTGAGCCAGCCCCTCTCCGAGGTCTCTGTTGCGACGTACTTGCATCCGCGGCACTTTGGGAACCGGCAGCGCCTCACCGCTTGGCAGTCGGTGATTGCCTCCGCCGCGACGGTGCGGATCCTCGGATCCGCGTCTGTCGACATGGCCGGAGTGGCGAGCGGCAGGCTCGGCGTGTTTCTCCAGGCCAACCTGAACGGGTGGGATTGGTATCCAGGCGCGGCACTCGTCATCGGTGCAGGTGGAGTTGCTGATGAATTCGTTCTCGGCAAGAACCGGTGGCAGATCGCCGGCAACGCCGAAGCCGTCGAGGACGTCAAGACCGCCCTACAGAGCTCAGCAGTGGCCTAAGTCGGAAAAGCGGACCGAGACAACGTGATTCCTTCACAACCACGTGTCGTCTCCGACCACTTGCCAAGAGAGCTGCTACGCCCCGGCACCTTCCTGGGCAACTCCGGCGACTGCAGTTGGGTCACCAAGTGAGTAGCGATTGAAGGCCTCTGCGGCCGCGTTGGCGTCATACAGACCGTCGCGGGCGAGAGATTGCAGGGTAGCCACCACGATCGACTCGGCATCGACCAAGAAATAACGCCGTGCCGCCGCCCGGGTATCGGCGAGTCCGAAGCCGTCGGTGCCCAGCGAACACCAGGTGTGTCGCACCCACGGCTCGATCTGATCTTGGACCGCGCGCATGTAGTCGCTGACCGCGATCACCGGCCCTGGTGTGCCGTCCAGAGCGGTCGTGACATACGGCGAGCGGCGTTCGTCGCCCGGGTGGGTGAGGTTCCAGTGCTCCACATCGACCGCGTCCCGGCGCAACTCGTTCCACGAGGTGACCGACCAGACGTCCGCAGCAACTCCCCACTCATCGCCCAGCATCCGCTGCGCTTTGAGCGCTGCGGTCATCGCTACACCGGAGGCCAAGATCTGAGCGCGTGGCCGATCTCCCTCCAATGGCGACGCGGCGTAGCGGTAGATGCCGCGCAGCAGCGCCTCCACGTCCAGATTCTCGGGGGCACCCGGCTGACCGACGGGCTCGTTGTAGACGGTGATGTAGTAGATCAGGTCTTCGCCATCAGGGTGGTCGGGATCGTCGTGGCCGTACATGCGCCGCAAGCCTTCTTTGACGATGTGCGCGATCTCGAAACCGAAGGCTGGGTCGTAGTGGACGACGGCCGGGTTGGTGCTGGCGAGCAACGGCGAGTGGCCGTCAGCGTGCTGCAGGCCCTCGCCTGTCAGCGTGGTGCGGCCAGCGGTCGCACCCAGCAGGAACCCGCGCGCCAACTGGTCCGCCATTGCCCAGATCCAGTCGCCCGTCCGCTGGAAGCCGAACATCGAATAGAAGATGTAGAACGGGATCATCGGCTCGCCGTGCATGGCGTACGCCGATCCGGCGGCGATCACCGAGCCCATGGCACCGACCTCTGAGATGCCCTCGTGCAGCAGCTGGCCTTTCTCGGATTCCTTGTATGACAGCAGCAGTTTGCGGTCGACCGACTCGTAGGTCTGGCCATGCGGGTTGTAGATCTTGGCGGTGGGGAACATCGAGTCCATGCCGAAGGTGCGGAACTCATCAGGCGCGATGGGTACGATCCGGTGCCCGATTTCCTTGTCGCGCATCAGGTCCCGCAGCAACCGCACAAAGGCCTGCGTGGTGGCCACCTTGGTCTTCTCACCGGCCGGCTCCATCAGGGGCGCGTAAACCTCGTCGCCCGGCAGCTTGATGATCGTCGGCCGCACCCGACGTTCGGGGAGGTAGCCCATCAACTCGCGACGCCGCTCCTGCAGGTACTTGATCTCGTCTGAGTCGTTACCTGGGTGGTAGTACGGGGGGTTGTACGCGTCCTCGAGCGCCCTGTCGGGGATCTCCAAATAGAGCCGGTCTCGGAAGGCCTTGAGGTCCTTTGTGGTCAGCTTCTTCATCTGGTGGGTGGCGTTCTTGCCCTCTAGAGCGTCGATTGTCCAGCCCTTGACTGTTTGCGCCAAGATCACTGTCGGCTGCCCGACATGCTCGGTGACCGCCTTGAACGCCGCGTACACCTTGCGGTAGTCGTGGCCGCCCCGGGAGAGCACTTTGATCTGATCGTCGGACATTCCCGAGACCATCTTCTGCAGCCGAGGGTCTGAGAAGAAGTTGTTGCGGATGTAGGCACCGTCCTCCACCAGGTAGGTCTGGAACTGCCCGTCCGGCGTCGTGTTCATCTTGTTCACCAGCGCACCATCCGCGTCCGCAGCCAGTAGCGGATCCCAGTCGCGCCCCCACAGCACCTTGATCACGTGCCAGCCGGCGCCAAGGAAGATCGACTCGAGTTCTTGGACGATCTTGCCGTTACCGCGGACCGGACCGTCCAGCTGTTGCAGGTTGCAGTTGATCACCCAGGTGAGGTTGTCGAGCTCCTCGCGGGCCGGCAGTCCGATGGCTCCGAGCGACTCAGGCTCGCCCATCTCGCCGTCGCCGAGGAATCCCCAGATGCGCTGTTGGGATGTGTCCTTGATGCCGCGGTTGTGCAGGTAGCGGTTGAACCGCGCCTGGTAGATCGAGTTGATGGCGCCGATACCCATGGAAACGGTCGGAAACTCCCAGAAGTGTGGCATCAGTCTGGGGTGCGGATAGGAGGAAAGCCCATTGCCCGGCCCGTGCGACACCTCTTGACGGAAGGCGTCCAGCTGGTCGGTGGTCAGCCGTCCTTCCAGATACGCCCGGGCGTAGATGCCGGGAGACGCATGGCCCTGGATGAAGACGTGGTCCCCTCCGCCGGGATGATCCTTGCCGCGGAAGAAGTGGTTGAAGCCGACCTCGTACAGGCTGGCGGCACTCTGGTAGGTCGCGATGTGACCGCCGACCTCAAGCCCCTTGCGGTTGGCTTTGCTGACCATGATCGCCGCATTCCATCGGATGAAAGCACGAATTCGCCGCTCGATGTGCTCGTCGCCCGGGAACCATGGCTCGGACTCAGGTGGAATCGTGTTGATGTAATCGCTGCTGCGCAGCGCGGGTAGGCCGACCTGGCGCGCCCGGGCTCGCTCGAGCAGCTTGAGCATGATGAACCGGGCACGGTTCCTTCCTTTGTCCTCCAGCAGGCCGTCGAGCGAATCGAGCCAGTCGCCAGTCTCCTCAGGATCGATGTCGGGTAGTTGGCTTGGCAAGCCGTCAGCAGTGATGGCGGGATGAGGTCCTGGCGTGGCCATGCAAGCTCCTTACGTCTCATCCAACTCCGGTGGGGGCTGGGGTGCAGGTCGCGACCGTTGCACACCCCATCCTGTCACTTCCACATGATCAACTGCACCCCACGGTCGACTGGATGCCGTCCCTCATCAGTGACGTGGGGTTACGCGGGGCAGCATGCCTCTGGCAGGCTGTGCCCAAGAAGTTCACCCGGAGACATTTGACGGCTTCAGTGCTACTTGGAGCCGAGGCTGAAAGGAGGCGGCACGACGAGATGAGCGGGATCTCTTCTCGCCGTGAGCAGAGCGCCAAAGCGCGCCGCGGCCGCTCCTGGTCAACATCGTGGAGGTCCGGGTGACCTCCACAGCTGGTGCCGGGGGATCCAGGAGTTTGAGTGACAAGCTAGGCCTCTCCCACGGCCTGGTCGTACAGGAGCTCGGCTGGGACGAGGATGCCGACGATGACGTGCGACTCATGATCGAGGATGCGATCGACGGTGAGCTCGTCGAAGAGGCGATGGAGGCCGTCGACCTCGTGCTGCTGTGGTGGCGTGACGGCGACGGCGATCTGGTCGACAGTCTGGTCGATGCGCTGACCGATCTCACTGGCGCGGGCTATATCTGGCTGATGACGCCGAAGGTCGGACGAAGCGGCTACGTGGATGCCGCTGATCTGGCCGAAGCTGCCGTGACGGCCGGTCTGGCGCTGACCAATAGCGTGCCTGTGTCGTCTGACTGGACAGCTACCAAGCTGGTACGCCCTAGAGGTACGCGTCGGTGAGTCGGGCCCAATCGGGTGCGTCCGAGGCGCTGGGGCTCGGCCAGCCGGCTCCGGGCTTCAGGGCTCGCAACCAGCACGGTGAGCTGGTTACGGTGAGTGACCTACGCGGTGCTCCAGCCGTGATCATCTTCTTTCCCTGGGCGTTTTCCAGCATCTGCCGCGACGAGCTCGCAGCGGTTCGGGATGCTCATGAGCGGTTCGTGGTCCAGGATGCTCGAGTGCTGGCCGTCTCCTGTGATGCGATGTATACCCTGCGTACCTACGCCGACACGGAAGGCATCCCGTTCGATTTGCTGAGCGATCATTGGCCGCACGGTGCGATCGCGCAGCTGTTTGGCGTGTTCGACGAACAGTCGGGATGCGCGCGGCGCGGCACTTTTGTATTGGACTCCGCAGGCCTGATCAGATGGCAGCAGGTCAACCAGATCAATGAGCCTCGCGAGCTGGCGGCAGTGCTCGCTGCCACAACGAATTTATGATGGCTGGGTGTCATTGACGGGGGAGTATCAGCCGAGCCCGCACAAATGGGTGCGCGACCAGGTCGAGCGTTATGAAGCCACGGACGGGCGACAGGCCAACACGCTGGCAGGCACCCACCGGCCGGTCGTCATACTCACCGCGCGTGGTCACAAGACTGGCAAGATCAGGAAGTGGGTCTTGATGCGCGTGGAGCACGACGGCAACTACGCTCTGGTCGCCTCCAAGGGCGGCGCTGCGAAGAATCCCGTGTGGTATTTCAACCTCAAAGCCGATCCTGAGGCGCTGATGGTGCAGGACGGTGCAGAGCGCTTCGACGCCACCGCCCGAGAACTGCAGGGTGAGGAGCGGGAGCTCTGGTGGCAGCGGGCCGTCGAGGCTTATCCGACGTACGCGCGATATCAGGAGCGGACCAAGCGCCAGATCCCTGTCCTGCTGGCCGAGCGCCGCGAGGATCGGCCGTAGCGCAGAATGGGCGACATGATCCAGCAGCAGCCATTCGGCCCGACCGGTCACGACAGCACGCGAGTCATCTTCGGCGCCGCCGCCATCGGCAACGTCAGCCAGAAGGAAGCGGATCAGACCATGGAGCTGATCCGCGACCACGGAATCAACCACATCGATACCGCGGCCAGCTACGGCGATGCCGAGCTCCGGCTCGGTCCCTGGATGGAGGCCCACCGTGACGAGTACTTCCTCGCCACCAAGACCGGGGAGCGGACCCGGGCGCTCGCCTTCGAGGAGATTGAGCGCTCACTCGAGCGGCTGCGCACTGACCATGTCGACCTGATCCAGCTGCACAACCTGGTCGATCCCGATGAGTGGGAAACCGTGTTCGCGGGCGGCGGTGCGATCGAGGCCCTGATCGAAGCACAAGCGGAGGGACTGGTCCGCTATATCGGCGTCACCGGACACGGCGTGACCGTGGCCAGGCAGCACCTGCGCTCGCTGGAGCAGTATCCCTTCGACTCAGTGCTGCTGCCCTATAACTATCCGATGTCTCTGAACGCGGCGTACCTGGCCGACTTTGAGGAACTCGCGGCCGTCTGTGCCGAGCGCGGTGTCGCGCTCCAGACCATCAAGGCCATAACCCGCGGCCCGTGGGGTGATCAACAGCCGACAGCCAACACCTGGTACGAGCCGCTCACCGAGCAGAGCGCGATTGATACCGCGGTCGCTTGGGTGCTGGGGCGCGACGGTGTCTTCCTCAACAGCGTTGGTGACATCCACCTGCTGCCGAAGGTGATCGATGCAGCTGAGCGGTTTACTTCTCGGCCGAACGATCAGCAGATGGGGGAATTACACGCGGCCTTCGGACTCGAGCCGCTCTTCGTCTGAAACCAATTGCGACTAGGTGCTTTGTGGTGGGAGCAACAGGACTCGAACCTGTGACCCCTTGCTTGTAAGGCAAGTGCTCTAACCAACTGAGCTATGCTCCCCCGATCCATCCGACCTAGTCGCGGGGCCTTTGGTCCCTCCGCCTCGGTCGTCCATCCGGCGTCCACACCCTCAGGCGTGTGCACCGTGTGTGCAATCAGGTTAGCGGCGCCGTTGACCGCATCGCGCGCAACCGTACCGATCAGATGCCCATACACCCCGATCAGCCTGCTGATCGACGACCTGCACATCCGGGTGATCCACCGCCACACCGGCCAGCTGATCCGCGAGCTGATCCTCGACCCCACCCGGGACTACCAGCCCCGCGGCCTGCCACCCGGACCACCCAAACGCGACCCCGGCAACACCGCGCCACCGCAGCCGGAGTCAAGGCTGGCCGCAGGCCACCCAAAGGGCCCCGGCCTTGACCCCGGCGAGGACGGCGCCACCATCACCAGCCGGGATGCCGAACACCCTCGAAAATGCAACGATGTCCCGAGACACCTGCTAACGATGTCTCGAGACATCACA
>JBKOUS010000078.1:0-7091 GCA_046723505.1 Actinomycetota bacterium
CCTGCGTCGGGCGAACAAGAGCCCTCTGCGCAGCAGCTCAACGGGGGGTTAGCGGCTGGCTGCGGCCGGCCCATTCCGAGGCCGATCGGGTTTTTGGTACGGGCGCTGCCTGTCCTCGCTTCGACTAAGTGCGGTGTGCGCTGCCTGTCGTTCGTCAAACCTTGCGTTGCCCGGCGGATCGGTGGAACGCGCGATCTGCTGGTCGAGCCGCTGTTTCCACTCGGCGGCGGCCGTATCGAGTTGGCCGCCTTCGCCGGTTGGTCGCGGGTCCTGAGGATTGATGCCGTTGGCGACTCGCCATACTGCAATTTCGCGAATGAGGGCGGTGGGATAACCTCCCGCTGCAGCCCAGGCTGGCGGCTGGTCGCCTTGGCCGAGGTGATCTTGGACCTGGTCGGTGAGGTCCGTGACAAGTTGGGATCGCTTTGCCAGGTAGTCGCCCCAGACGGGATCGGCACGGAGCGTTTCTGGAATGCCCGGCAGCCAGGGCAGCGGACCTGGGTCGGTAGGCGTGAGCGCTGGGAGGCGCCAGTCGAGCACGGCCGCCATGTCGCCTGCGGTTCGGAGATTGCGTCCGCTGGCGGCTGTCAACAATTGGCGGAGCGGGTGTTCACCGGTTTCGGCGGCGAGGGCAAGCAGGTGAGCTCGCAGGGTCGGCCAGCCGGGTTCGGTGGTGAGTCCGGGGATGTACCGGTCGGCTTGGTCGAGCTCTGCAACAGCCTCTGGTCCCACCAGCTGTTCGGCTGCCACGTGGAGACTGTCGGTGTAGCGCTGGACCGCCTGGAACAGCCGGGCCGCAGGGTCGTTCAGCTCGCGCAGCACTGTGCTGACAGAGACCGGCGCTTCATCGCGGGCGATGATCTGCTGCAGCGTCTCGGTCGGCGTGCGGGGTGAGGTCGTGTCGGGTCGGATGAGGGTGTGCGGGTCGCCGTCGCCGACGACTTGGAGGTAGAGGTGGTTGGCGTGCCGGCCGCGAGTAAGCATGGTGTACAGCTGCTGGCGGGACTCCTGCCCGGTCAACAGGCCGTGCATGGCGTCGGCGGAGACGCCTTGGGCGGAATGAATAGTGGTGGCATAGCCGAGGCCGGTCGAGGTGTGGACGTAGTCGGCGGGCAGCCGGACAGTCAGCTGGCTGCGATTGTGCCGGACCGTGAGATCGCCGCGCCGGCCGATGCCGGTGATGGTCCACCGGTCGCCGTTCTTGACCCAGTCGGTGGCTGAGAGTCGGAGTCGGCGGTCGTTGGCGCGGGTGATGATCACATCTCCGACACTGGCCCGGTTTCCGTCCCCCAGACACACTTCCTGCCCGACCGGGGCACCGCCGCGGCGATGATCACGGGCTCGGCGGTTGAGCTCAGCGACCAGCTCCCGGGTCGGAGCGATCATGATCGCATCCAGTCCGACGGCTCGATCGGAAATCCAAGCGGCGAACGCATCCTCGGTGATCTTGGCGAGATCACCGACATGAACACGACCATGATCGAGATAGAAGCCGAGTGCGCCGGGATCGCCGTCCCGTAGGACGAGCGAGGCTTGTGCTTCGGCCGGGTCGGTGAAGCGGTGTAGCTCGGCGAGCTGCAGCGCGCCGTGGGTCTGTTTGATGTCACGGAGGACGCCGCCAGCACCGATCGCGGCGAGTTGTTGATCATCACCAATCAGCCGCACACTCGCCCCGCGGTCGACGGCGAACCGGACTGCGGTGTCGAGAGACAAGGTGTCAGCCATGCCCGCTTCGTCGATGATCACCAGCGTCGCCGGTCCGACCCCCGTCGCCCAGTCCGGCAGGTCGCCGTGCTGGAGGGAGCAGGTCAGTTTGGCCAAAGTGTCTGCGTGGATCCCGGTTTGCTCACCTAAGACGGCAGCGGCGGCAGCGGACGGGGCGAGGCCGATGACCTGGCCGCAATCCTCGGTCCAGGCCAGGGTCAGGGCGCGCATGGCCGTGGTCTTCCCGGCGCCGGCCGGGGCGATCGCGAGCTGCAGTCGAGCACCAGACGTGCACATCTGCCGGACAAGGGACGCTTGCCCCATATCCAGGGCAGTGCCGTTCGCCGCCATCTCCAGCAAAGCCAGATCCACCCCCGACTCCTCGACGACTGATCCGTCGAAACGTCCCGCGGCGGTGACGAGGCGTTGCTCAGCATCGAGGATGCGCTGCGAGGTGTAGAGATCCGCCCCGGCGATGGTGTAAACCGACGACCCATCGACCCGCCGCAGCGCGCCCGGTTCTTCGATGCCGTCCGGCGGTGCCGCCAGGGCTACTGATCGGTGCTGGAGGACCTCATGAACGAGGAGATCCACCAGCGTCTTCGCGTGCTCGGCAGCCATGTCGACGGCGCGGATGTGGCGTTGCGCTTCGGCGCGGACGTGCCACATCTGCCAGGTCGACCGGGTCTCCTCCATGGCGGCCAGCACCCGGTCGGCGATCTCCGCGACCCAGTGGGCGTCGGCCATGCGCGGGGTTTCTGCGGCGGGGGTCAGGGCCGTGGCGACCATGGAGGCGACGGCCCTTCGGCCACCAAGCACCGCGGAGGCTTCGTTCAGCCAGGTGCTGCGCTGCTCGGCGAGTGATCGAGGTTCGTGTTTGGCGTCACGGGTCTCCAATGTTGCCTGCTGGGCCAGGTGTAGCGCTTCGACCGGGGTGGGTGGTCGACCATGATCATGCTGGAATTGGATGGCGAGCTCGCCACGGCGGAGATTGATGTGGGCCCGCCGGGTCGACCACCGCTGGTTCAACCGGGGGTCGACACCGAGGATTTCCCGGATCGGCCGCTTGCTCGGATCGGATCCGGGACGTGTAGCGAACCGCACGCCCAGCGTGTCGCGGAGGTGCTGCTCCAGCGCGGTGTTGTAGGTCTCCGATGCGGCAACCTTGGCCTTGAACAACATCCGGCCGTCGATCGATAGCCACCTGCCGTCGAGGGTCTGCACCTTGTTCGCCACCGCGACATGGGTGTGCAGGTCCGGGTCGCCGGCACGGCTGTCGCGGTGGGTGAACGCGGCCGCGACCAGGCCACGGACGTTGACCTGCCGGATCCCTTGTGGGCCGGTCCGGGTGAACAAGGCCTGCTGCTCGATGAAGCTCAGGGCGTCGTTGACCGCGGCCTGATGGGCCCGTTCGATCGCCGCCGCAACCGCGGTTTCGGCGACCGCCCACAGCGTCGAGACCGACTTCACCGGCGAGAACGTCAAGTCGAAACCGGCAACGGTCTGAGCCCGTGGACGTGAGCTCTTCGCGATCTGCCCAGCCAACTCCCGAGCATCAATCGGGGCGCGTCCATGCTCCGCGACGAAGAACTCCCGGGCTACCTGCGTCCGCACCCTGGCCCGGTCAGCCGCCGCGACCGAGGCGTCGACCGGCTCCCCGATCGCGGCATTGAGAGCAGCGATCCGCTTGGCCACCTCGACCCGGAACGGCGTCGCATCGTCGATGATCTTGAACGGTGTCCCCAACCGCATAACGTTCTGGAAGTCCTGTCCAGTGAGGTCGGGGCCTTCCAGCTGCTGGAGCCGCAATTCAGCCAACGGATGCAATCCGCACCCGAACAAAGCGCGCATCTGCTCCGCCGTCACCGGGTCGCCGACGTTCAGACCGTCAATACCGTCCATGCCGGAACCGACCCACACCCCGGGCGACTCGCCCCGTTCGGTGTAATACAAGGCGAGCCCGGTGTGCCCCTTGTCGGTCGCATCCAAGGCAGCGACCTGTCGGGTCAGATAGTCATAACCCGACCCGGCGGTGAGCTTGTGCAGGCTCATGGTCACACCCGCAGAAAGGCAATCTCACCCGCGTCGGCGGTCACCCCCACCCGGGGTACCTTCCGTCAGTGCACTAGGTGTGTGTGGCACATCGGATCTCAAATCTGGGGGAGGTACGCGAAACAGGTCTGAGGGGACGGTGGTGACCGCTGAGGTCGTCAGAAGGGCTTAGGACTGAGTAAAAGGCCGGTGTCGATGAGCGGAGATGTGATGAGTCAGCGTCGGTAAGGCAAGCGGCGCGGCGCTCAGCGTTAGATGCCCAGGCGGTACTACATAAAGAACGGGCTGCCGGTGAAGTCAGCACATCATCGATCCACTTACTCTCACGCTTCGTGATCTTCCAGCCGTTGAACGTGTTGCAGGTGCGCCGCTGATCAAAGACGCCGACAGCTTCGCGCGTAGGTGCTTGTATCCAGCATCGCTGGCGATCTTGCGCACACTGGCATTGGTCGGCACCGAGTTGAAGTCACCAAAGAAAATCACCCGTTCGTGATCAGGTCGCTGCTCAATCAGGGTGATTGCTCGCCTGATCTGCTGCTGCCGGATCGCTTCCTCGTTCGGGATGTTCACGGCCAGGTGCGTGTCGACGAACCACCCGAACCCATCGGTCTTAATCGACTGCAACTTCAGCAGGGTGATCAGTCGCGACTTTATGATGCCCATGACGGTGTAAGGCAACCCAGCCTGGAACTGATCAAGGGCAACCCACTTAGTAGCGTCCCACATGATCTTGGCCGTGCCCGATCCCCAAATGTCCAGTTCGGTCCCAGACCCTGGGTGATCTCTGCCGCCATGTTGCTCGTGCACTCTTGTACGCCGATCACGGAGGGAGCGCAGTTCCTAATGAAACTGATCAAGAACGGCTTCCGATCGAATTCTCGTTCCGACAATTGATCGACAGCGTACGAGCCCGAGTGATCATCAGGCCATCACCTGCAATCGGCTCAGAGTCATGACCAACTTTATTGGAGATCTGATCGCTCAGCAGTGAAGCCGTTTGGTGGGGTGTCGCGCGGACGCGCACAATTGGGCCCCGGCGAGCGAGGGGGGTGGAGTGTTGGACTCATCCGGGGCCGCAGGCGGATCGGGGTTCCCGCCGTCGTCAATCGTCGGACATGGAAGCGACGTGCGCTGATCATGTGACTAACGGGCCACGGAACTCTTGGTTAAGCAGGGTTGAACTGTGGACGGTACCAGCGCCCTATTTGAGACTCAGCGGCATCCTCTCAGGGGCCGAGACCCCTGGGTCGCCGGAGATCTTGTTTTCGTCCGACGCCAAGTGGGACCGTTCGAGAGCCGGCACAGACCATCTGGAGGGATCGTGCGAACTTATTACATCGCATAGTGGAACCTGGAGAACTTGTTCGATGAAGAGGATGCGGTTGCGCTGGGACGACGCACCGACAAGGTGTTCCGGGCAATCAAGGACGACATTGCTGGCTGGACGCCACAACTGCGTGATCGCAAGATCGAGCAGCTTGCTTCGGTGATCGCAGGGATGAACATCGGCAACGGGTCCGATCTGCTCGGGGTGTGCGAGGTCGAAAATCGCTCCGTTGTCGAGCGGCTCATCGACAGGGTGGACGCAACACTGGCCGCTCCTCGGAGCTACGTGGTGGTGCACGTCAATACCGACGATGCTCGCGGGATTGACGTGGCGTTCATCTACGACGACACCTTGTTCCAGGTTCCGCTGCCTCTTGAGGAGTCTGTGTTCTTCCATGTGGTGATGCGCCGCCACGCGACCCGCGAGATCGTTCAGGTCAATTTCAAAACCAGGACTGCGGCGGCCCGGACTTGGGCGGTGTTCCGTAACCACTGGCCCAGCCGGAGCGGCGGTCAGTTCTAGTCCGAGGGATACCGTGCCATTGCCGGGGAGACGCTTGGCTAGTTCCATCAGCGGGTCTTGGAGGTACACGGAGGGGAAACGCCGGTGCTGGCGATGGGGGACTTCAATGACGAACCGTCCGACGCCTCCCTTGTGCGACATGCGCTCAGCACCCGGCAGCGAGCCAAGGTCGTCACAGCTCAGGAGAACCCGCTTCTGTGGAATCTGATGTGGCCGATCGTCGGCTCCCGTGATGGCAGCTTCTACTTCGACAATCAGCCCAACATGCTCGACCATTTCCTGGTCAACAAGAACATGGCTATTGACGACGCCCCGATCAAGGCAGACCTAGCCACGGTGCAAATCCTCAAGCCACCGGCGATGTCCAGTACAGGTGTCTACCCGAAACCATTACCATTCGGTGGAATGGGCGATCCGGTCAATCAGAACGGATTCTCCGACCACTTCCCGATCACCATGACCATCACCGAAGTGGACTAGGCAACCGTGAGTCTGTCTTTGCCAGTTACGACACGATGGCGGTCTCCATGGCAACCGGACGCTTGGCTACAGGGCGGCGGAGATACGTCCGTGCTCGCCTAGGGATCTCCTCGGCATTGATTGCGTTCTGCATTGTCCCTAGGTTGCGCTCGGTTGGCTGACGAGGAGGGCGTGGTCGTGGAGGCGCTGTGCGACCAAGCGGACCGAGATCTTTCCGAATGCCTGCCTGAGTTCAACTTCTACGGAACGCATTCCTACCGGCCTGCAAACGGATGCGTGATCGACCACGGAGCACGCATGGAGTGCGGCCGCGGCGCCTCCGGCACGCACACCCTGGTCTTCACCACGTGCAAGACCGACTACTAGCCCGGATTTTGCGGTAGCGCGATCGCGCTGAAGAAGGCGATGTCCTCCTGAGCAGGAAAGATTGCGGTGTCTAAGCCCAACCTGCCCTGCCCAGGAGGTTCACCTTGCGGGTGAAGAATCGCGTTTCAAGCGTACAGGTCGTCGCGGACGATTCGGCGGTCGTGTCGCACGTGGGCGCGGCGATGGTGTCGCAGCTCGCGGATCGGGTTGCTCAGCCTTCGCTGGTGGCTTGGCGCCGGAGTGTCCGGTACACGGTGGCTCGGCCGATGTTGAAGAGCTCGGCGAGGTCGGCGATGGAGTAGTCGCCGGTGGTGTGCATGCGCCGCAGTTCGGTCTGTTGCTTGGCGGACAGCTCGGGCTGTTTGCCGCGCAGTCTGCCCTTGGCTCGTGCGACCGCGGCTCGATTGCGGCTGGTGACAGCGTTCTTACCAACACCCCAGAGACGGCGGCGGCCTTCGGGAGTGAGGGGAGCGTTCGCGTGGGTAGACATAGCTGCTCGCGCGCTCACGTCGTGGCTGGGTGTCTACCCGCACCTCGCTCGGGTTTTGTATGCCGTGCATGCTCTCAGAGGCCACCGACACCTCGTGTCGCAGAAGGTAGTCGAGTCCCGGGGTGAGTCCGTGCGCTGGCTGCCCAGTTG
>JBKOUS010000030.1:0-7711 GCA_046723505.1 Actinomycetota bacterium
AGCGATCGCGGCTTCGTTGAGCTCCTGCCAGGCCAGGTTGAAGCCGTAACCTTGGATAACCGCCACCGGATGGTCATCTGCAGAATGCACTCCCACCAGGCCTACTTCGCTCAATGCCGCAATGACTCCGTCGCCCCCGACTGCGAGGACTCTGGCGCCGGCACCGAAGCGGTTGACCAGCAGATGCGCAGCAGCCTGGGCCGAGGTGACGATATCCGCCGCACTCGCCGGGATGCCAAGCTCGACCAGATGGTCCGCGACCGCAGCAGGCGGTCGGGCGGCATTGTTGGTGACGAACCCAATCTTGGTGCCACGATCGTGAAGCTGCGCAATGCCTTCGGTGGCGCCTGGAACGGCAACCGGACCCAGATAGATGACGCCGTCGAGATCGAACAACACTGCGTCGTAGGAGTCGATCAGCGCTGCTGGTGCAGTCATTCCAGACTGTCCTGCTCGGGCTCATGCAGTGACTGGCTGGCTACCTCGTCACCCTCGTCGTAGTCGATCAGGAAGCCATCCAGCTCGTCGGTTCGTTGCTGTGCATCGGTCTCGTGATCATGATCGAGCACTGCCGCAGAGGCAAACTGGTTGCGCGCCTCCGACTCCCGGCCCGCCGCGAGGAGCGCGTCGGCGTACGCGTAGCGCAGCCTGGCCACGGCACGAGGTGAGACGCTCTCAGGTCGTGCCCGGTCCACGGCCCGTTCCAGAATCCGCAGTGACTCGTGATCTTGGCCGAGGTCGCGCCGCGCACCCGCCTCGACGATGATCATCTCGATGCGCAGCGCCGGATCGAGCCCAGCCCGATCGGCCTCCAGTGCCAGCTTGAGGGCATTGTGTGGCCGACCCAGAGCGCGCTCGCAATCAGCCATCACCGGTAGGTAGTCCGGCGTTCCGGTCATCCGCCTCAGCGCGCGGAATTCGGTGAGCGCAACATCGTACAAACCGGCGGCGTAGGCCGTCTCAGCTGCCGCCTCGCGTACGATCGGCAGCCGGGCAGCGCGGCGCCGAGCGGCCTCGGCATGGGCGTACGCCTGCTCGGGATCATCGTCGATAAGCCTGCCGGCCACTACCAGGTGAGCGGCGACGATTTCGGCGAGATCCTTCGGCAGGCTGCGTAGCTCCGCCCGGACTGCCACGTGAAGCGAACGCGAGTCCACGCCTTCGGGAATCGGCGGTTCGTTCCTGCGACGCGCCAGTCCCGGTCGTGCGCTCTGCGTCGGTCGCGGCGTTCGTTCGGAAACCTCCCGGCGTTGTCGATCACCTCGCCGCTGAAGCTTGGACTCTGGGCGCTGGCCCGCCCCCTCAGCCTTCGACTCGGAGGTCCCGGCGCGGCCCGACGCGCGGCGGCGTGAGCGCTCCGACCGCCCCTGCTCTGCCACCCGCCCAATCCTGTCGGCATTCACAATCTGACGCAAAGCCCAGCACCTACAAAGTGCCTGCTACTCCGCTATCACGACCTCAGGGCCGGCGGCGGCCAGCTCACTCACCAGCTCAGGATTCGCCGCCGCATCAGTGATCACCAAATCCACCTCGTTGACAGCGGCGAATGAGCAAAACGAGTTTCGGCCGACCCTGCCAGAGATCACTGGCACGATCCGCCGTCGGGCGGAGAGCAGCATGGCTCGCTTGGTCGCCGCCTCCTCCGGGTTAGTTGTCGTCAGGCCGTGCGTCGGCGTCATGCCATTGACGCCGATGATCGCCAGATCGACGGTCAGGGTGCTGAGCCGCCGGGTGGTCCAAGCATCGACTGCAGCCGAGGTCAGTCCCCTGATCGTCCCAGGGAGTGTGAAGATGCGAAGGTTGTCATAGTCAGCCAGATATTGAGCCGCGGGAAGGTTGTTGGTCACCACTGCAAGGGCTCGGTCCTTCGGCATCGCCTCAGCGCAGAACAAGGTGAGCGAACCGGAGTCGAGCACAACGACACCGTCCTGCGGAAGCTCCTCAGCGACCCGGCGCGCGATAACCAGCTTGTCTTCGAACTGCTCCGCATGCCTGGCAGCAAGCGCCTGCTCGAACGGTGTGGAGTCCATCAGCTCGGCGCCACCCCGAATCCTGCGCAGCACGCCGCGACGCTCCAGCACATCAAGATCACGGCGCACGGTCTCGGTGGTGACTCTGAGCTGCTCGCTGATTTGCGTCACGCTGGAGCGTCGACCGTCGCGCTGGATCAACAACTCGGTGATCGCCCGCTGTCGCTCGGGCGGATACATCGTCATGGCTGCCTTTCTGGCACCATCTTCACACGAATGACCGAATGCAGCCCGCGAAGATCGGCGTCATGCAAACGGGCAAGCCTGGTGCCCCACACTCAAGACTCGGACACTGGACCAGCTGTCGGAGCTGCGCTAGCCTCCGCTAGAGAAGCGATTCGAAGGTCTTTTGCAGACATTCGGTCAACGCGTACGAGGGTGCACCAATGACATTCGCACGCCGCATAATCCGGAGGCGGTAGTGCGCGCCACCGTCCAGAACGCACAGGCTGCGGCTCGCTTCCAGGCGATCAGTGACCTGCTGGCCACCGATGGGCGGGTGGACGTGGTCACCATCGCAAACCGACTTGGCGTCGCGCAGGAGACCATCCGTCGCGACCTGCGCGCCATGGAGAGCGCCGGCAAGCTGCAACGGGTCCACGGCGGGGCGGTGCGCATTGTTACCAATCCACTGGCACTCCGCAACAGCCACCGCCCAACGGCTCAGGATGACCTCGAGCTGGCCCGTCGAGTCTGGAGCGAGTTACCGCGCCGTGGCACCCTCCTGATCGGCACCGGCAACCTGTCGCTCGCACTCGCTCATAGCATTGTCGATTCCCCACCCGAGACACGTGGATTGATGGTCGTGACCAATTCCCTTGACGCCGCCATCGTGCTGTCGCGGGCTAGCCGGCTGGAGGTCTACAACATCGGCGGAACCGTGTCGCCAATCACTCGGGCACAAGAAGGCGACTGGGCCGTGCACGAGATGGAGCGGTTGCACGTAGACGTCAGCGTGGTTTGTCCTGCGGGAATAAGCATTGATCGCGGCCTGACCCAAGCGACGCCAGCCGCTGCCGCCGTATCGCAGGTCGAGGTGGCCTCAGGTGAATGGGTCATCGCGCTAGCCGATCGCGACAGCTTCGGGGCCTCCGCCTTCGTGCAGTTCGCGTCCCTTGAGCAGATCGACTCAATAGCCGTCGCCGGCTTTCCCAGTCAGGCTGCCGTGCAGCCCTTTGTGGAGCGTGGCATCACCGTCACCGTCGGAGGGACCTCGTGACACTTGTTGCCGGAGTCGATTCATCAACCCAGTCAGTCAAGATCGTGGTTTGCGATGTCGAGACCGGCGCTGTCGTCCGGAGCGCCCGGGCCTCACACCCCTCAGGCACCGAGGTTGCGGCATCCGCCTGGCTGGCGGCCTATCAGGAGGCCACATCCGATCCCGCGCTCCTCGATGGAGTGTCTGCGCTGGCGGTGGGCGGCCAGCAACACGGCATGGTGACCCTCGACGAGGATGGTGAGCTCGTCCGCGATGCCCTGTTGTGGAACGACAACAGGTCTGCTTTGGACGCCGAAGACCTGATCGCCGAGCTGGGAGGCCCAACTGTGTGGGCGGACGCGGTGGGCTCCGTCCCGGTTGCCTCCATGACCGTCGCCAAGATCAGGTGGCTGGCCCGAGCAGAGCCGGAGAACGCTGCCAAGACCACCTCGGTCGTGCTTCCGCACGACTGGTTGAGCTGGCAGATCGGGAATCGGAGTTTCGCGCCGACCACAGATCGCGGAGACGCATCGGGCACCTGCTACTTCGACGCGACGGCCAACCGCTATCGAAACGACCTCGTCGAGCTTGCCCTCGGCCATGATCTTGATCTGCCTCGCGTCGCGGCTCCCAGCGAGGTGATTGGATATACCCGGAGCGGAGTCGCCATCGCACCGGGCACGGGCGACAACATGGCGGGCGGCTTGGGCCTCGGTGTGACGGCCGGCGCCGCCGTCATCTCGGTGGGCACCAGTGGTACGGCTTTCACCAAGACCCACCAGCAAACACACGAGCCAACCGGAACCGTTGCCGGGTTCGCTGACGCCACCGGCGAGTTCCTCCCGCTGGTGTGCACGCTCAATGGCGCTCGGAATCTGGTAGCCACCGCCGAGGTGCTGGGCGTCACGCTAGACGAGCTCAGCCAGCTCGCACTCAGCGCCGAGCCCGGCAGCCAAGGGATCACTTTCGTGCCCTACCTCGAGGGCGAGCGGACGCCGCCCTTGCCGGACGCTCGCGGTCAGCTTGTCGGGCTGACCCTCGCGAACATGACCCCCGAGAATATTGCGCGGGCCACCATCGAAGGCGTGTTGTGGAGCCTCGCCTACGGTGTTGAGGTGCTGCGCGAACAGACCGGTCACATCTCCTCGATCACTCTGACCGGCGGAGCATCTCAGTCTGAGGCCGTACGCCGAATTGCTACGTCAGTCTTCGGACTGCCCGTCGTCGTCACTGACACTTTCGAAAGTGTGGCAGTGGGCGCCGCTCGGCAGGCCGCGTGGGCGTTGACGGGCGCTCTGCCAGACTGGCCCGTGCCAGTTCTCAGCCAGCATGAGCCCACAGCGGCTGACCAGCGCGCAGCTAAGGAGATCAGCGAACGGTACCGGTCAGTTCTCGCGGCGAATTTCGGCGTATGAGCGATCCGGGCGTCCGCGTGGTGGCGCTGTCATCTCCTGCGTACGGGAACTCCCTCGGTCTGGCAGACCGCTTCAGGGAAGCCCGGTGACCTCGAACAGACGCCACTCGCCGGGGATACCTCTTAGTGGGTGAGACCCGCGGTCGGCGAACTGAATGGCCGAACCGACCACCAGATCCTTCACAGTCCCCGATACCAACACCCGCCCCTCCGGTGCAAGTGCCATGACGCGCGCGGCGATGTGGACGGCGATCCCTGCGATCTGTCCCTCCTGGATCTCAACCTCGCCACAGTGCAATCCGGCCCGTATCTCGATCCCCAACGATCGCACCGCCGAGGTGATCTCCGAGGCGCACCGTACCGCGCGAGCCGGGCCGTCAAAGGTTGCCAGGAATCCATCCCCCGTCGTGGCCACCTCCTCTCCCCGGTAACGGCCGAGATGGGTCCGCACCAGCCCGTCGTGCGCGGCCCTGAGGTCGAGCCAGCGCTGATCACCAAGCCTGACGGCCAAATCGGTCGAACCAACGATGTCGGTGAACATCACGGTGGCCAGAATGCGATCCTGTGCCGACGCGGGACGAGCCCCGGTCAGGAATTCTTCAATCTCATCAAGGACCGGCTCAGCGTTCACGAAGGGCGGATACCAGTCAGTTCCTCGAAGCTCGACATATTTGGCTCCCGCGATGTGCTCGGCGAGGTATCGGCCCATCGGCGACCGATAATGCCGATTCTCGCCCCGGTGCAGGATCAGCGTTGGAGCCTGGATGCTCGGCAGCACCGACCGCACGTCCACCTGAAGCACCCAGCGGTACATCCGGGTGGCCGCCGCGGGCGGCGCCGAGAGTCGCATGTACCGGCCGACCCAGCGCTGCATCTCTGGGTCGCCGGCAACGCTGGGGGCGGAAAGCTCCAGCACGATCCCTGTCCCCCACGAGCGCTCCCAGATTTCGAGAAACCGTTCCGCGGCCTCCTCGGGCATTCCGATCGGATAGTCGTCCGACCGAAGCATCCTGGCGAAGGTGTTCACCAACACCAAGGCCCGAGTGCGTTGCGGGTAGGTAGCGGCGAACATCATGGCCATAGGCCCACCTTCGGCATCCCCGAGCAGCGCGACCTGCTCAGAGCCGGCAGCATCCAGGACAATGCGCGCGTCGTCCATCCAATGCTCCAGCGTCGGCAAGGCGCCCAGGGCAACAGGGTCGGAGAGGCCAGCGCCACGCTTATCGAAGCAGATGACTCGCGCGAAGCGACCGAGCCGGTCCAGGTAGCGCGCCATGGACGGGTGCTCCCACATCACCTCGACGTTGCTCGCCCAGTTTCCGATGAAGAGTAGATCGTGGAGCCCCTCGCCGAAAACCTGATAGGCGATGTATCCGTCGTCGCTCTTGGCGTACCGGGTCTCAGGGACACCCGACGCCCACATCGACGCGGCATGACCGCCGGCGTGGCCGGCCGGCGTACTCGCTCCAGCTCGGCGCCGGGCTTCCGCCCCGTCCATCGCTCCCCTTCCCGGCGCCAGGTTATCGCTCTGCACGAGCCACGGACCTCCGGATCGCGCATCTCGGCATACTGGAGCCTCTGCGTACAAGACGACTGAAGATGAGCTCACAGGATGAACAACAGCCGCGCCCGTCCTCCAGCTCGCTTTCTGCTGGCTGTGATCGACGCAGGAGGCACTGTGCCGCCTGCGCTCAGCCTCGGTGCCGAACTCGTCCGTCGGGGACACCAGGTGCGCGTACTAGGTGATCCGACAATCGAAACGTCTGCCCGGTCTGCTGGATGTGCATTCTCATCCTGGCGTGAAGCACCTCACTTCAACTCCCTTGCCGAGCAGACAGCCATGATCGCCGCACTGGAGGGCGGAAACCCGTACCAGGCGTTCCGTGCCGCCAAGGACTACGCCGGCAAGGCCATGACCAGCCGGTTCGCCCGTGACGTCGTCTCGATTGTCCGGGAGTCTCCCGTCGAGGCCATCCTTGCCGATGGACTGCCCGGAATAGTGATCGGAGCCCACGCGACCAGGCGTCCCACTGCGGCGCTTGTCGCCCAGACCTATGTGCGGCCCACGCCCGGCCTGCCGCTGCTCGGCACAGGCTGGTCACCGGGACAGGGTTTTCTGGGCAAAGCGAGAGACAGAATTATCCCGAGGGTGGCGTCACGGCTCTTGACTGCTACTCTTCCCCGGCTGAATGCGGTCATCGAACGCTACGAATTACTCCCGCTCGACAATGTGTTCGAGCTGTACGACCGGTGCAGCCGCGTACTCGTGATGACCAGCCCATCTTTCGACTTCAGTGCACCGCAGCTCCCCGGGAATGTGCGCTACGTCGGGCCGCAACTCGACGACCCCGATTGGGCCGCTAGCGCAACGTGGCAACGTCAAGGCAGCGAGCCACTCGTCCTGGTCGCAACGAGCTCGATCTACCAAGATCAGGTCGACCTGCTCGGGCGGATAGCTGAGGGCTTGCGTCAACTGCCCGTACGAGCAGTGCTCACGACTGGCCGCGCAATCGATCCGGCGGAGATCCAGGGCGGTGCGAATGTCGAGGTCGTACAGACTGCCCCGCATGCCCGGGTGCTGCGGGACGCCTCGGTCGTCGTGACCCACGCGGGCCACGGCACCGTCATGAAGGCTCTGGCGGCTGGTGTGCCACTGGTGTGTATACCGATGGGCCGTGACCAGATGGACAATACTGTGCGTGTGCTGCGCCTTGGGGCAGGAATACGGCTAAGCAAGAAATCGACGCCCACTCAGATCGCAGCGGCCATCACAGAAATTCTGAAACGCCCCCAATACCTGGCAGCAGCACGACGATTCGCGGAGGTACTGGCATGGGAAGCGGCGCATCAGCCCCGTGCCGCCGACGAAGCCGAATCGCTGCTTTGGTTATCTTGATCACCCAGGCTCAAAAACACTTCAGGGCCGGCCACGAATGACCGACCCTGAGGTGTTGTTTGTCCGGCGACGTCCTAGTCTCCCACACGGTCCCCCGTGCAGTACCATCGGCGCTGAAAGGCTTAACTTCCGGGTTCGGAATGGAGCCGGGTGTTTCCCTTTCGCCATGATCA
>JBKOUS010000179.1:0-8049 GCA_046723505.1 Actinomycetota bacterium
GTGCCAAGACGCGGCCGATGGGGTCTCCCTTGTCGTCGACGACAGGATTAGGGATCGATGTCCAGCCGAAAGGCGGAACCCCACCTCCAAACCGCTGCATGTCGCGTAGTGCTTGCTTGCTGCGGCTCACGCGCTCGGAGATCCGGCGGCGTTCTTCCTGGGCGATGATGGCCTTAATACCGATGTTGAGATCGAAGTTAGAGTCTGTCGAGTCCAGACCATCGTTAACTGACAGGAATCGCGGCGGATGGTGCGAGCTGCGGCCCTGGGTGTCGATACCTTTCACGGTGTCCAAGAAGGCACCGATCGCAGCCAGTCCGCCACGTTCGACGCGGTCGAAATGCCACGCCAGCAGATGATCGACACGACCCTTCCTGGCATCATCGAGCTAGTCTTGGAACCCGGAACGCGTACGGCTTGCGCCAGATTCGATGTCCGTATGGATTGCGACGATCCTCAGACCGAGGTCAGCTGCAAGGCGGCGCATGGCGGTTTCCTCGGATTCCAGAGACGTGCTCTTCTCGTCTGGAGTCAGCGACAGACGCTTGTACAGACTGGCGGTCTTCTTCGGCGGCTGCGGGAATCTCCTGGATGACTTCGGCGGCATGCCAGGCATGCCATCAGAGATTGGCGTCCGAACAGACACATCCGGGTCTCCCAGCCGGCAGCGCCAATTCCGTCCAGCACGTGCAGGCCCTGCGCCAAGGCTTGGTGGCCAGGCGTACGTCCTGCTGATTGATGTGCTCGCTGAGGTCCTGGCCTCAACCTGACCATGACCGGGATTTCAGAAGCAATCGACACTTTCGAGCTGTGCGAGCGCAACATGATTGACGGGTTGGCACTCAGGCACGTGCACCGGGAGCTACCGGTAGGTGGTTGACAAGTGGGAAGCCCGATGCACCCCTCCTGGAACAGTTCAGCAGCTCCGAGCTCGCAACGCGACGCAAACTGTCGACTGACCATCCCTACCAGCCTCAAGTTGGCTCGGATGAATCGCTGCCGAGCCAGCGCTCCCTGCTCTTCGAGAAGTCTCAACTCCGGGTCCGTCGCGTCTGCGAAGCCGGCGCCAGATATTCGCGCGTCACGTGCCAGCAAGCCAGCCTCTATGGCGCGCTGCAGCTCGACAACCTCGGCATGCGTCAGCAGCGGTTCGTTGGTCGCGTCGTCGGAAAGTCCGGTCACGCCGACACTCTGAGCCAGCCGGTGCCGCTCGCAACACCTATAACCCGAAATCTGTGGATAACCCGGCCCCAGCGCGATGCTGGAGCAGTGCATCAATCCTCTGTCCCTCGCGCATCGCGCATAACCAGGCGCTGTCTTCCTCGCTTTCTCGCAGGCGATGAGCGGGAAATAGGCCATCCCACTGTGGCATGCCTGCTCTTTCGCTGCCAGCCAGCGCTGCGCGATTACCGAAGCTCGCGAACGATCAAGTCAATCCTCGGCGCCAATGCTGCGGGTATGCAATGCCTTGCGACGCGCCTCCAGCACCACCAGCTCCGAAAACATCTGGTTGTACTTGTGCTGCTCGTCAACGGGATTCGTACGCTGCAACTTGGACTTCAGGGCTGCGATCGTACGCATAACTGTCAGCAACTGAAGCGCTGCTGAGTTCGCGATCACGTAGCGCACGGTCACCTCTCCGTGCACCGGCAGCATCTCGACGGCCAGCGACGCGACCAATGATCGGATCTCCTCCGCCTCGCATGCCTGTGATACTCGATGCACCCACTCGGTGTTTGCCCTCAATCCAGCGCCACCAAGCTCCGCCCCCGCCTTTTCTACGGCGCCAAAGACCGCGGCGTACGCGGGATGGGTGAAGTCGGCTGAGGTGAGGCCATCCCAGGCTTCGTGAAACAGGTCCGGGTTCTGAATCAGCAGCTTGGTAGTCTCCCGCTCGGTAGCGAGCAACCGATCGTGCGGATCAGGCAACTGCACCTGCATTCCCGGTAAGCGCCCAGCATCCAGCTCGGGCACCGGCCTGGCGGCTGCTGCCGGGGAGCCTCCGTTGGTGCGCCGGCGGCTCGACCGGTTCGCCGCTTGCATCACCTCCCTCCGCACCTCCTCGACGTCCATGCCGAGTAAGCCGGCCAGCTCGCGCGCGTAGCCAGACACGAGCGCGTTGTCCCTGATGCTCGCGACCAGCGGGGCGGCTGACCGCAGTGCCGCAAGTCGGCCGTCAGCCCGATCAAGATCATGTTGCTTCAGCACATTGCTCATAACGAACCGGTACAGCGGCATCCGTCGTGCGACGAGTTCGCGTACGGCCGCTTCTCCGCGCTGCAGTCGCAGGTCGCATGGGTCGAGACCAGACGGCTCGATCGCCACATACGTCTGGGTCACAAAATTCTGGTCACCTGCGAAGACCTTCAGCGCAGCCGCCTGTCCCGCCGCATCACCATCGAAGGTGAAGATCACCTCACCATGGAACGCGTCATGATTGCCCATCAACCGGCGCAACAACCGAGCATGATCATCACCAAAGGCGGTACCGCACGACGCGACTGCCGTGTCGACGCCGGACAGATGAGCCGCCATGACGTCGGTGTAGCCCTCAACCACAACCGCCTGGCTCTTCTTGCTGATCGAGGTGCGAGCAAGGTCCAGCCCATAGAGCACGTGAGATTTCTTGTATAGAAGGGTTTCTGGGGTGTTGATGTACTTCGCCGGCATTCGGTCGTCCTCAAACAGACGGCGCGCCCCGAAGCCCACGACTTGCCGCCCAGAGTCGCGGATCGGCCACATCACGCGGCCCTGGAAGAAGTCCCAACCAGACTCGCGTGCCAGTCCGGCCGACACCAACTCCACGTCGCGGAACCCGCGGCCGCGCAGATGCTGCAGCAGGGCGCGGCCGTCCCGTGGAGCGAACCCGACCCCGAACCGCTCCGCCGCCTGGCGGTCAAAGCCTCGCTCGCTCAGAAACTGCCGAGCCACAACGCCGTCAGGGATGCCAAGTTGCTCGACGAAGAACTCCGCAGCCAGCCGGAGCGCCTCCGCCATGCGTGTGCGGGCACCAGGCTCAGGTCGGGAGCCTCGATCGTCGGTGTATCGCAGCTGAATGCCCACGCGATCGGCGAGCCGCTCTACTGCCTCGATGAAGCTGAGGTTGTCGATCTTGCGCATGAAGTCGATGACATCGCCACCCTCGGCGCAGGCACCAAAGCAGTACCAGTACCCACGTGAGGGTGTGACCTGGAAGCTGGGAGTCTTCTCGTCGTGGAATGGGCACAGACCCTTCATGGTGCCGCCCGCACTGCGGAGGGTGACGTAGGAGCCGACTATTTCGTCGATCCGAGCCCGGTCTCGTACGGCGGCGATGTCTTCCTCGTTGATCCGCCCACCCACGGACGGGAGTCTATGTTCCGGCCGTGACGATGCGGCGTTCTCAGCCGAAAGTAGTCGCCAACCGGACGAGGGGCGTCGCGGTAGGTTGCTGGGTGTGGCGGCGGTTCGTGATGTGCCCTGGCTCATCTTCGACGGAGACTGTGCATTCTGTACCTCGAGCGCGCACTGGTTGGCCAGGCGGTTACACCGTCCGCAGGGGCCGAGCGCCCGGCTCATCCCTTGGCAGTTCACCGATCTGGCTGCGCTGGGCACGACGGCGGCGCGCACCCAGCGCGAGGCTCTGTGGGTGAGCACCGACGGCACAATCTACGGCGGTGCAGCCGCCTTTGCCGAATGGCTCAAATTCCGCGGCGGTGCGTACGGGATTGCGGGCCGTGTCATGGAACTGCCCATCATTCGCGCACTAGCCGCCACTGTCTACCGCGTGATCGCGAAGAACAGGCACCGGATGCCCGGTGGATCTCCTGCTTGCGCGCTCCCCCCGCCTGGCTTTGACCCGACGCAGCCAGGGACCAAGGCGCTCTAACGGCGCAAAGGCGAGCCAGCAAATCGCAGTAGGCGCGAAATGGATGTACAAGATCGCCACGGTGAATACGTGGAACCCCATCCAGAACACCGCCGCGGCGAGCAGCGCTCGGCCGCGCAGCCACAAGACCACCACCGCCGTCAGCTCAGCGGGGAAGGAGAACCACTGCATCAGATGAAGCAGCTCTGGATAAGGCAGTAGGAACTGACCGAGCCCGTGTGGCCGCCGGATGATCGCCCACATCAGAATCGAGCTCTCCGGCCAGCTGGTGATACTCCAGCCGCCACTGCGGATCTTGGTGAGTGCGGACAAGAAATAGGTAAAGACCACACAGATTTGGATGCACCTCAGTGCCCATCCGGCCTGCGCGGAGCCCTCCACGCTGCGCCACCGATCCGCGATCACTCCCACAGTAGGCAATAGCCACAAGGCGACCACGAGCGCGAGATGATCATGGTCGACCTTCCCGTAACTCATGCCGATTGCCGTCCACCAGGTGAAGGCTGCAGCCACCACCCCACCGGCCAGCCGGGGCAAGACGTTCGCCGCAGCCAACAGACAACCGACAATCAAGATCAGGTAGAGCGTGATCGTCAACGGCACACTGGGTGCAGGCAGGTGAAACAGGCGTTCGATCATCAGCGGCTGGTAGAGCTCGGGATGTCTGCTGAGCGGGATGGGGTCCCGCACAAAGAGATGGATGTCGATGATCACGAACAGGTAGAGCACGGTGCGCAGCACGGCCACCCGCGACTCCGGAACAACCGGCATGAACCAGGAGACCCCCGACCGCAACGTCCTCACGAGTGCACCTCCCAGGTGGCGAGCTCCACGAGACGGCTTCGGCCAACGCGACCGTCCACGAGTTGTGTCTGATCTTGAACCAGCCAGACCCGCAGCAACGCCGGCTCTGACCTGTGCCGGGAAGTCCACCCATCAGTCACGGATACGAGTAATGACGGGTGAGCGGTGATCTCGGGGATGTGCGCTTCGATCTCCGCGCGGCTGATCCCTGCCGATTCCACGCGCAGCGGGAGGTCGATGCGCCGTCCGTCTGCGAGCAGACCCTCAACTCGGGTGATCACGATGGTCGCATCCTTGGCCGGTGAAAACGCGTACTGCGACAGCGGTCCGAAAGGCCACGCGTCATCACTCATGCGCAATGAACCGTTGAGCAGCAGCCCGATTCCTAGCACGGTTGCGGCGATCCGCCAGGCGTACGACAGCCGGCTGATGCCGCGTACCCGCTCCTCCACCGGCCGATTACAACACGATCCGGACCCCTTGTACGGCGGTTTGGTAAGCCCGCGTCTTTCCAGCCTCAACCAGGCGCTATCGCAGCGCTAACCGGGATTCAAATGTCCCGGTCGATGCCGCGTGGTAGCCGCTCAGGTGGCCAGTCGAGGTGGCGCACCGCCATGTCAAAGGCGTACCTGTCGGTCATTCCAGCCACGTAGGTCACGGCCGCACGTATCGCAGCGTCGGACAGCGCCGAGATCTCGCGACCGTCTGGCATGAGGTCTGGCCGATCGCTGTAATGCTCGACCAGTGCACGCAGCACCTCGACCACCGCGCGTGACTGCGCCAGCGAGGCGGGCCGCACGTAGATGCGTTCATAGTTGAATGCTCGGAGCGCTGACAGCGCCCCAGCTTCGTCCGGAGGCATCCCCACCTCGCCATGCTCTTCGACCGCCCGTACGACTGCCCGGACAAAAGCGTTCAGCTGCTCCCGTCGTGTTCGTCCGCACACTGCGACGATTTCGTCAGGAAGATCATCCGGCGCCACGATCCCGGCATGGATGGCATCCTCGAGATCGTGCGCGCAGTAGGCGATCCGGTCGGCCCAGCTGACGATATTGCCCTCAACGGTGAGCGGTGCGGGACGGGACCAGGAGTGGTTTCGGATCCCGTCTAGGGTTTCGGTGCACAGGTTGAGGCCTTGCAGCACGACGTCGGCTCCCCAGGGGCCGTGGTCATATCCCTCGGGAATGAAGATGTCAAAGGCATCCTCGCTTGCGTGTCCGCCGGGCCCATGACCACAGTCGTGTCCGAGGGCGATCGCGTCGGTCAGCGTCACGTTGACGCCGACACCGCGGGCGATCGACGTCGCGACTTGCGCCACTTCGAGCGCGTGGGTCAACCGGGTGCGCTGATGGTCGCTTGGAAAGACGACAACCTGGGTCTTGCCGGCCAGGCGCCGGAAGGCAGTGGAGTGCACAATCCGATCGCGGTCACGTTCGAAGCAGGTGCGCTCCTCATCAGGTTCCTCCGCGATGGCCCGACTTCCTGCGCCGTCGGCAAATGCGGCGCCAGGGCGGAGCATCGCTCGTTCGCGCTGCTCTCGAAGTTCCCGACGCACGATTGGTCCCGGTCCGGGGCGGGCTTGGGAACCTGAGTGGGCGAGTACCAGGTCGCCCCCAAGGTGACCAGTCATGGTGTCAGCCCATGCCTTGGCGCGGGGAGTGACTTCGTCAGCCACCGGAGATGCCCAGCTCCGCTGCCGCCAGATCAAGATCACAACCGGAGCTGTCACCTAGCCAGCCATCAGGGAGCGCAACTGTGGTGCGCGGCGCGCCTTGCCGTCCCCGTGGCGATCCCAGCTCCGAGGTGGGGAAGCTGACGTCGGGGTCGAGCTGAGTCAGCAGGTCGTCGAGCTCGGCGAGCGAGGAGACCATCGACAGGCGGCGTCGCAGCTCACCGCCGACGGGAAAACCCTTGAAGTACCAGGCCATGTGTTTGCGCAGGTCGCTCAGGCCGTGCGGCTCGTCTGACAGGCCAATGAGCAGCTCGGCGTGGCGGCGCAGCATCTTCCTCACCTCACCAAGGTTCGGAAGGGTCCGGGTCTGACGTCCGGCGAAGGCATCGGCCAGATCGCGGAAGAGCCAAGGTCGGCCAAGGCAGCCGCGTCCGATGACCACGCCGTCAACCCCGGTCTGGCAGATCATGCGCAGCGCGTCGGCGGCTTCCCAGATGTCGCCGTTGCCCAGCACCGGGATGGCGACGTGCTCTTTCAGCTCGCCGATAGCGTCCCAGTCCGCCTGCCCGGCGTACGCCTGCTGTGCGGTTCGACCGTGGAGCGCTATGGCCGCGCATCCGGACTCCTCGGCGATCCGGCCAGCATCCAAGAAGGTCTGATGATCATGATCGATCCCGATCCGGGTCTTCATCGTCACCGGTACGCCGTACCGCGCGGCTGCTCGGACCGTTGCGGTCAAGATCATCCGAAGCCGATCCCGTTTGTACGGCAGCGCCGCTCCCCCACCCTTGCGAGTGACTTTCGGGACGGGGCAACCAAAATTCAGGTCGACATGATGAACGCCGTATTCGTTGCACAAGACTTCAGTCGCGCGCGCCATGATCGCAGGGTCGACGCCGTAGAGCTGAACGGACCGTACGCTCTCCCCAGGGTCGAACTGAAGCATCGACTTCGTCTTACGATCCCGCTCCACCAATCCGCGGGAGGTGATCATCTCGCAGACGTAGAGCCCAGCGCCCTGTTCGCGACACAACTGCCGAAACGCTGCATTGGTGATGCCCGCCATCGGCGCCAGCACCACCGGAGGATCAACCTCAATGGGCCCCACGTGCAACGCCGACTTGTCAGAAGGCAGTTGAGCTATAGGCGAACTGGATTCTGACAAGTCGGCGTGGCAGAGGGTGGTAGTTAGCAACCGAGAAGCCGCTGTGCGAGGTACTCGGTCACCTTGTCCTCTGACACTCGCTCCTGGGTCATCGAGTCGCGCTCGCGGACCGTGACAGCCTGGTCGTGGAGGGTGTCGAAGTCGACCGTGACGCAGTACGGCGTACCGATCTCATCCTGTCGGCGGTAGCGGCGGCCGATGGCTTGGGCGTCGTCGAAGTCGATGTTCCAGAACTGCCGGAGCCGCATGGCCAAGTCTCTAGCCTTGGGCGATAAGGCTTCGTTTCGGGACAGCGGCAGCACGGCAACCTTCACTGGCGCCAGTCTCGGATCGAGCCGCAGCACCGTACGTTTGTCGACCCCGCCTTTGGTGTTGGGCGCCTCGTCCTCGTCGTATGCCTCGACCAGGAATGCCATCATCGCGCGATTCGGGCCTGCCGCTGGCTCGATGACGTACGGCACGTATCGCTCGCCGGTTACCGGGTCCAGGTAGGACAGATCAACCCCGGAGTGCTCGGTATGAGTCGAGAGGTCGAAGTCG
>JBKOUS010000260.1:0-9728 GCA_046723505.1 Actinomycetota bacterium
CCTCTATTCCTTGACTAACATCCCGTACGGTTCGCTGGCTACCGCGATGACCCAGGATCCGGTGGAGCGCTCGCGCCTGGGAATCTGGCGCTCAGTGGGACCGATCCTCGGCATTTTGGTTCTCGTCGTGGTGATCGCTCCCCAGATCACTCGCTACAAGACCCAACCCGAGCAACTGCAAACCTTCTTGACGACGGTAACGATTGTCTTCGCCGTCATTGGGTACGCCCTCTACCTGTTCTGCTTCGCCAGCTGCAAGGAGCAGGTCGTCCACGAGGTAAAGCCGGTCACGATCAAGGAAACCATTGACACTGTCAGGCAGAACCGCCCGCTGCTGATCTTGTGCGTCTCGAACCTGATCTTCCTCACCGGGATCTTCGGGCTGCAGGCGTCCCAGGCCTACTTTGCGGCCTACATCCTCGGCAACTCGACCCAGCTGATCTGGATGGTCCTCGCTACCTCGCTGGCCACCTTCGTAGCGGTGCCCGTTGTGCCCAGGTTCGTTGCCCGCATCGGCAAGAAGAAGACGTTCCTCATCGGCGCGGCGGGCCTCATCGTGATGGGCATCTGGATCTTCTTCATGCCCGCGAGCCTGCCGATCGTCGTCCTGTCATTCTTCGTCTTCGGCCTTTTCCAGAATTTGTCGATGTCGTTGCTCTTCGCCTTTGAGGCCGACGCGGTCGAGTACGGAGAGTACAAGACGGGGAAGCGTACCGAGGGCGCCACGTATGCGATCTATTCCTTCTTCCGAAAGGTCTCGCAGGCAGTTGCTGGGGCAGTCGCAGGCTACGCGCTGGCCCTCGGCGGCTTTGTGGCCAAAGCGCCGGAACAAAGTGATTCCGTCCTACTGACGATCCGCGGGCTGGTGGGTCTCGGTCCGGCAATATTTGCTCTCCTCGGTGCGCTCATCTTTCTGGCGTACCCCTTAACCGACACCCGGTTCCGCGAGATCGTTAGGGAGCTCCACGCCCGCCACGGCATCAAAGACGACCGTAGCGAGGCGGCCGTAGAGGTCGACGCCGCAGCCCCGCTTCGGGAGTCGTGAGCCAGAGCAGGCTGAGGAGCAGCCGCGCCCGCGACTTAACGTTTCACGATCCCAGTCCCTGAAGTCGACCATATGCAGGCGGCTAGCCCACATCGAGGGCGATCGGTGTATCAGCGTGCCCTTCCGCCCGTTCGGTTACCAGCTGTTCGCCAAGATCAACGTCCTCAAGGCCGCGATCACTCTTTGAAGACGGGTTGGTTCGTACGCCACTAACCCGAGTCCGGTTCAGCCCGCCAGCGCGATCTTCGCGATTAGCGCCACCATCGGTCTGCTGCCGGCCCTTGCCATCGCAATGATCATCTTCATCAAGTACCCGCTGAACGATCAGCGGTTCAAGCAGATCTGCGACGAGACCGAGCCTGAAAGCTGGCACCTGTGAACGCTTACCACGAGTATGCGGAGGCGTACCTTACGCCAGCCAACGCCGTATACACGGCCCGACTAAACGATCGCCCGGTCCTCTCGATGGAGAATCGGGCGAACGCCACGGTGAGGACGGCACGTCCTTGTGGCGCGCACCTGGGGGAGGCAAGCTGACCTCATGGGCTCCATCGTGGAAATGAGCAACAGCTCGATCGGAGAACCAGACAGCCGAGCGGTGCGGACAGCCGGGCTCGACGGATGACCATGCCGGAACCGCCCCGCAACTTGGGCAAGACCGTCATCGTGGTGATGGGCGTCGCCGGTTCGGGCAAGAGCACCGTTGCGCAATTGCTTGCTCAACAGCTCGGCTGGACGCGCATTGAAGGCGATGATCTCCACCCTCCGGAGAACGTGGCCAAGATGACCGCTGGAACACCGCTGTCCGACGCGGACCGCGAACCGTGGCTGCGCGGGATCTCCCAGCGCATCGACCAGACCGAAGGCGACCAGGTGATCACCTGCTCGGCCTTGCGCCGCAGCTATCGCGACATCTTGCGGACCGCTAATGCGCGAGTCAGGTTCCTGCACCTCAGCGGCAGCCGAGCCCTCCTCGGTTCTCGGCTGGGCGCCCGTAGTGATCACTTCATGCCGTCCAGCCTCCTCGCCTCCCAACTCGACACCCTCGAACCACTGACCCTTGATGAAGACGGAGTCAGCGTCGATATCCAAGGGACACCGGCGGACATCGTCGCCCGGGCACTGCAGGCGCTTGATCTCGACAACGCGTCCCTGACCCAGAACGCAACCGACGAGCCTCATCCCAACACTGAACCGGGATGAAGTGCTAAAGGCGGCTGTTACATGAGAGCCGGTGCTGACTGCGATGTCAGTACCGACTGGCAACAACCAGCAACAACCAGCAACAACTGGAGGGATCTTCTCCGAACTCGATTGAATGGGGATAGCACGTCAGCGGCCAAGGCGAAGGAGCTTCCATGCTGCGACCTCAAGACACCAGTACCCGCGAGCGGAAGAGCCTGGACGGTCTGTGGCAGTTCAGACTGGACCCAGATGACGAGGGCCGCTCGGCCCGCTGGTTCAGCCGGTCGTTGCCGGATTCCCGGCAGATGGCAGTGCCGGCCAGCTTCAATGACATCGCAGCCGACGCTGCGGTCCGTGACTACTTCGGCGACGTCTGGTACCAGACCAATGTCTGGGTGCCGCGTGGCTGGCAGGGCCGGCGCGTCGTGTTGCACTTCGAGTCGGCAACCCACCGAGCCACTGTCTGGGTCAACGACGTTGAGGTGGTGTCGCACGAGGGCGGCTACACCCCGTTCGAGGCCGATATCACCGACCATGTTGTTGCCGGTCAGCAGGTGCGCATCACAGCGTTGGTCAACAACACGCTGCATTGGCAGTCGATCCCACCAGGCGTCATCGAAGACACCCCTGCTGGTAAACGGCAGCGCTACTGGCACGACTTCTTCAATTACGCCGGAATCCACCGCACCGTTTGGCTCTACTCCACCGACCCGACTTACATCACAGACGTCACGGTCACTACTGACCTCGACGGCAACAACGGCGTGATCGGATACACGGTCGAAGCGGAGGGGACCAATGATGTCGAGACCAGGGTGATCTTGCGGGACGCCGACGGAGCGGAGGTCACAACGAACACCCGCCCGAGCGGCACGTTGAGTGTTCCAGGCGTGCATAAGTGGGCTCCGGGAGATGGCTACCTCTATGAGCTAGAGGTTCAGCTAGTGCGCGGGGACACCGTCGTGGACAGCTACGTCCAAAGCGTCGGCGTACGCACCGTCAAGGTGGACGGAATTCGTTTCTTGATCAACGGCGAGCCGTTCTATTTCACCGGCTTTGGCAAGCATGAGGACGTACCGGTGATCGGCAAAGGCCACAACGATGCCTACCTGGTGCATGATTTCGAGCTGCTGAAATGGATCGGCGCCAACTCGTTCCGAACATCGCACTATCCGTACGCCGAAGATGTTCTGGACTACGCCGACCGACAGGGCATCGTACTCATCGATGAGACGGCCGCCGTCGGCTTGAACATGGGACTGGGCGGTGGAATCTTCGGCGGACAGGGCTACCAGACCTTCTCGCCAGAGACCGCCAACGACGCAACACGGCAGGTGCACGCGCAGGCCATCAGAGAATTGATCACTCGGGACAAGAATCATCCAAGCGTCGTGTTGTGGAGCATCGCGAACGAGCCGGAATCGGACACCGAGGAAGCGGAGAAGTACTTCCAGCCACTGTTCGACGTCGCTCGCCAGGCCGATCCGACTCGGCCCGTCGGCTTCGTCAACGTAATGCTGGCACCCCATGGGAAATGCCGGGTCTCCCAGTTCGGTGACGTTTTGATGCTGAACCGCTATTACGGCTGGTATGTCAACACCGGCGATCTTGCTGCGGCCGAGTTGGCATGGGAGGACGAGCTCAAAGCCTGGGCAAGTGAAGGCAAGCCGATCATCATCACCGAATACGGCGCGGACACCTATCCCGGTCTGCATTCCCTCGAGGCCAGCCCATGGACGGAGGAGTACCAGGTGGACTACCTGGATATGAACCATCGAGTCTTCGACCGCATCGATGCCGTTGTCGGTGAGCAGGTTTGGAACTTCGCCGATTTCACTACCACATCAGGAATCATGCGGGTCGGGGGAAACAAGAAGGGCGTCTTCACCCGCGATCGGCAGCCGAAGGCCGCCGCCTATGCGCTGCGCCGGCGCTGGCGCAAGGATCTGTGATATGTCCACCCCTTCTCCACTCGGCCTTCATCCGGATCGGCTGCTGCCCTCCGCCATAATGCCCGGGATCGAACCTGGGTAGTTGCCCGCCGGGCTCGACCTGCTGTTTCTCCTCGAACCAAGAATGGGGGCATTGTCATGAGCATGAATGACGAGACTACGGACCCGGTTCAGGTGGGGGAGGAGGCTGATCGGTCGGCCGGCAGACCGGAAAGCGGCAATGTCGAACCAGTCAGAAGGAGCAAGCCGGACCTTCGCGCCGCTCCGTACGGGTTGGATGCTGAAGCGATCAGCTGGGTGCGAAGCACCATCGACTCGATGACTGAAGACGAGAGAATCGGGCAGCTGTTCATCAACCTGAACAACCGTTTCGACGACGACTTCGTGAACCAGATCGTCGACAGCTATCACCCCGGAGGTATGCGCTACAACCACACCGACTCGGCCAGCATCCAGGCCCATATCCGGCACGCTCAAAGCCGGTCGAAGATACCCCTATTGGTCGCATCGAACATTGAAGCTGGCGGCAACGGCGCCTGCAGTGATGGCACGCACGTCGCAACTCCGTTGCAGACCGCTTCCACCCTTGATACCGACGCAGCCCGGCAGATGGGCCTGGTCGGCGCTCGGGAGTCGCGGGCTTTGGGCTGCAACTGGGCTTTCACACCGATAGTGGACATCCACTCGAACTGGCGCAATACGGTGATCGCCACCCGGGCCTTCGGCAACAACCATGCGACCGTGATCACCTATGCTCAGGCCTATTGCGATGGTGTCCGAGAGGGCGCCGGCGACCGCCCGATGGCGTTGTGCATGAAGCACTTCCCTGGTGATGGCCGCGATGAACGCGATCAGCACGTCGTCACTTCCTACAACGACTGTTCGGTGGAGGAGTGGGACGCCAGCTATCGGAAGATCTGGGAGTGGGGAATCGGTGCACATCGAGTCGATCATGGTCGGCCACATCATGTTGCCGGAATACTCTCGCAAGCTTCGCCCGGGTATCAAAGACGCCGACATCCTGCCGGCGACGGTTTCACCTGAACTGCTGACCGATCTGCTCCGAAACGACCTTGGCTTCAACGGCGTCATCCTCACGGACGCCTCAATCATGGTGGGACTTACCTCAGCCCTGCCTCGCAAGCGCCAGGTGGTGCAAGCCGTCACGGCCGGCTGCGACATGATTCTGTTCTTCCGCAACCACGATGAGGACTTCGGTTTCGTTCGTGATGCCGTCCAATCAGGTGAGATCACCGCAGGACGGCTTGACGACGCGCTCACTCGTATCCTCGGCCTGAAGGCCAAACTCGGTCTGCATCAGCGCGACAAGGACGATCTGGTACCGCCAGTCGAGGAGCTGGATGTGATCGGCTGCGCGGAGCACCACGAGATTGCAGCTGGGATTGCGGACCGGACCATTGCGCTGCTCAAGGACACCGCGGGAACGTTGCCGCTGGATCCGACCCGGCACCGGCGGCTCCGTCTCTACTGCCTGGAAAGCGCCCCCGACTTCACCGGGGTAACACCGGAGTTCAAACGTGTCGCGATTGAGGAGCTGACTGCTGCCGGGTTCGAGGTGAGTGTGTACAAGACGGTGCAGGAACTAGCCGCCGAAGGGCAGCGACCTGATATGCAGACGTTCATTTCCGCAGAGACCGAGGGCTACGCCGAGAAGTACGACGCCGCCTTGATCTTGGCCAATGTGTCCGACTTCGCCCAGCAGGGCGCGCTGCGGATCAAGTGGTCGATGCCAATGGGGCCGGAGATGCCGTGGTACGCGGCTGAGGTGCCCACGGTCTTCGTCTCGCTCAACATGCCCAACCACCTGATCGACGTACCGATGGTGAGGACGGCGATCAACGCCCACACCCCGACGAAAGAAACGGTGCAAGCGCTCGTGGCCAAACTGGTCGGGCGCAGCGCGTTCACCGGCACGTATAACGACAACGTCTGGTGTGACTCCTGGGACACCCGACGCTGACTCACCACGACCAGCCTCGGCGTGTCGCAGACGCTGAGGGCGCTTCAGAGACCGATGGAGCCGTCGTCGTACAACCTTCGCGGCCAGTCCGGTGCGGACTGAGTCGCTCAGGCCGATTGGGCAGCAGATAGCGAAGTGTCGACGAAGCTGCCAGTGCCGGGCGTTCTCACCAGCGACTCCAGTGCACAACCTCCTGGAAGGGCCGGCGGTCCAGTCTGACGAGCGGCCGCAGCGGCCGGTCTGCCGGGTAACCAAATCCGATCAGGTACACGCAGAGGTAGCCGTCAGGAAAATCCAGCACGCGCCGCGCCTGCTTCTGGTCCGCCGAGCCCGCGTGCGCGGATCCGATGCCGAGGTCGGCCGCCGCCAACATCATGATCGCGGTCGCCTGGCCGAGGTCGTACATCAGCAGGTTGCGGTGTCTTGCGTCCTCCGGCTCCCGGGCTATCAGGGCGACCGTTGCCGCCGACCGGGCTATATGACTTGCGCCGCGCCACACCTTTGCCAGCTCGGTTAACTGCGCGTGGTCGGTCGCGACCACGAAGTTCCACGGCTGCCAGTTGCTCGCTGAGGGCGCTCGCCGTCCGGCCTCGAGGATGCGTTCGAGGTCCTCACGGGCTATCGATCGGTCGGTGTACTGGCGCACGTTACGACGCGCCCGGATGGTGTCCCAGGTTTCCATGCCCCAGTTCTACGCTGCGCCCTAATGACGCCGAGGCATGGGTCTAACACGTAGACAGGTCCGGTGGCCGATCACAGTAGAGAGAGCAGCTCGGACCTGCCGATGGTTCCGACCGAGGAAGGCTCCGCGCCAGCTCTCCAGGATGACGGTAGTTCGCTTTCGTCAAGCCTATGAGTCGGACAGCAAGACCCGCGGCGAGGGCTGGAGCTGCCGCATCTCGGACCGCCTCAGGGCCACGGCACGTCTCGGCTGAGACCGCCCAGACCTGCATCGGGAGAGTAGCGTCGGCGCTGTGGTCGACGTGGCCCCGGAACCAGATGAGGTCCGCACGGCTGAGGTGATCGGGTCATTCTGCCTCGCCACCGACCTTGCTATGGGTTTTCCCTTCGAACATGGGTTGCAGAGCACCGTGGTCGCTATGCGCCTAGCGGAGCGGATGGGCGTGGACGCCGCGGCGGCGAACCAGACGTACTACGGCTGCCTCTTGGCCTTCGCGGGATGTACCACCGATGCGGAGATCGCCTCGGCGTTGTTCGCCGACGGGGCATTGCTGAAGTACTTCAACCCGGTCATGTTCGGGTCTCGGGCCGAGACCTTGGTAGGGATCATGAAGGCGTTGGGCGACCCGGACAGCCCTCCTCTCGTGCGGGCCATGCAGGGTACCGTTCGGCTCCCTGGCGCGGTCCGCGGCCATCAGAGGCACATCGTCGCGATGTGCGAGGTCGCCGAGATGCTCTGCGACAGACTCGGGATGCGGAGGGACGTCCGCGACCTCGTCCGAGGTTTCACCGCGCGGTGGGACGGTACAGGCACTCCGCGCGGACTCGGGGGTGAGCAGCTTCAGGTTGCGCTGCGGATCATGCACGTCGCCCGCGACGCTACGTTCCAGTACCTGCTTGGCGGCACCGACCATGTCCTCAGGGTGGTGCGAGACCGCTCGGGGAAGGCGTTCGACCCTGATGTGGTTACGGTTCTCGCGAAGGGCTTGCCGGACATCCTGGCGTTCGATGACTCAGGCTCAGTGTGGTCGGAGATGCTTGCGCGGGAACCGGGGGAAATGCTCATGCTCCGGGGAGACGAGGTCGACCGCGCGCTGGCCGCAATGGGCGACTTCGCCGATCTCATCTCCTCCTACTTCATCGGGCATTCGGCAGCCGTCGCGGAGCTGGCTGGGGCCGCTGCCACGCGACTCGACCTGGCCTCCGGCGACGTGGTCGCGGTTCGACGTGCGGCACTGGTCCACGACCTGGGCAGGGTAGCTGTCGGTACGTCGGTCTGGAACAAGCCGACGGCTCTAACTGCCGACGAGTGGGAGCGCGTGCGGCTGCACCCCTATCACACCGAGAGGGTGCTTTCGCGATCTCTAGCGTTGACCAAGCTGGGCTCGATCGCCGGAACTCATCACGAGAGACTCGATGGGAGCGGCTACCACCGTGGGGTGACAGCACCCAGCCTGGCGATGCCGGCGAGGCTGGTGGCGGTGGCGGATGCCTACCGCACCATGATCGAACCGCGGCCTCATCGCGCAGCCCGGTCTCCAGAGGAGGCAGCTCGGGCGCTGGGTGAGTCCGCCAGTGCCGGGCGGATCGACTCGAACGCAGTGGCCGCCGTGTTGGAGGCTGCGGGGGCAGCAGTGCCGAGGATGGCCCGCCCAGCCGGGCTGACCGATAGAGAGGCGCAGGTCATCTCCATGGTGGCTAAGGGGCTGCAGACGAAGCAGGTCGCCCATCGACTGGGGATCTCGGTCAAGACCGCTGACCGTCACCTGCAGAACGCTTACGCCAAGATCGGCGTTTCGAGCCGGGCCGCCGCCGCGCTGTTCGCCATGCAGCACGGCCTCACGTCCTGGGGAGAACTCCCAATACCGGATAGGGGCCACACTTCCTAGCGTCGAGATCAGACGCACCGCAATCGAGCGGCTGCCAACCCCCAGAGGCCGTCATGTCAGTCGAACCTGAGACACGAGGAACCGTCGCGTCCTCCACCACCCGCCGCAAGTCCGCATTACCTGCTTTGGCCTGGGCGGGCATCGTCGGCCCGGTCCTCTTCACCGTGGTGTTCTTGGCACAGGAGGCGCTACGGCGCGGCGACTTCAGTCCTGTAGTCGAACCCGTGAGCGCACTGGAAGCGGGCCCGAACGGGTGGGTCCAGCGGCTGAACTTCCTGGTATTTGGGATGCTGACAATGGCGCATGCCATTGGGCTGCATCGAGGGATGCATCCAGTGCGGGGCGGGTGGGTCGGACCTGCGCTGCTCTTCCTCACCGGCCTGGGTGCCCTGGTGAGTGCCGCGGTCCCGTGGCGCGAAGACGCTGCCGGCGTTGCCTACGCACCGGCCGCTCACACTGTCGGGGGAATGATCTTCTTCCTGGGCAGCCCTGCGGCCCTCATCGTCCTGTCACGGCGTATGCGGCACGACCCGTCGTGGCGGGGCCTGGCGCCCTACACGCTCGGCTCGGGTCTCGTCCTCCTCACTCTTGCCGTAATGGGGGCAGTGTTCGTCCGCCCGGACGCCGCGCCCCTTCACGACTGGGCAGGGCTGGTCCAGAGAATCATGATCCTCGCGGTGCTCTTCCCATGCCGGGTCGCCCTCGGTGTACGGCTGCTCTCGATCGCGCGAAACCCTCACGAGTGATCGGGGTCTGCTCGGCAGGGATCCGGAAGACGCCGAAGCCGAGCACCGCATCTCGACGCCGCTGTTCAACGTGACGGTCTGCATGGTGTGGTTCCCTTCGATCACGCCCCGCTGCTCCGGTAGGGCCGAAGGCACATACCCAGGGAAACACCACGCGAGCCGGTATAGGAGTGCGGCGTTATCCGTGTACTAACAGTCCCTCCTTCACTGCGATGAACCCTCGTAGCGTGGCGGCATGGACAACCAGGC
>JBKOUS010000135.1:0-6536 GCA_046723505.1 Actinomycetota bacterium
ACACTAGTGTCGTGTCTCCCAAGTCTCTTTACGGTTCGCGCCGCCCAGGCACGCACCTCGCGGCGTTCTCCTCGGTCGGCATACGACCCGGTATTCCTCCCTCGTCGGCCTTGCGATGCACGCACCTGAACGACGCCACCCGCAAAGGAGCTCAGGAGACACGACACTAGCCACCCACACGCCCGATCTTCGCTCAGGAACGGCGCGGCTATCCCTAGCGCTCAAGCAGCCGCGTGATCGACTCCCGGAACTGCCCGGGCTGCTCGAACCAGATGAAGGGGCCCGCCTCCTGGATCGTCTCGTGCACGGCACCCGACCGTCGTGCTGATGGCCTCGATAGGTGGCGGGCTCTTTCCGCCAGGGGCGGACGGCGCCTCGAATACCAGCAGGCACGCATGAGTGTGCCACGTCTCTCGGCGTACGCGGATCTGTTCGGGATCATGCGATGAGTTCGAACCCTCGCCAGAGTCAATCCGGTTAATGTCGAGAAGGACGAGATGGCACCCTCCGACCCTCGAATGCCTGACGAATGGTGACGACCGAGTACAGATGATCAGCACGGATCGCGTGGATGTGGACCGTCTACGGCGCAGCGTGGACGGTCAGGTGATGCTGCCCGGCGAGAATGGCTACGACTCAGCCCGTGCGCTGTGGAATGCGATGGTGGACCGCCGCCCAGCAGTGGTGGTGCGGTGCGCGAGCAGCGCCGATGTGGCGGCCGCGGTCGACTTCTCACGAAGCAACGACCTCGAGGTTGGTGTCCGCTGCGGTGGGCACAGCGTGTTGGGCATCTCGGTGCCGGACGGCGGGTTGTTGATCGATTTGTCAGGGCTGCGCGCGGTTCGGGTGGATCCGGACGCCCGCCGGGCCTGGGTGCAGGGTGGAGCGCTGCTCGGGGACTTGGACCGAGCTGCGCAGCAGTTCGGCCTGGCCACGACGGCGGGCAACGTTTCCCACACGGGGGTGGGCGGGCTCACCCTCGGCGGCGGGATGGGCTGGCTAGCGAGGCGGTTCGGCTTGGCCAGCGACAACGTCAGCTGCTACGAGGTTGTGACCGCTGATGGCGCAACACTCCGGGTCAGCGAGTCGCAGCATGAGGACCTGTTTTGGGGGCTGCGCGGGGGCGGCGGCAACTTCGGCGTCGTCACCGAGTTCGAGTTCCGCCTTCACGAGGTCGGCAGCGCCGCGCTGCTCATCGACCACACCTTCGATCTGGACGAGGCGCCATCGGCGATGCGCCGCTGGCGTGACCTGCTCGGCAACGACGTACCGGCACAGGCCACGCCCACGGCCTGGGTCGGCACGATGGCCGATTCGCCGGACGTGCCGGCGCAGCTACGCAACCGGACGGTGGCCAGCTTGGGTTTTGTCTGGGTGGGCGGCCCCGACGAGGCCCGGCAGCTCGTGCACCATGTGGCCAGTCTCGGTGCGCCACTGGCCAAGCGCGTGGAGGAGTTGTCCTACCTGCGCCTGCAGAGCATCGACGACGAGTGGCACCGTCCCGGGCTGCGCCGGCGCTACTTCAAGGGTCACTACCTCACAGAACTGTCCGACGATGCGATCGATGCGTTTCTGTCCCGGGGGGAAGCCAACCCAAGCGTCGATCCAGCGCGATTGCCGTACGGCTCGTTTCAGGGTTATGGCGGCGCGATCGCCGCGAGATCCGACGACGACAGCGCATTCAGCCACCGCAACGCGCTGGTGGAGTTCGTCGCCTCCACTGCTTGGACCGACCCCGCCGAAGACGACCAGCGCATCACGGCGGCTCGCCGCTACGGCGCGGCGCTCGAGCCGTTCGCCAGCGGCGTCTACGTCAACGCGCTCGCCGACGAAGGCGAGGCCGGCGTGCGCCGAGCGTATCCGGCCGGCAAGCTGGCCCGGCTCGCCGCGCTGAAACGCCGGTGGGACCCGAACAACCTCTTCCACCTCAACCAGAACATCCGCCCCGACCAGTGATGGCGTGGCCCTCGCCCAGGAACGCGGCTTCTTACGCCCTCGAGCAGGAAACGTGGCCCGGCCAGCACAGGTATGCCGGAGTCGCGGCTGAGGCGACGCTGGGTGTAGCTGTTCCCGATGTCATCGCCGTCGCAGATTCGGGCCAGCCGTGCGCCGACTCGAGGTGGCCAAATAACCAGCGCATGCGTGCGCGCCTGATCGGCTCTGCTAGCGATCCTGCGCTAGCGTCCTAGGAGGCTGTTCAGCCACCCTGGCCCGACGATGAGCGCCCGCTCGGGAAGGCGACCACGCAGCCCGCGGTCAGCCGTGACCACCAGCGGTATCTTCCCCGATGCTGTCAGCCGATCCGCCTCCTCGACAATCTCGCTGTCGCCATCCATCTCGGCGCGGAGCACCGACACCGCCGCGGGCCCCTCGGCGCACCTGGCCGCACCCTCCACGACGGCATGGACGTCCGTAATCCGCACCGGCCCAAGCCCGGCCGGAAGGGTAACTTCGGCGCCGTTCAAAGGCTCCAAGCCACTGAGCAGGCGAGTCGCTGCCGCTGCCCTGTCGCGCCACCAGCCGTCCGGGCGCGCTCCCATCACATTGGCGATGTCCACCAGCAACACCACATCCTGCGGCTGCCCGGACATGTTCACGACCCTCCATCTGATGACCAAGGCCAGACTCCGATCCTCCTCCTGGAATCGGCCGGTGGCGACTGCCGCGCCGTGCTCAGCCGGAAGTTCCTGCGGGCCGCAGGGCGTGATGGCCGATGTGACCCTGCCCGTGAGCGTTCCTGGCCGGAACAGTCTGGACACTCGTCGGCAGGCCCAGCTGTCGACCTGTAGGCGCCAGGTGCGGCCCTGGTCGGTGCTCTGTAGCGTTCGACAGATGGGATTCCTCTACCCGGCTTCGAGCGCACCTCCGCTCTCGGAAACGCGCGCTTTGTGCCAATGCCTTTAGCAGCGCTGTTGGTCGGGCAGCATCGGCGCCGCCTTGATCATCGGCCAGATGGAGTGTTCGGCGCGTGTCGCGGTGCACCATGCTTCGTCGAGCGGATGGCGGTCGACGAGTACGTCGTCGCCAAGTTGCAGGCAGCGGCGTGATGACGCAACGTGAAAATGCAACGACGATGAGAGCCGGCGAGACGATGGGCGTGGCGTGAACACGGCCCTCCATCGCTTGGCGACGTACGGGACCCTTGCACCGGGTCGCCCCAACCATCATCAGCTCGACGGGCTCAGAGGCCGCTGGTTGGCGGGCCACGTCAACGGAATGCTCGTCGATGCCGGCTGGGGTGTCGGCCTTGGCTACCCGGCACTGGTTCTTGATCCCGATGGCTCGGCTATCAGTGTTGATGTCTTCGAATCGGTCGACCTGCCGGCTCACTGGGCACGTCTGGACGCCTTCGAGGGACCTGGCTACCAGCGCGTCGTGACCACCGTTCGCACGTCCTCGGGAGACGTCGAGGCGTCGATCTACGTCCTAGTGCAGACGAGGGCTGAGGACTAATCGAAAGTGCCAGGGGCATGAGGCCCTTGCCTTTTTTTCGCCTGCGGGATTTACGGTGAACCAAGGTGTCGGCCTGCAGCTGGGTAACAGCAAGGTACTCCGCGTCGTACGTCGTCCCCCAGCCTTGCTCGCGCGCGATCCTCTAGGCGGTACGGCGCGATACTCGGTCACCGAGCACCGCATCCTCAGCTCGGTGAGTCGTTCGTGATGCTGAAGCGCCAACCGGACTTGGGCGGGCGGTTCGGCTTACGCACGGTCGTTCCGCTGGCCGATTTATGTTTACGGCCAGAATTCATATCCACGACGGGAGCCCCCTTCGAAGGTGGCAGTGCTCGGCCATGGCACAAGTGTCAGGATGCCGAAATGCAGATCCGTGATGCTGTCGATTCGGACTGGGCCGCGATCTGGGGATTCATGCGGCAGATCCTTGCCGCCGGAGACACGTACTGCTGGCCGACTGACACCAGTGAAGAAGCGGCACGAGCCTGGTGGATGGACAAGCCCGGTGGTCGGGTGCTCGTCGCCGTTGATGAAGGTGCAGTCGTAGGAACCGCCGAACTCCATCCGAATCAGCCAGCTGCCGGCAGGCATGTCGCCAACGCAGGCTTCATGGTGTCCCCCACCGCCACTGGCAGAGGTGTCGGACGTGCCCTGGCCCACCGCGTCCTCGAAGTCGCAGCGCAGGATGGGTATGCGGCGATGCAGTTCAACGCTGTCGTAGAGACCAATGAGCACGCTGTACGCCTGTGGCAATCACTCGGTTTCACGATTCTCGCCACCGTGCCGGAAGCTTTCAGACACCCTGACCGCCGGCTGGTCGGCCTTCACATCATGCACAGATTCCTGGGATAGCCCAACGTTCGCGACGGTTCCGCTTGCAGGCCGGGTCGCGGGGGAACGCGTTCTTCCATCTGCCCTTGCTGTTGCTCACTACTACCTATCAGAGCGAGGGGAAGCGTTGGATCGTCGTGCCGATAGTGATGGTCACGCTGACGTTGGCTGGTGTCTGGTATGGGTGGCTGAGGCTTTGGTCTGGAAGTGTCTGGCCGGTCAGTCTTTCTCACAGCGCCTTCAACAATCGATGGAGGGCGTCGCAGGCGTGGCGATAGCGACGTCGCAGCGGAGCTCGATGGCATGCTCATGGGCGTGCTCATTGTCGCCGCGAAGCCTCGGGCATGAACCGGCTGCTGGTTGCCGTCAGCTGTGCCGCCCTCGCCGGCGCAGCCGCCACCAGTGCATACATCGGCGTGGTCACCGGCAGACTCACCCTCGACTTGGGCCTCGGTCGCCGGATCCGGCCCCTTGGCCCCCTCCGCCTAGACATCGCCGCACCCCGCGAGACTGTCTTCGCCGCTGCTGCCGCGCCGTACGCCGATCGGCAGCCGCGGGCCATGCGGGCGAAAGTCGAGATCCTCGAACGCGCTGGGCAGATGGTGCTGGCCGCGCACCGCACCCCCGTCGGATCCGGTTTGACGGCCGTCACCGTCGAGACTGTCACCCTCGACCCGCCGAATCGGATGGGCTTCCGGCTGGTGCGCGGCCCGGTGCCACACGTGATCGAGACCTTCGCCTTCGACGAGACTGCCGACGGGACTCGGCTCAGCTACACCGGCGAGCTCGGCACCGACCTTTGGCGGCTCGGCCAGGCCTGGGGTGATCTGGTCGCCCGCAGCTGGGTGCACGCGGTCCGCGACTCTATGGCCGCGATCAAGACCGAGAGCGAACGCCGCGCACAGGGATAGTCGCGCCCCGCCTCTGGAGCTCTCGGTCGTCGCTCACCGCCCTCGGTCGGAAGGTGCGCACATCGGATCTTGAAATCGGGCGGGAGGTTCCCTCATGGTGCTTTCAGGCGTTCGGCATCGTCGCAACGCAGGAATGTCTGCGATCCGCCGTAGCTCGCTTAGCCGGTGCAGCGCGACCTTGCTGTCTGCCGCGCCGTGATACCTACCACTGGTTGCCCAGCGACGCCCTGAACGTTCGCGACGCGGACTCGCCACGAGGTGTCCTGGCCCAGTCTGGTTGCGTTCTGGATGCCGGCGGTATTTAATGAGTGTGTTAATTAATGGGAGGGTTAAATGCCTACCGACCAGCTCAGCTTCACCTTCGCCGCTCTCGCCGATCCGACGCGACGCTCGATCCTGACCCGCCTCGCCGAGGGTGAGGCGACCGTGAATGAGCTGGCGGAGCCGTTCTCGGTGAGCCTGCCTGCGATCTCGCGCCACCTCAAGGTGCTCGAGCGCGCGGGACTGATTCTGCGCAGCCGGGAGGCTCAGTGGCGGCCGAGCCGGCTGCAGGCCGATCCGCTTGATGAGGCGGTGCAGTGGATGCTGTCGCGGAAGGCGACGTGGGAGGGCCGGATGGATCGACTCGAGGCGCACCTGCGGAGAACAGGAGAGCAGCATGAATGACCCGACGTTCGTGGCAGCGGCCGATCAGGAGGTCCTGATCACGCGCATCTTCGAGGCGCCGCGCGAGCAGGTGTTTAGGGCATGGACCGACCCCGATCAGGTGGCGGCGTGGTACGGCCCCGAGCACTTCGACACGCCGCGCGAGCGGATCCACATCGACCTGCGTGTCGGCGGGCGCTACGAGCTCACGATGGTTCAGCGTGACGGCCGCGGTGAGTTCGCGATCAGCTATGAAATCGTCGAGCTGGTCGAGCCGGAGCTGATCGTCCTACGCTCGGACCCGATGCCCGAGCTGGGCATGCATGAGCCCACGATCACCCGCGTGGAGTTCCACGATCACGGCGCCAAAACGCGGATGACGCTCTGCGACGGGCACTACCCCGCTGGCCGCGACCACGCCGAGGCCGGGTGGGCCGCCGCCTTCGACAACCTCGCGGCGCTCGTCGCCTGATAAGAACCCCGACTACAGGGCCCGGACCAGCCCGCGCTCGCGCAACGCCCTATATCGGGGAGGAGCCATGATGACGGGTGACAAGCCACCAGCCACCGATGTCAACGCCGTGATCGACGCCCACGAACGATCGGGCTATCGACTCACCGTCGACGGCGTCGATACATTCGTGCTCGACCTGGGCCACGGTCAACCAGTGGTGTGCCTGCACGGCGTGCCGGCAT